>NZ_BAAAZH010000010.1:148670-308245 GCF_039536805.1 Nocardioides fonticola | reverse complement strand
ACGCGGCATGGACTCCACCGCCCGCACCTGCGCCAACTCCACCGCCAGCCGAGCCTGCCGGGCCTGCAACCGATTGATGCTGTCTTCGAGTGCGGTGATCTCCTCGAGCATCGCCACCGGGTCATGCGGCAGCGGCTGCGCAGCCACCCCCGTGGAAGGGGTGGGTGACAGCTGTTCGAGGATCCCGAGATCGAACATGAGGACCACGCTAGAGACGACCACCGACAATTTCGGAGGAGGTCGATGTAGGCGTCGTGGGTTCAGGCTGCCTCGTCCCTCACCGGGTTTCGCGGCCCTCGCCCAGGGGCTCGGGCACCTCAACCACCAGCACGGCCCGTCCGGTCACTGAGGTGCGAGCGAAGCGAGCCTCGAAGTGGCCGCACCCAACCGCCCACCGGTACCGCACGGCGTCCGACTCACCGGGTTTCGCGGCCCTCGCCTAGGGGCTCGGGCACCTCAACCACCGGCACGGCTCGGGCACCTCAACCACCGGCATGGCCCGGGCACCTCGACCACCGCGACAACCCGGCGTGCGATGGTTCACCGCATGGAGGCGGACGACTCGGAGGCGCTCGACATCCTGGAGGCCGGCGGGCGGCGGTTCGGCGTGCATCGAGCGCAGGTGGACGACGTCCCGGCGCTGGTCGCGCTGCTCAGCGACGACCCGCTCGGCAGCGCGCGGGAGGCGGCGTCCCTGGAGCCGTACCTTCGGGCCTTCAGCGAGATCGACGAGGATCCGCGGCACCTGCTGACAGTGTTCCGCGACGAGGAGGGCGCGGTCGTCGGCACCATGCAGCTCACCCTCGTCCCCGGACTCTCGCGGGGCGGAGCGATGAGGCTGCAGATCGAGGCGGTGCGGGTGGCTCAGGCGGCCCGCGGCACCGGCCTCGGCGGCGCGATGATCCAGTGGGCCCATCGCTACGGCCGCAGCCGGGGTGCCCGGCTCGCGCAGCTCACCAGCGACGCCTCCCGCGAGGACGCCCACCGCTTCTACGAGCGGCTCGGGTACACCGCGAGCCACGTGGGCTTCAAGCGCGACCTCTGACCCTCAGCGCATCCGCGGACCCGTGCGGTCGGGGCCGCGGTAGAGGTCGATGCCGCCGCTGGTGCCCTGCCAGACGTCGCCGTCGGGGCCGACCTCGGTGGCGGCGTAGAAGGAGTTGCTCGCGGGCGTCGGGGTGGAGGGCACCCAGAGGCGCTGGGCGCCCGTGCGCAGGTCGATGCCCTCCAGGCCCCACAGGCCGTTGCGCTGACCCTGGCCGTAGATGAGGCCCGACTCGGTGCTCAACGTCGGGATGGCGTTGGGGATCGAGACCTCCGGGTTGGCCCACTTCACCTGGCAGGTGCGGGTGCGCGGGTTCCAGTCGATGCGCTCGATGCCGTACGGCGCCTGCTGCGGGACGCCGCCGAGCTCGGCGGCCACGATCGGGCGGATCTGGGCGGGCAGCGCGTCGAGCACCGACTCGTTCGTCAGGCTGTTGTTGACGATCACGCTGGTGTAGCCGTTGGTGAGCACCGACTGCTCGGAGGTGGTGCGGGTGGCGTTCGGGTCGCCGAAGGTCACCGGCACCTGGCAGGCGATACGGCGGTCGAGGCCCTTGGCGATCGGCTTCCAGCCCTGCGGGATGCGGTCGCGCCAGAACAGCACGAGGTTCATCAGCGGGCCGCCGTCGGTGATGACGACGAAGCGGTCGCGGTCCTTCGCGGTGCCCATGACGTCGGGGGTCGAGCCCGAGCCGGCACCGAGGCGGACGCCGCTCGGCGGCGGGCCGACGTTGTAGCCGGCCTTCCAGCCCAGCCGCAGACGGCGTCCGTTCCACTGCACGCGGTTCATCGCCTGCGAGGTGACGACGTAGATGCCGCCCGTCTCGTCGGCGGAGATCGAGTTCGACACGATCTCGAGGTCGTCGTCGGCCTCGTCGCAGCGGCCCTGGTTGAGGTTGACCGTCTGCAGGTGCTTGCTGTCGAAGCGGTCGAGGTCGCGCGGGACGACGCCGACGACGCCGCGGGCGGTGGCGAAGGCGATGTAGCCGTCGTAGGTCATCGTGATGCCGACGAGCTTGTCGTCGCCGCACAGCGCGGAGGCCGGCAGCGTCAGGGAGTCGAGCAGCGCGATCGGGGAGGTGCGCTCCCCCGGCGTCTCGTCGCCGTAGACCTCGATGGAGGAGGAGCGGCCGACGAAGAAGTGGTCGTCGCGGTCGAGCACGTTGTAGGCGCCCGAGATGCCGATGCTGTTCACCGACTGCGAGGGCGTCAGGGTGTCGATGATGTCGCCGCTGGCGACGTCGACCTTGTGGATCGCCGAGGGCGCCACCGTCGACATCCACGCCACGCGGCCGCCGTCGGCGTACCGGCTGGAGAAGGTCACCGTGATCGGCACCGCGGAGGGCAGCCCGGGCAGGGTGATGCGCTGCCGCGTGACGTCGTCGTCCGCGTGCGGGGCCGGGTAGGGCGAGGAGCCGCTCGCGTAGGAGTTGCGGTGGCTGCCGCCCCATCCCGAGAGCGCCAGGTGGGGGTTGCACGGCGGCTCGTGCGGTGCCACCGGGGTGCGGCAGGTCAGGGACGACGGCGCGGCCGGCGCGGCGGGAGCGGCACCCGGCACGACGGCCCCGGCGACGGCTGCCGCGGCGAGGACGACGAGGGCGAGGGGGGAGGGACGACGCGTCACGTTAAGTCAACTGATCCGATCGACTTCGGCTAGGTGTGGCGTCCGTCATACCACCAGGTGCCCGATCTCCGCGACGACCTCCGCCGACCGCGGACACCGCCACACAGCGGCGTCGTCGACGACCACCGCCTGCAGCGGGTGGTTCGCCGGATGCGCCGGGCACGGCGGCCAGTTCGAGCGGGTGCCTCGTCGCACGCTCTCCACCGCCCAGTCCTGCACCTGGTCGGCGAGCATCGCCAGTCGCTCGGCCGCGCTGGCGGTCGTGTCGACCCACACCCCGGTGCCCGAGCCGTCGACGTCCCCCAGCATCGCCGACTCCGCACCCGGCCAGGTCTGCCAGTCCGACTCCTCGATCCGCGGGATCGGCGCCGCGCAGACCTCGAGGTCGTGCAGCACGTGCGCGAAGGCGTCGGCGAGGTGAGGACCCATGCCGCCCAGTGTGGGACGACGTCGCTACCGGGCGCAGCCCGATATCGCGGCTACGCTCCGGGCGTGGACGAGGAGGAGATCCGCAAGTCGGCGGCCCTGGAGCAGCGGCACTGGTGGTACGCCGAACGCCGCGCCCTGGTGCGCCGCCTGGTCGGGCCGCTGACGCCGGGCCGGGCGCTCGACGTCGGGTGCGGCGGCGGCGGCAACACCGGCGTCCTGCGCGACCTCGGCTGGCGGGTGACCGGCCTGGAGTACTCGCCGGTGGCCGCGCAGCTGGCGCGCTCCCGCGACCTCGCGGTCGTGCGCGGCGACGCGCAGCGGCTGCCCTTCGCCGACGCGAGCATGGACCTCGTCATGTCGACCGACATGTGGGAGCACATCGAGGACGACGCCGCGGTGGCCCGCGAGACCGCGCGTGTGCTCAAGCCCGGCGGCCGGGCGCTGGTCGCGGTGCCGGCGGGCATGGACCTGTGGAGCGGCCACGACGTCGCGCTCGGGCACGTGCGCCGCTACGACCGCGCGGGACTGACCGCGGTCATCGAGGGCGCGGGTCTCCAGGTCGTCGACCTGCGTTCGTGGAACGTGCTGCTGCGGCCGATCGCCCGGTTGCGCCGTCGCCACAACGACTCCGACAGCGAGATGGAGCAGGTGCATCCGCTGGTCAACGCGGGCCTGCGCGCGGCCGTGATGACCGAACGCGTGCTGCCGGTGCAGCGCCTGCCCGGCATCAGCCTGGTGGCGCGCATCGTGAAGCCGTGAGCCTCACGCCCACCTGGCGGATCCTGCTGCGGGCGCGCCTCCACGAGGTGCCGGACGACGCCGACCTCGCCGCCCGCTGGCAGGCGCTGCTCAGCGCCCAGCAGTGGCCGGCGAGCACCCCGATCACCGGCCGCGGCTGGGACGCCGTGCTGACCGGCCCGCCCGTGGCCCTGGCCCGCGACGGGGCCGAGATCACGATCGGCGCGGTCCACGATCTCGTCGACGGGCTCGGCCTGCTGCGCATCCTCGACGCCCTGGTCGACGGCGGCGTGCGCACCGACGCCCGCGGGGTCGCCGACCGACCGACCGCGAGCGGCACGACGTCGTCCCGGCTGCGCGAGGTGCTGCGCGATCCGCCGGCCCGCCTCTCCCCCGGCCCCGACGCCGTCGCGACGGCCGGAGAGGTGATCGTCGAGGCCGATGCGCCCGGCCACCACGGCACCGCGGCCCTCGTGCACGCGGTCGCACGGGTGGCCGCCGTACGCACCGGCGGACGCCGTCAGGTCGCCGTGGCCGTCGGTGCGGGTCGACCGACGAGCGACGGGCCGATCCACGACGACAGCGCGCTGCTGCGCCTCACCGGCGTCGAGGGCCTGGACGCCGAGGCCGTGGCCGCCGCCCTGCGCACGGCACCGATCCAGCCACCGCCGGCGGCAGGCGCCGGGGTCGCGGCCGAGGCCCTGACCCGGGTGGCACTGCGCGTGCTGGGTCCGCGCCTCGGGTCGACGTTCCTGGTCTCCCACCTCGGCCGGGTGGGTGCGCCCGCGGCGTCCGACCTGCGCTTCTCCCCCGCCACCGGCAGCGGCGGGCTCGCGCTGGGCGCGCTGACGCTCGACGACGTCACGCGCCTGACGCTGCGAGCCTCGGGCCCGCGACACGGCTGGGACGCCGCCCGATTGGACGGCGTCCTGGCCGCGATCGTCGCGGAGCTGAGGGCCTGAGCCGGAAGGTCAGACCTCGACGAGCTCGCGCTCGTCGGCGTCGTGCTGCACGCTCTGCCGACGCCGGGCGAGCACGATGCCGCCGCTGAGCAGCACCAGGCCGGCCAGGCCGAACCCAACCGGCAGCGCCAGGCGGGCGGCGTTGAGCAGCGGGGCCTGGGTCTTGAGCTGGTCGACGACGTCGGTGATGGTCTGCGGGGTGTAGGCGACCGTGCCCTCGAAGGCCGGCACGTCCTTGCCCTGGTAGCTGAGGTACTGCGTGCGCTGCTCGACCCGGTTGACCGGGCTGCCGGTGGCGGGCTCGATCGAGAGCGTGCGCACCATGCCGTACATCATCGTGGCCTCGACGCTGGGGGCCTTCGAGCCGAAGACCGCGCCGGGCACCTCGACGGTGTCGATCGCGGTGGGCTCGATGGTCTGCACGAACGTGTAGACCGGCAGGCCCTGGATCGAGCTGGTGCCGACGAACTTCGCGGTCGTCGCCTCGCCCAGCGCGGCGTCCCACTGCTGGTAGTCGCGCTTCTGGGTGTTGAACGGGAACTTGTAGACCTGGCCTTCGCGGATGACGTCGTCACGCTGGCCCTCGGTGGCCGAGGAGAAGCCGACGTTGTAGTCGGAGGCCGCGCCGGTGACGGCGTCGAAGGGCGTGAGCTCGGTCGACTGCTGGAAGATGCCGCCGTCGGCCCGCTTCACCGTCGTCGAGTTCGCCCACACCACGACGCCCTTCGGCGCGTCGGGGTAGTTGCCCGCGATCGTGTGCGAGGAGATCGACAGGTCGGTGGTGATCGGCGCCAGCACCTCGGGGTCGGTGTCGAAGATCGTGACGCCGCTGCCCTGCAGGTAGGTCATCGAGTCGTAGTTGTTGGGCACCCGGGCCAGCGCCGGGTACGCGTAGGCGCGCACCAGCACGGCGGCGACCAGGAGGAACGCCCCGAGAGCGATGAGGACCGGCGCCAGGAGCCGGGAACGGACGAGTCGTCGCATGGGATTACCTCTCGAGTGCGACGTCCGGACGGCCCGGACGTGCGATGGCGGGCGACCGGCGGGACGCCGCGGTCGCGAGTTCGGTGGTGAGCAGCGCGCGGGTGCGCGCGTGCATGGCCGGCCAGTCGTGGCCGGCCGCATGGGCCTGGGTGCGCTTGACGAGCAGCGCGGCGGTCTCGGGTTCGTCGAGCTCGACCAGTGCGGCGCGCAGGCCGGCCAGGAGCCGCTGCGGCAGCGGCTCGGGATCGGCCTCGGGCAGCAGCCAGCCGGTCTCGCCGTCGCGGATCGAGGAGCGCAGACCGGGGACGTCGCGGGCCAGCGTGGGCGTGCCGTGCGCGGCGGCCTCGATGACCACCTGGCCCCAGCCCTCGGCGTCGGAGGCGCACACGTGCAGGCTCGCGGCGGTGAGGAGCTCGGTCTTCGCGGTCTCCTCGACGAAGCCGTGGAGCGTGACCCGCTCGGCCAGCCCCAGCTCGGCGACCCGGGCGGCGAGCCGCGGCGACTCCGGTCCGGCACCGACGACGTCGAGGTGCAGTCCGGCCGCCGTGGCCGGCGCCAGGCCGGTCGGGTCGGCCAGCAGAGCCGCGAACGCCTCGACGACGGCGTCCACCCGCTTGTGGGTGACCAGGCGGCCGAGGACCGCGATGCGCCCCGGCTGCTTGGCCTCGGGGACGACGTCGACGGCGGGCCGGTCGGCGCCGTTGGCGAGGATGCCGATCGGGCCGTGCCAGGCCAGCCGGTGCCGCATCTCGGTGCGGGTCGACTCCGAGACCGCGAGCACGCGACGACGGCGGTAGACGCGTGCCGAGGCGCGCTCCAGGAAGCGACCGAGGGCCGCGACCGGGCGCGGGAAGTAGGTGGCGAACTGGTCCTGGTGCACGTGGTGGACCACCAGCACCACCGGGGTGCGGCGACGCAGCACGAGCGGCGAGAACGCCGGGATGCCTGCCGAGCAGTCGACGACCAGGTCGATCCGCCGACGACGGCGCAGCAGCCGGGCCAGTGCCGCCGGGTAGAACCCGAGGACGCCGCCGGCGCGGTCGATGCGGATGCCCTCGACGCTCGCGCGTCGCGTCTGGCCGGGTGCGCGGGCGGTGAGGAACTCGACCTCGGCGCCGGCGTCGCGCACGGCGCGGGCCACGTGCCAGGCGTAGTGCTCGGCTCCCCCGGCGAGCGGGTGGTCGAGGTCGCGCCAGTTGACGATCGCCACCCGGGCGCCGTCGAGGTCGGTGCGCGGCGCGCTCATCGCTCGCCTCCGGCCACGAGCGGCAGCTCGACCGCGCCGAACGGGACGACCGGGCGCAGCGGGACGACGGGTGCGGCCGCGGGCGCGAACCCGTGACGGCGTCCGCGCCAGGCGATGCGGGCGAGCTCGGTGAAGGAGTCCAGGCCGTGGCGCGCCGGGTCGAAGGTCGAACCCGGGACGTCGACCCACCACACGGGCACCTCGACGATGCGGGCGCCGTGGGCGCGGGCCCGGGCGAGCAGCTCGACGTCGAAGGCGAACCCCTCGGCACGCAGGTCGGCGGCCACCGAGCGGGCCAGGTCGGCGCGCAGCAGCTTGAACCCGCACTGGGTGTCGGCGACGCCGGGCACGATGCGCGCGGCGCAGGCCCGGTAGGCACGCGCACCGTGGTCGCGCAGGCGGCTGTGGCGGGCCTCGGTCTCGGAGTCGGCCAGGCCGCGGCTGCCGATGACGACCTCCGCACCGGCGTCGAGCAGGCGCATCGCGCGGTCGAGCGCGTCGAGGCGGGTGGCGCCGTCGGCGTCCATGAAGCCGATGACCTCGGCATCGGGTGCGGCGGCCAGGAAGCCGGTGCGGACGGCGGCGCCCTTGCCGGGCGTCGCGCAGGCCACGACCCGCACGGGCAGGGCCGCGCTGTCGGCGGCCCGGGCGACCTCGGCGGTCGCGTCGGTGCTGGCGTTGTCGACGACCAGCACCTCGACCCGGCCCGCCAGCGTCGCCGAACGGGCGACGTGACGCCGCAGCTCGCGCAGCGTGCGCGGCAGCCGGGCCACCTCGTTGTAGGCAGGGATGATCACCTGCAGCATGCGGACCTCCCACTCCGATGCCGTCCAGCGCCACGGCCCTCCCCGGTCGTGCGCTGGGTGCGACGGGGACGCGTCGTCCCCGGACTGCCCCGCCGACGGCGGGGTGGCTGTGCTCGGGCTCGGGCTACTTGTCCGAGTAGGAGTACAGGCGGTCGGCGTCGACCGGCTTCTGATCGCCGCCCTGCGCGGCCTGCACGCCACCCACCAGAGCGGCGGTGGCCAGGATGCTGCCGACGACTGCGGACACGATGATGTTCAAGCTGAAGTCCCTCCCCCGGTCATCGACGGCGGCGGTCCCTCCCCAGGCCTGCTCGCCGCGATGTGACGACGACCATAACCCCCGCCAGGAGACTCGTTAACGCATTCGACACACCGACGGAGAATCTCAACCGAACGGACGATCCGGTGATGATCCGTTCGGTGGATGCGGGCGCGGCGGACGGCGGAGGAAGGGCGCGCAGGAGCAGCCCGTCGGCCTCGACGACGTCGGTGCCGGCGGGGAGGTCGGCACGCTGATCGGCCGCCGCGGCGGCGTCCTGAGGCGTCTCGAGCAGGACATGGGTCACGCCCAGATCTGCGAGCGCCGCGGCCCGCGCCTGCGGTGTCGTGGCCCCCAGCGCGGCGTCGACGGCCCGCGCAGCGGGATCCTCGGAGGGGACGACGACCGTGCGGCCCTCCTGCTGGAGCACCAGCCGGTCGTCGATGACCACCGTGCCGGGCAGGTAGCGCGGCGCGGGGTCGAGCACCGCGTGCTCGGGGTTCCACGCGAAGCCGCGGTAGTTGCCCTCCCACGGCAGCACCACGGTGACGGGGGCGTCGGCGGCCGCGAGCCGGTCGGCGACGGCGTCCCACCCGGGCGGGTAGTCGACCGGGTCGAGCGCACCGGCTCCGCCAGCCAGGCTGGGCAGGAACAGCACCGGCGCCACCACGACGAGCGCCGCGGCCGCCCGCAGCGACCCGCGCCCCGGTACGGCCCGGTCGAGCAGGTCGCGGACGACGTCGACCGCGCCGACCGCGAGCACCAGCGCCGCCGGGGCGAGGTAGCGCTCGGCGTCGCGGAACAGGGCCAGCCCCGGCACCGAGCCGGCCAGGTCGTCGAGCACCCCGGCCCCACCGGGCAGCACGGGCAGCAGCGCGATCGCGAGGGCGAGGAGGGCCAGCACGGCGAGCCGGTCGACGGTGGCCCGCGCGGCGTCGTCACCCCTACGGCGCGCGAGAGCGGCACCGACCAGGCAGGTCAGCGTGAGCAGCACCGCGAGGCCCACGATCACCGCCGAGCCGCGCTCGGGCGCGGCCACCGAGGTCTTCCAGGTGCCGCCGAGGCTCAGCAGGCTCGCGACGACGCCGAGGTCGGACTCCCCGCGCGGCGCGAAGGCCGCGAACACCCCGCCGGTCGACACCCGAGCACCGGTGGCGGCGGCCGACGGCACGAGCCACGGCAGGTTCGCGATCGCCCCGACCGCGAGGGTGGCGGCGGCGTCCGCGCGCCGCGGGAGGACGAGCACGAGCGCGGTGAGCACGGCCATGACGCCGCTGGCGGGGCTGCACACGGCCGCAGCCGTGAGGGCGAGCACCAGCCCGGGCGCACCCGCCCGGACGCCGTCGGCCCGCACCCGGTGCGCGGCCAGCGCGGCGTAGGGCAGCAGGAGGTAGCCCGCGAGGATCGCCCACTGCCCCATCGCCAGGTGGTCGTGCACCCACGGGTTCCACAGGTAGAGCGTCACCGCCGCGACGACGGCGAGCCCGGCATCGGGTCGCAACGCCCGCACGAGCCGGCCGATGCCGAGACCGCCGGCCAGGAAGGCGCCGAGGAGCAGCACCCGCTGGAGCACCCACCCGGGAAGGAGCTGGGTGACGATCGAGACCAGGGCGTCCATCGGCACCGCCCGCGGCAGTGCGCCGTCGCCGCCCCACCAGGCCGCCTTCCACGGCTGGTGGGGCACGAAGACCATGTCGCCCACCAGCGCGTAGCCGCCGCGCACGAGCAGCGGCGCGAGCACGGCCACGGTCACCACGACCGTCACGGCCGGCACCGCGACCCGGCTCCTCACTCCGGCTCCGGCGGGGAGGCGAGGGCGAGGACGGCGAGCAGCCACACGCCGCAGGCGGTGGCCTGATCGGCGAGATCGCCCGGGTACTGCGGTGCGCGGACGACGTCGACCACGAGCGCGATCACCCCCGCCACCAGGAGGAGGCCGCCGACCAGGCCGGCGACGGCCCGCGGACGGCGTCCGCGAGGCGACACCGCGACGGCCACGGCCGCGGCGAGGGCGGCGAAGGGACCGGAGACGAGCAACCCGGCCAGGATCGCTACCCACCGCGTAGCCCGACCGGCAGGGCGCGTGCTGACCATCGGCACCGCAGGCCCCGGACGCCGGGTCGCGAGCAGCACCAGCGCGAGCAGCAGGACGACGCCGAGCAGACCGAGACCGCCGACCAGACCGATCGCGTAGCCGCGCTGGGGTGCGAAGGTCAGCTCGACACGGCCACCGGCACCGGCCGGCAGCTCGAAGCCCTGGGCCCAGCCGTCGAGCTGGAGGGCGGCGAGGTCGGTGCGGCGTCCGGCGTCGTCGACGAGCACAGCGCGCCAGCCGCGGTTGTAGCTCTGCGGCAGCGAGAGCAGGGCCGCCGCGCCGCCGGCCACCTCGAGGTCGATGCTCGTGCGGGTGCGATCGGTGACGGTGACGGCGCGGTCGGCGTCGGCGGTCGCGGGCGCGTCGGCGCCGAGCAGCCGCAGCGAGGTGGGCTGGAACTGCTCGGTCGAGGCGAGCGCGATGCGGTGGGTGCCGGCCGCCAGCCGCAGCGGCCCGTCGCACGAGCGCACCTCCAGGGACGCATCGCCGAGCACGGCGCCGAGCGGGCCGATGACCCGCGTGGGATGGACGACGCCGTCGACGCGCAGCGGCGGACCGAAGCCGCAGCCGGCGCCCGTGGGTGCCGCGCCGTCGATCGGCACGGTGAGGTCGGCGCCGCGCAGGCGCAGCGTCGAGAGGCCGAGCGGGAGGCCCGGCCGACCGTCGGCGGCGAAGGTGAGGGTGACGCGACGGGCCGCCAGCGGCGCGAACGCGATCGTGCGGGGCTCCCCGCCGAGTCCGGCGAGCCCGCGCAGGTCGACGGTGCGCTGTTCGCCGCCCGCCGCGATCACCACGCTCGTGGGTCGCACGGCCGAGCCCGTGGGCGCTGCGACGCTGATGCCGCGCAGGGTGCGACGCGCGCCGAGGTCGACGGTGAGGGTGGGGGCGGGGTCGCGCGGATCGGCGATCCAGGAGGTGCGCGGGTCGCCGTCGGTGGTCGCCCGGGCCGAGACCCCGGGGTCGTCGCCCAGCCAGGAGCTGGCGGTGATGCTCGGACCCGCGCCGCGTGCGGGCTGGAGCAGCTCGGCGGTGCCCGGGCGCGAGCGGGCCACGACCGCGCCTCGCAGCCGGTACGTGGCGGCGGCGTCGAGGGTGACCGTGCGGTCGATGCCGGTGGACTCCTCGCTCGGCCGGGCGCGCGCGGGGTCGCAGTCGGGGCCGAGGAGCGTCGGGTCGCAGGCACGGGTCTCGGGCACCGCGCCGAACAGCAGGGACGCCGCGGGCGCGAGGCCGCTCGCAGGGGTCGGCACGACCAGCGTGCGGGACGGCGCCGGATCGGGGTCGAACCCGAGCTCGCTGATGCCGATCTGGCCATCGGGCTCGGGCACGTCGACGGCGCTGACCCGCACCGCCGTGGCCCGCACATCGGCCGGGAGCCGGAGGCGCGCGCGGCCGGTGACCGGGTCGGCGTCCACCACCTGCGGCCGGACGGCGTCCTCCCCCGGCACCGTGGTGATCGCGACCCGCCAGCTGCCCACGATCTGCTGGCCGACGACGGCCACCGGCTGGTCGATCGTGACCGTGCGGAGCGACCGCGCATCGGCGAACCGCACCGCGATCCCCTGGTCGACCGCGTCGGTGAAGGGCGCGGAGAGCCAGTAGCTGCCCGGGTCGCCGTCGAGGGCCGACCAGGGCGCGGTCTCGGGGCGGATCGCGCCGAGGATGCCGGGCCAGCCGTTCGAGGTCGTCGCGTCGACCGAGGCGATGCCGCTGTAACGGGCGGTGACCGGTCGCGCACCGTCGGGTCCGGGGTAGTCGGTGACGATCCGGCCGCTGTGGTTCGGCTCGTCCGCGGCGCGCACGTTCGACTCCGCGTCGTGCACGCGGCCGAAGTCGCGCTCCCGATCGCGGAAGCCGTCGCCGAGGATCTGCGCCGGCCCCGCCTGCACGCCCGGGCCACCCGGCACGACGGCGGGCTCGTCGTCCCCGAGCAGGCCGGCGCCGAGCGCCGCCACGACGTCCTCGACGGAGGAGGCGATGGTGCGCACGGCGTCCAGCGGCCGCGCGCGGACGCCGTCCGAGCCGCCGCGCACGGTGAAGATCTCGATCGCCGGGCCCAGGTCGGCCTGGCCGAAGGTCGCGACCCGGGTGATGCCGGGCGAGCGCGCGAGGGCGCGGGCGACGAGGTCGGGGTCGATGCCCTGCGCGGGCGCCTGGTCGAGGTCGTGGCGCAGGAGCACGCGGTCGACGCCGATGCGGCGCAGCGTCGCGGCGAGGGCGGGCGAGCCGGTGCCGGTCTCGAGGTAGGTCTCCAGTGCCGAGAGCAGCCGGATCGTCGCCGGCGGCGTCAACGGCACCTGCGAGCGGGTCAGCCACGGGGTGTCGCCGAGCACCTGGAGCGGCTCCTCCATCGTCCAGCCCCAGGTCTGGATCGCGAACCCGGAGCCGGGCACCACCCACACCGCGCCGTCGTCGCCCTCGCGGGTGCCCTCGTCGAGGAACTCCGATGCCTGCTGCCAGGCGGTGGGGAACTCCTCCCAGCCGGGCGTGCGGGTGCGTCCGCTCAGCAGCGGCCAAGCCGCCCCCAGCAGGCCGACCACCAGCGCGCCGACGACCGCCACGCCGACGGCCGGGCGCAGCGCCTCCCGCCACCTGCGGGCGGGCCGGACGACGGCGAGCGCCTCCTGGGCGAGCAGGCCCGCACCGATCGCCAACGGCAGCCGCATGATCGGGTCGGCCTTCGGCACGTTGCGCAACGGCGCGAGGACGCCGTCCAGGAGGTCGCGCAGCGCGGATGCCGCCGGCGAGGTGGCGGTGCCGACGTGGGCGATCGTCACGAACGCGAACCCGAGCAGCAGCCCGAGCAGCCACGGCACCCGGAACGGGCCGCGGTGCCGCGCCAGCCCGACCACCCCGGCGGCGGCGATCACGGCGGTGGCGGCCACGACCCACGGCGAGAAGGAGACCTCGTACCCGGCCGGCCACCAGCGCGCGCCGCCGGAGGTCAGGTAGTTCACCCAGTTGCTCGCCCCGCGCAGCGCGGCCGACGCGCCAGCGGTGTCGGTCGTCGTCCGCGCGTCCTCGACGTAGTCGTAGAAGGGCGGGCTGGAGGCGCCCAGCCGCACGAGGGAGGCCAGCCACCACAGGTCGACCGCCACGATGAGCGCGGTCCACAGACCGACGAAGCGCCAGGTCACCCGCCGCTGCCACCACGCCCAGCCGATCCAGACGGCCAGGAGGCCGGCGGGGGCCGCCGTGGCGGTGCCGTTGACACCGCCCCCGCAGGCGAACGCGGCCGCGGAGAGCACCGCGGCCACCCAGGGGCGCTGGCGACCGCGCAGCAGATGCAGCAGCGGCAGCAGCGCCCAGGGCAGCGCCACCGCGGGCAGGATCTCGGCGCTGCGCACCCCCACCTCCGCGACCATCCGCGGGGTCAGGGCGTAGACGAGACCGGCCACCGTCGCCGCGGCCGGGACGACGTCGACCGCCCGCGCGACCCGCCGTGCGCCCTCGCAGGCGGCGATCACCAGCAGCACCGACCACGACCGCTCGACCAGCCACCCGGGCAGCCCCGCGAGGTGCCCCAGCCAGAAGAACGGCCCCTGCGGGAAGAGGTAGCCGTAGGCCTGGTTCTGGATCTGCCCCAGCGAGACCTGCGGGTCCCACAGGCTCAGAGCGCCGCGGAGGAACGACCCCGGGGCCTCGGTGAGCTCCAGGCGGGTGTCGTTGGTGGTGCGGCCGTACTGCTCGGTGAGCATGACCGCCGCGAAGGCCACGTAGAGCGCCCAGCGCACCGCCGTGTCGCGGCGGGTCGAGGCGGGCGCGTCCATGGCCCGGCCACTGTAGGCCCGGGACACCTCCTGAACTACGCTCGCCGACGTGACGACCCCGACGGAGACGCCGGACGCCCAGCAGGACTCATCGGACGACGGCGGGTCGGGCGCACGAACCGGCTGGCGCGACCTGCTGCGCGGCAGCGCGGGCATCGCGGTCGCGATGGCCGTCACCAACGTCGGCACCTACGGCTTCCAGATGGTCGCCGCCCGCGTGCTCGGCCCGGCCGACTACGGCGCCATCGCCTCGATGATGGCGCTGCTCATGGTCGTGGCGGTGCTCCAGCTCGGCCTCCAGGCCACCGCGGCCCGCCGCATCTCGGCCGACCCCGACAACGTCGCGGTGATCGCCGAGGTCGTCGTCCGCACCACCCGGCGCTGCGCGTGGGGCCTGGGCGCGCTCATGCTCGTGCTCTCGCCGGTGGTGTGGAAGGTGCTCGTGCTCGACAGCATCGTCCCGGCGCTGCTCATGGCCGTCGCCGCGGTGCCGCTGACCCTCATGGGCGGCCAGGCCGGCATCCTCCAGGGCGAACGGCGGTGGTTCCCCCTCGCTGCGGTCTACCTCGCCGTCGGCGTCCCGCGGCTGGTGTTCGGCAGCCTGTGCATCCTCATCTCCCCCACCGAGACCAGCGCGATGATCGGCGTCCTGGTGGCGCTGTTCGTGCCGGTGGCGATCGGCGGCTGGGTGCTGCGGCACGCCCGCGACGAGCGTCCGGCGCCCGGCGCCGACGCGCACGGGGCCCGCGCGGTGGGTCGCGAGGTGGTCGCCAGCTCGGCCGCCCTGCTCGCCTTCTTCGGGCTCTCCAACGTCGACATCGTCGTGGCCCGCCACGTGCTCGACTCCCACGACGCCGGCCTCTACGCCGGCGGCCTCATCCTCACCAAGGCCGTGCTGTTCCTGCCCCAGTTCGTGGTGGTGGTGGCGTTCCCGGCGATGTCGAACGCTGCCGACCGGCGTCGTGCGCTGCTGCGCAGCACGGGGCTCGTCGCCGCGATGGGTGCGGCCTGCACCCTGGGCGCCTGGCTGCTCAGCTCGATCGCGCTGGTCTTCGTCGGCGGCGACGAGTACGCCGACGTGCAGTCGCGGCTGTGGCTGTTCGCCGTGCTCGGCACGATGCTGGCCATCCTCCAGCTCGTCGTCTACTCGGTGCTGGCCCGGCAGGGCACCCGCTCGGTCTACCTCATCTGGGTGGCCGTCGCCGTCCTCGTGGGCTGCGGTCTGCTGGCCTCGAGCCTGCCGGCCCTCGTCGTCACCGTCAGCGCCGTCGACGGCGCGCTCGTGGTGGTGCTGCTCGCCCTGAGCCTCTACCGGATGCGTGACGAGGCGCACACGCCGACGCCGTCCCCCGCCCCGGTGCCGCCCGCCTAGTCTGAGCCGGTCCGTGGACTCCATCAGGGAGCTGCGAGACGTCACCTGAGAAGGGAACTCGACGATGAGTGACCAGGAACAGCCCTCGCCCTACGGCGGCGGCAGCCCGGCCCCGGCGGCCACGGCAGGCACCGGTCCCCGGCGCATCCGCACCCACCACCTGCGCGAGGCCAAGCAGCGCGGCGAGCGGTTCTCGATGCTCACCGCCTACGACCAGTACACCGCGCAGATCTTCGACGAGGCCGGCATCGAGGTGCTGCTCGTCGGCGACAGCGCCTCGAACAACGTCTACGGCAACGAGACCTCGCTGCCGGTGACCGTCGACGAGCTGATCCCGCTGACCCGCGCGGTCACCCGCAGCGCCAGGCGCGCCCTCGTCGTGGCCGACCTGCCCTTCGGCAGCTACCAGGCCAGCCCCGAGCAGGCCTACCTGACCGCGGTGCGGTTCATGAAGGAGGCCGGCGCGCACGCCGTCAAGCTCGAGGGCGGGCTGCCGATGACCCCGCAGGTGCGCAAGCTCGTGGACGGCGGCATCCCGGTGATGGCCCACATCGGCTTCACCCCGCAGTCCGAGCACACCCTCGGCGGGTACCGCGTGCAGGGGCGTGGCGAAGCGGCGTCCCAGGTGGTCGCCGAGGCGAAGGCCATGCAGGAGGCCGGAGCGTTCGCGATCGTGATGGAGATGGTGCCCGGCGACGTCGCCGCCGAGGTCACCGCGGCGCTCGACATCCCGACCATCGGCATCGGGGCGGGCAACCGCTGCGACGGCCAGGTGCTGGTGTGGCAGGACGCCTTCGGGCTGCGCACCGGGCGGATGCCGCGGTTCGTCAAGCAGTACGCCGACGTGCGCTCGATCCTGCTCGAGGCGGCGCGCACCTACGCCGCCGAGGTCGCCAGCGGGGAGTTCCCCGGCCCGGAGCACACCTTCTAGAAATGCCGATAGGGCCCGGACGATGCTCCCCCCACGTGCACCGTCCGGGCCCCGTTCGTCAGGGCCCGAGAACTGGCAGGTACTGGAAGCGCGCGGTCCCCCAACCGCCTTCTTCCGGAGCGCGCGGCCCCCCGCCGCCTTCTCCGACCTGCCATCCCGGGTCTGGTTGCCGGGCCCCGCTGGACCCGACAACCAGAACATTACGAGCGCCTCGACCACGCACCGTCCACCACGCGTGAGCACTCCGCCCACGGTTCGGTAACAGCTGCTCGGCATCGGTGACGGCGCCCCCCTGACATTCGTCACGGGTCGATCGTGACGCTCGGTGGACGCCTCCGGCCGCGACCGCGGCCAGGCTGAGGTCATGACGACCACGACCCGCTCCCGCGACACCCGGGCCGCGACCGCCTCGGCGGTCCGACTGCGCGGTGTCACCCGCCGCTTCGGCGACGTCGAGGCCGTGCGGGGCCTCGACCTGGACCTCCAGCCCGGCGAGGTGGTGGCCTTCCTCGGCCCCAACGGCGCCGGCAAGACCACGACGATCGACATGATCCTCGGCCTCTCCCGCCCCACCACCGGCGAGGTGGAGGTCTTCGGGATGCCGCCCCGCGAGGCGGTCGCCCGCGGCCTGGTCGCCGCGGTCATGCAGACCGGAGGCCTGCTCAAGGACCTGACCGTCCGCGAGACCGTCGCCTACATGGCGAGCCTCTTCGCCGACTCCCGCCCGGTCGAGGCGGTGCTGGAGGAGGCCGGCATCGCCGACCTCGCCGGACGCCGGGTCGCATCCTGCTCGGGGGGTGAGCAGCAGCGACTGCGCTTCGCCATGGCGCTGCTCTCCGACCCCGCGCTGCTGCTGCTCGACGAGCCCACCACCGGCATGGACGTCGAGGGACGCCGCAGCTTCTGGTCGGCGATCCGCCGCGACGCCGCCGACGGGCGCACGGTGCTGTTCGCGACCCATTACCTGGAGGAGGCCGACCAGTACGCCGACCGGATCGTGCTCATCAGCGGGGGCCGCATCGTCGCCGACGGCACCGGCCCGCAGATCCGGGCGCTGGCCAGCGGTCGCGTCGTCCGCGCCACGCTTCCCGGCGCCGACCCGCAGGTCATCGCCGAGCTCGCGGCCCTCGACGGCGTCGACGGGGTCGACGTGCGCGGCGACCAGGTGCACCTGCATGCCCGCGACAGCGACGCCGTCGCCCGGCACCTCCTGACCCGCACGGCCGCCCATGACCTGGAGATCACCGCCCACAACCTCGAGGACGCGTTCCTCACCCTCACCGGCAAGGAGCAGGACCGATGACCACGCTGACCGAACGACGCGTCCCGCCGCTGGGCGGCTTCAACACGACCCTGCTGAGCATCGAGATCCGCCGGATGCTGCGCAACCGCCGCACGGTGATCCTCGCCCTCCTGCTGCCCGCCGCGTTGCTGCTCATCTTCGGCGGCCAGGACGGCTGGCAGGACGACGCCGGCTCGGGCAACGTCGCGGCCTACATCCTGGTGTCGATGGCGATGTACGGCGCCGCGCTCACGGCCGCGGCCTGCGGGTCGGCCGTCGCGCTCGAACGCTCGCTGGGCTGGTCGCGGCAGCTGCGACTGACCCCGCTGCACCCGGTGGCCTACGTGATCGTCAAGACGCTCACCGCCCTCACGCTGGGGGGCATCGCGATCGGCGTGGTGAACGTGGTCGGGATCCTGGTCGGCAAGGCCGACATGCCGGCCGACGTGTGGGTCGGCTGCGCGGCGATGTGCCTGCTCGGCACGCTGACCTTCGCCGCCCTCGGCGTGTTCGTCGGCTTCGTCGTCCCGGGCGAGAACGCCATGCAGGTGCTCGGCCCCGGCCTCGCGCTGCTGTCCTTCCTCGGGGGGCTGTTCTACCCCCTCGACCAGTTCGCGGGCTGGGTGCGCGACATCGCCTACTGGACGCCGATGTACGGCGTCGCGGAGGTCGTGCGCGCCCCGCTGACCCACGAGCTGCCCTGGTACGCGGTGGTCAACGCCCTGGCCTGGCTCGGGCTGTTCACGGCCGGCGCGGCGTGGCGGATGAGCGGCGACACCGCGCGCGTGTGATGGCTACCCTCCCCGACATGGAGACCGATCCGGCCCGCGCCACGGCGCAGGCGGCCGCCGCCGAGCGCGGCGCCGCCGGCCGGATCGGCCCGCTGTTCGCGACGATCTGGCTCTTCTACCTCGGCGACCCGATCCACCACGCCTGGCAGCACCGCGACCAGGTCGCGGGGGTCGTCGGCGGTGTCGCGACGGTGGCGTTCGCAGCCGTGTACATGACGCTGTGGATGCGCATCCGCTCCGACCGCACCCGCCTCGTGCGCCACCCGCCGGCGTCCTTCAGCGTGCCCTACCTCGTGGCGCTGCTGGGTCTGGGCACGACGATGGTCGCCACGCTCGGCGAGTCCGGGATGGCCTCGGTCGTCTACATCGCGGTGGCGACCGTCATCGCCGTCCCGGCGCGGGTGTCGCTCCCGATCGTGGGGGTCGTGACGGTCGCGGTGCTCGCCCTGGGGGCGGTGGAGGACTGGGGCAGCCAGGCCAGCCTCGCGTTCGGCGTCGTCGCCGCGGCCGCCGCGATGTTCGGGATGCGGGCCGTGATGTCGCGCAACCTCGCCCTCGTCGCCGCCGAGCAGGAGAACGCGCGGCTCGCGGTCGAGCACGAACGCACCCGCTTCGCCCGCGACCTCCACGACATCCTCGGGCACTCGCTGACCGTCATCACCGTGAAGGCCGAACTGGCCGGCCGGTTGCTGGAACAGGACTCCCCCGAGGCACGCGAACGGGCCCGGCGCGAGGTCGCCGACCTCGAGCGCCTCAGCCGCGATGCGCTGGCCGACGTGCGGCGGGCCGTCGCCGGCTACCGCGACCTCTCCCTGCCCGGCGAGCTGGCCCGGGCGCGGATGGCGTTGGAGGCCGCCCAGATCGACGCCGAGCTGCCGAACTCCACCGACGAGGTGCCCAGCGACCTGCGCGAGCTGTTCGCGTGGACGGTGCGCGAGGGCGTCACCAACGTGATCCGGCACTCCGGGGCGCGCCGGTGCCGTATCGACCTGGACGCCGATCGGGTGCGCGTCAGCGACGACGGCGCCGGGCCGGAGCCGGCCGCCGACGCCGGCTCCGGGCTGGCCGGGTTGCGGGAGCGGGCCGCCGCCGTCGGGGCGACCGTGGTGACCCGCGCCCTCGAGCCCGGCTTCGCCCTGGAGGTGCAGCGCTCGTGACGATCCGACTGCTGCTCGCCGACGACCAGGCGCTCGTGCGCGGTGCGCTCGCCGCGCTGCTCGACCTCGAGAGCGACCTGGAGGTCGTGGCCGAGGTCGGTTCGGGGGACGCCGTCGTCCCCGCCGCGCTGGAGCACCGGCCCGACGTCGCACTGCTCGACGTCGAGATGCCCGGCATGGACGGCATCACGGCCACCGCGGCACTGCTCGACGCCGTGCCGAGCTGCCGCGTGCTCATCGTGACGACCTTCGGCCGGCCGGGCTTCCTGCGCCGCGCGCTCAAGGCCGGCGCCTCGGGCTTCGTCGTCAAGGACACCCCGGCCGCCCAACTCGCCGACGCCGTCCGCCGGGTGCATGCGGGACTGCGGGTCGTCGACCCGGCGCTCGCCACCCACAGCCTGGTCAGCGGCGAGTCGCCGTTGAGCCCCCGGGAGACCGAGGTGCTGCTGGCCGCACGCGACGGCGCCTCGGTCGCCGACATCGCCCGACGGCTGTTCCTCTCCCCCGGCACCGTGCGCAACCACCTCTCGGCCGCCATCGGCAAGACCGGGGCCGCCAACCGGGCCGAGGCCGCGATCGTGGCCGAACGCAACGGGTGGTTGTGATCCGGCGCACGCCGCGTAGCGTCGTCACCATGCGCCCGATCGCCTCCGCCGTGCTGCCGGTCCTGCTCCTGCCGCTCCTCGCCTGCGCCTCCCCCGACGCGCCGGACGCCGCGCCCCGCACGGGCACGTCGTCCTCCGCCGCCGCGAGCGACACGCCCGCAGCCGCCTCGACGACGACCCCGGCCGCCCGCCGCGTGCCCGCGCTGCGGGTCACGAGGCTGATCACCGGGCTCGACAAGCCCTGGGACGTGCGCCAGCTGCCGACCGGCGAGCTGATCTACACCCAGCGCGACCGTGCGTCGCTCAGCGTCTGGAAGGACGGCACCGCGCGCACCCTCGACTTCCCCTCCAGCTCCGTCTGGGTCTCCGGCGAGACCGGCCTGATGGGGCTCGAGGTCGACCCCGACTTCGCCACGAACCGGCGCGTCTACACCTGCCAGGGCGCCACGACCTCCGGCGGCGGGCACGACGTCCGCGTCGTCGCCTGGCGCCTCGACGACGCGCTGACCAGCGCTACCCGCATCCGCACCGTGCTCGGCGGCTTCCCGGCCAGCAGCGGACGGCACGGCGGCTGCCGGCTGCTGATCCTGCGCGACGGCTCGATGCTGGTCGGCACCGGCGACGCCGCGATCGGCACCAACCCCGAGAACAAGCGGTCGCTCGGGGGCAAGACGCTGCGGCTCGACCCCGAGACCGGCAAGCCGTGGCCCTCGAACCCCTTCATCCGCTCGCAGTACAAGCGCACCCGCTACATCACCACCTACGGCCACCGGAACGTGCAGGGCCTGGCCCAGCGCGCCGACGGCAGCCTGTGGTCGATCGAGCAGGGCAGCTTCCGCGACGACGAGGTCAACAAGCTGCGCAAGGGCGGCGACTACGGCTGGAACCCAGTGCCCGGCTACAACGAGCAGGTGCCGATGACCGATTTCTCCCTACCCGGCAAGCAGATCGGCGCCCGCTGGCGATCGGGGAATCCGACCCTGGCCACCTCCGGCGGGTCGTTCGTGAACGGGTCGGAGTGGGGCGCCTACGACGGTGCTCTGACGGTCGCGGTGCAGAAGTCCGAGCGGGTGCTGTTCCTCAGCTTCGACAAGCGCGGCAAGCTCCAGAAGGTGCGCACCCCCGACGTGCTGCGCCAGTACGGCCGCATCCGCACCACCTGGCAGCTGGCGAACGGCGACCTGCTGGTGGCCACCGACAACGGCAACGGCGAGGACGCCATCCTGCGGGTGCGTCCCGCCTGATCAAGCCTGCCAGCCGCCGAGGGCGGCACCGAGGACGACGATCGCGAACCACGCGACCAGTTCGGCGACCGCGACCCACAGCACGCGACGCGGGTGCGGCGTCCACCAGCTGAGGGCGCGGGCGACGGCGGCCACCCAGATCGCCACCAGCAGCAGGTTGCCCCACCAGGGCGGCAGCTGGGAGCTGGCGAGCACGAGGAAGCCGCCAGCGGCGAGCAGCGCGAGCCCGACGAACGGCCACGGCGAGGCCTTCGCGGGCGGCGCCGTCGGTCCGTAGCGGGGACGCTCGACGGGGTCGCTCACCCGGCGTCGTCCTCGGGGTCGCGGTCCTGGGATTCCCACGCCTCGTTGCGCTCGGCGACCTTCTCCAGCGCGTGGGCGGCGGCGTCCTCGGAATCGTAGGGGCCGAGCCGGTGCTTGCCCGGGCAGAGGTTCTCGATGGTCTCCACGCGATGGTGCTTGAGGCAGAACCAGTACTGGTCGGGGCGGCCACCTTCGCTCATGAGATCGAAACCTACACTCGGGCCTCGTGAGCAGCGCAGCGATCCGACCCGGCACGATCTCGCCCCGACGCGCCGTCCCGGCCTCGATCCCGCGGCCGGAGTACGTCGACAAGCCGGCGCCGACGCCGTTCACCGGCAGCGAGATCAAGGACGCCGAGACCATCGAGCGGATGCGTGCCGCATGTCGGCTAGCCGCGCAGGCGCGTGAGGAGGTCGGACGCCACGTCGCGCCCGGCATCACCACCGACGAACTCGACCGCATCGGCCACGAGTTCCTCTGCGACCACGGCGCCTACCCCTCGACCCTCGGCTACCGCGGGTTCCCGAAGTCGCTGTGCTCGAGCGTCAACGAGGTGGTCTGCCACGGCATCCCCGACAGCCGGGTGGTCGAGGACGGCGACATCGTCAACATCGACATCACCGCCTACCTCGACGGCGTGCACGGCGACACCAACGCGACCTTCCTCGCCGGCGACGTCGACGAGGAGACCCGGCTGCTCGTCGAGCGCACCCGCGAGGCGCTCGACCGGGCGATCAAGGCCGTGAAGCCCGGACGCCGCATCAGCGTGATCGGCCGGGTCATCGAGTCCTACGCCAACCGGTTCGGCTACGGCGTCGTCCGCGAGTTCACCGGCCACGGCATCGGCACCTCGTTCCACTCCGGTCTCGTGGTGCCGCACTACGACGTCGAGGCGCTCGGCGCCGACGACCCTTACGGCCACGACGTCATCAGCCCCGGCATGACCTTCACCATCGAGCCGATGCTCAACCTCGGCACCCACGAGTGGGAGATGTGGGACGACGGGTGGACCGTCGTCACCCGCGACGGTCGCCGTAGCGCCCAGTTCGAGCACACCCTGCTGGTGACGGCCGACGGCGCCGAGGTGCTGACCATCCCGTGATCGGCCCGTCGGCCCCGGCGGGAAGTGTTTACACAGCCGTCACATGCGACCCTTCGGGTGACCTCGCGTGTGACACGGATCTTTGTACTGTCGCCCCATGACGAGGGGCTGGGGCAGGCACGGAGGCTCGGCATGAGCGGCATGTTCGAGGGCTACGTCGCCGACGGGCCCGCCTACGACGAGATGTTCGACGGGGAGAGCCTGCGAGCGCCGTACGAGCTGCTGCGCCACTCCCTGCGCGAGCTGACGACGCCGGAGCTGATGAGCCGGGTGGAGACGCTCCAGGCCAACTACCTCGACCAGGGCGTCACCTTCGACATCGGCGGCGAGGAGCGGGCCTTCCCCCTCGACATCCTCCCCCGGGTGATCGAGGCCGAGACGTGGTCGCGCATCGAGGCCGGCGTCCAGCAGCGGGTGCGCACGCTGGAGGCGTTCCTCGCCGACGTCTACGACGCCGGTCAGGTCTTCGACGACGGCGTCATCCCGCGCCGCGTCATCACCACCTCCTCCCATTACCACCGGCAGTCCGCCGGCGTCCGGCCCCCCAACGGCGTGCGCGTGCACGTCTCGGGCATCGACCTGGTGCGTGACAACGAGGGCGAGTTCCGGGTGCTCGAGGACAACGTGCGGGTGCCCTCGGGCGTGTCGTACGTGATGACCAATCGGCGCGCCATCTCGGCCGCGCTGGCCGAGACCTTCGCCGAGCACCGCATCCGCCCGGTCGGCGGCTACCCCCAGCGGCTGCTGCACGCGCTCCGCGCGGCCGCGCCGGCCGGCGTGGCCGACCCGACGGTCGTCGTCCTCACCCCGGGCGTCTACAACGGCGCCTACTTCGAGCACGCGCTGCTGGCGCGCACGATGGGCGTCGAGCTCGTCGAGGGCCGCGACCTCGAGTGCAGCCGCGGCCGGGTGATGATGCGCACCACCAAGGGCCTGGAGCCGGTGCACGTGATCTACCGTCGCGTCGACGACGAGTTCCTCGACCCGGTGCACTTCCGCCCCGACTCGCTGCTCGGCGCCCCGGGCCTCATCGACGCCGCCCGCGCCGGCAACGTCACGATCGCCAACGCCGTGGGCAACGGGGTGGCCGACGACAAGCTCGTCTACACCTACCTGCCCGACCTCATCCGTTACTACCTGGGCGAGGAGCCGATCATCCGCAACGTCGACACCTGGCGCTGCGGCGACGCCGAGGCGCGCGAGGAGGTGCTCGACCGGCTCGACGAGCTCGTGCTCAAGCCGGTCGACGGCTCGGGCGGCAAGGGCATCGTCATCGGCCCGCGCGCCACCCGCGCCGAGCTCGACGAGCTGCGCGGCAAGGTGATCGAGGACCCCCGCTCCTGGATCGCCCAGCCCGTCGTCCAGCTCTCCACGGTGCCGACCTTCGTGGACGGCGAGCTCGGACCGCGCCACGTCGACCTGCGGCCCTTCGCCGTCAACGACGGGCAGCGGGTGTGGGTGCTGCCGGGCGGCCTGACCCGGGTGGCGCTCGCCAAGGGCGAGCTGATCGTGAACTCCTCGCGCGGCGGCGGCTCCAAGGACACCTGGGTGCTGGCCGGCCCGACCCAGACCCTCGTCGAGCAGGAGCAGCAGCAACAGCAGCAGCTGCAGACGCCGAGCGCGCCGTCGGCCACGGACGGGGAGGACGACTGATGCTGAGCCGGATCGCCGAGTCGCTCTTCTGGATCGGCCGCTACATCGAGCGGGCCGAGGACACCGCCCGCATCCTCGACGTCCAGACCCAGCTGCTGCTGGAGGACGCCACGGTCGAGGAGGAGCCCACCTGCCGCGGGCTGCTCTCGATCATGGGCCTGGAGATCGAGCCGGAGACCCACGTCGACCTCTCGATGGTGCTCTCCGAGCTGGCGTGGAGCCCGACGTCGGTCTCCTCGATCGCCTTCGCGCTGGCCGCCGCCCGCGAGAGCGCGCGGCGCGCCCGCGAGACGCTGTCGGTGCCGATGTGGGAGACCATCAACACGACCTACCGCACCATCCAGTCCGGGCACTTCCACTCGATGCGCACCCCGGCGGCCTTCCAGTGGGTGCGCGACCGGGCCGCGCTGGTCAACGGCACCGCCGACGCGACGATGACCCGCGACGAGGGGTGGCACTTCCTCATGCTGGGGCGCTGCATCGAACGCGTCGACATGACCTCGCGGCTGGTGGCGACGACGTCCCTCTCCTCCCAGGGTGGGGCGCAGTGGACCTCGACGCTGCGGGCCTGCGGCGCCTACGAGGCGTTCCTGCGCACCTACCGGGGTCTGGAGACCGAGCGCAGCGCCGCGGAGTTCCTGCTGCTCGACCGGCTCTTCCCGCGGTCGGTGGTCTTCGCGCTCAACCGCGCCGAGCAGTGCGTGGAGAACCTGGAGGCCTCCAACCAGCGCGCCGGGTTCCAGAGCGAGGCGCAGCGGCTGCTGGGCCGGATGCGGGCCGAGCTGGAGTACCGCTCGCTCGCCGACGTCCTCTCAGACCTGCCGGTGGAGATGGAACGCCTGCAGCGCACCTGCGCCCAGGCCACCGAGGCCGTGACCCGCCGCTACTTCTCGGCGTCGGAGGCCCTGACCTGGGAGGCGGTCGGAGACTGATGCAGCTGCGGATCACCCACACCACCACGTTCACCTTCGACGGCCGCGCCCAGGCCGCCCACCAGCAGGCCCGGCTCACGCCGCTCACCACGCCCGAGCAGATCGTCGTGCACAACCGGCTCGAGATCAGCCCGAAGCCGTGGACCTACGAGTACCGCGACTACTTCGGCTCGCTCGTCACCGCCTTCGAGATCAGCGAGCCGCACGAGACCCTCTCGATCGTGGCCACCTCGACGGTGCAGACCAACCGCTCCCCCGCCGGGCCGCCCACGCTCACCTGGGAGGACCTCGAGGGCTGGGACGTCGCCGACCGCTGGACCGAGTACCTCGTGCTGCCCGAGCAGGTCGCCCCGGACGACGCGCTCGCGGCCGCCGTCCGCTCGATCGCCGACGCCGCCGCGCTCCCCGGCGAGGCCGCCCGCGCCATCTGCGGCCACGTGCACGCCGAACTCGAGGCCGAGGCCCCCGACCCGATCCCGGTGAGCCGCGTCGTCCACCGCGCCATCGGGGCGCTGCGCTCGGTCGGCATCCCGGCCCGCTACGTCTCCGGCTACTTCCACCCCGACACCGAGCCCGCCGTCGGCGTCCCGGCCACCGCGCACGCCCACGCCTGGCTCCAGTGGTGGGACGCCGGGTGGCACGCCTTCGACCCCACCAACGACTCCGAACCGGGCGACCGGTACGTCTCGGTGGCCACCGGCCGCGACTACCTCGACGTCAAGCCGGTCAGCGGCATCTTCGCCGGCGCCGCCCTGGAGTCGCTCGCCGTCGGGGTCGAGATCGTCCGGCTCGCCTGAGGACTGGCTCCCGCTGCCTGCGGGCCCTAGGCTGCGCACGCGGATGGGCTGGTCGGGCGACCGCGTCGTCCCGAGTGATCGGGACGCCGAGGAAGGTCCGGGCTCCACAGGGCAGGGTGGTGGGTAACGCCCACCCGGGGTGACCCGCGGGAAAGTGCCACAGAGAACAGACTGCCGTCCCGCTCGCGGGGCGGTGAGGGTGAAACGGTGGGGTAAGAGCCCACCAGCGACCGGGGTGACCCGGCCGGCTCGGCAAACCCCACCTGGAGCAAGGTCGAACAGCGTGCGTTCGAGGGCGGCCCGCCCGAGTACGCGGGTAGACCGCTGGAACCCACCGGCAACGGTGGGTCGAGATGGATGGTCGCCCCCCGGAGACCCGTGAGGGTCCCGGGGACAGAACCCGGCCTACAGACCAGCCCGTCCGCACCTCACCTTCTGACCTGCGGCGGAGCGCCATCAGCGCCTCCGTTGTCCTCAGTGCGTCCTCAAGCGGTGATGCGTCGGCGTCCCGCTGAGCGATCGCGGCGGGACGCGTCCCGCGACCAAACGCACGTACGTGGGCCGGCCCTCACGTCAGGCCGATCCTGAGAAGGGAAGAACCAGATGACCGAGATTCAGCACGCCTTCAAGCACCCGACGGCCGGGCGTGGAGGCGTTCCGCGTCGCCGACGCCCTGGAGGTGCTCGCCGCCGCCGTGAAGGGCCCGAGCAGCGGCTCCCTGCGAGTCGAGGTGCTGGCCACGCTGTTCGAGGAGATCGCCCTCGGCGGCGGGAACGTGCCCGAGGTCGTCGCCGAGGCAAGGCGCCTGGCCGCCGAGCGGCTGCTCGGCTGAGTTACCCGACCGAGGCGCCCCCAGCCCTTCCCGGTGGCTGGGGGCGCCTCATGCTTGCTAGACGTCGTGACCGCCCGCGCGGGCGCTCAGGACGTTGGTGTCACAGTCCGGGTCGGTGCACCGTCGAGCAGGCACCATCGCACGGAACCCACCCACGGCCGGGGCCGGCGTCGAGATCAGGATCACCGGTGCGCCGCAGGCCTTGCAGGGCGGCTGGCTGCCCGCAGCGCGGTGCAAGGCGTTGAGGGGTGCGGGCATGGCCGGGTCACCAGGCCCCTTCGAGGTTCGGCCGGCGCCCGGCCATGACTGGACTCAGTGGCTCTGGGGTCGGGACGACCTCGTAGACGACGGTCACCCAGGGCGCGCCGTCGGCGTCGTTCCAGATGTGGGGGCCGCCGGTGAGGGTGGCCCGCTTGAGGTCGTCGTGGTTGAGCTGGACTCGGTTCTCCGGTGCGGTCGGCTGGAGCGCTGAGCTGAGGTGCTGCTCCGGCTCGTTGAGGAGGCTGACGAGCAGCTGGTCGAGCCCGCGGGGGTCGGCGATACGGACGCTGTGCGGGATGCGCATGGGTCTCTCCTTGGCGTGAGCGGTGGATACCCGGTTGGGCATCCGCTTCTCAGGCTGGCAGGAGGCACCGACAAATCCGTGGGTCCGCTCGGCGTGGCGCCCGCCCCCTGGGGGCGGACCCCCTGGCGCTGGTCGGGTCTGTGCGGTGGAAAGGGAGAGTCGCCGCTCGCCGCCATCGGTCCTGACGCGGCCCCCATGCCCGAAGCCTGCGTAGGTGGCGTTGACGCCAGGCGGTCAGGTCCTCATGCCACCGAGGCCCGCCCGCGCGCCCGGGCGCGGCGGCGCTGCTCGGCGGCGCGCTTGCAGGTGGTGCACACCCCAGGCGCCGCTCTTCTCCTGGCGGCCGTGCTCGGCGAAGGGATGCTCGGAGCGCTTCGGCAGTGTTCTCGCAGGTCAGCGGGGAACTGTCATGAACGGTCCGAACGCATCGTTTACGGGAGGTTGGTGCCCAACCTACAGACCAGCCCGTCCGCACCTCAGGGCCCCGCCTAAGCAGCACGACAGGCCCGAACCCGGGTCGGGTTCAGGCTGTCGTAGTGAGTGCTGGTTCAGCGGTGGTGCCGGTCGGGGTGCGGAGGTACTGCTGACCGTGGGGACTGGTCCAGCGGTAGCTGCCGGGTGGGCCGGCTCCGGGTTCGAGCGGTTCGTAGGTCCAGCCGTGGTGGGTCTTCACACGGTGGTGATGTCGGCAGAGGGCGGCGAGATTGTCGGTGCTCGTTCCGCCGCCTTCGTCCCACGGGACGATGTGGTCGAGGTCGGCTGATCTGGCTGGCCTGGTGCAGTGGGGGAAGACGCAGGTGACGTCGCGGAGGATCACCTGTTCCCGCAGGAGTGTGGGGATCTCGTAGGACTCACTCGACCGGTGTTCGGCCAGGTCGAGCACGGGCCGCACGACGAGTTGAGTATCGGGGTCAGCGCACCAACTGCGCAGGGTGTCGAGGTCGATCGCGGTGCGGGTGTTCTCCACACGAGCGGCCGTACCGAAGGGGTTCTGGCCGGGTGCGTGGCTGATGTGGACGTAGAGCTGGAGGGTCCGCTCGGACCGCGCCGGCGGCTCCACCTCGCCATCGGCGGGGAAGCTCAGGGGTGTTTCGCGTCGTGCGAGTTCGCCGAGTGCCATGGCCCGCCGGGCGTCCAACGACTCCTCACAACCCAGGTCTTTCAACTGGGCGGCGATGGCGGCGAGGGCGTCCTCGAGATCCAAGGCGTCGGCGAGGTCGAGGGCGCCTTCGATGTCGACCCTGCCGTGGAAGTCGACGTGCCGGGAGTAGATGGTGACGTGTCGCTTGTCGTCGGCCGCTTCCCGCCTGGCCTTGAGGAGCTCGGGGTCGGCTTCGGCTTCAGCTGCCTTGACGGTCTGTTCGATCCCGCGTCCACCGATGGAGTGCGCGAAGGACGCCAGGCGTTGGTCGACGAGGGCGACGGCTTCGGGCGAGAGGAGTCGGGTGGCCTGGGCGATCTTGCGTGCCCGCCACACCGGAACCTCACCGGCCTCCACACGTCGCCAGCACCGGGGCAGACGGGTAGCGAGTTCGAGGGCGTCGCCGATGTAGTAGTGCCCCGCGTCGGTGGACAGGCCGATCGCGGCAGCGAACTCATCGATGCAGAACTCCGCCACCAGAGGAGCGCCTTCGCCGGCGATGGCGAGGGTGCGTTCGGTGCCCGGAACACAAGCGCTGTCCCACTCATCAGCCACCGGGTGGGCGAGAGCCCACCGGGCGGCGGCGATGAAGACGGATCGTTCGGCGTCCTCGGCCACCACTCGCGCGTCGCGCGCGAGGACCAGGAGGGACCGCGGGTCACGCGGGTCCTGTTCTTCCTGGTGTGGGGTGGGGGAGGCCATGCCTCAGTCTAATCGAACACATGTTCGACGACAAGGTTTCGAGCGACTGAATCTGCGTGGTTGCGGCTGCCTTTCGGCTTGCTGGGCTTCGAGGCCCTCGCCTGGGGGCTCGGGCACCTCAGCCACCGGACGGGAGCCGCAGATCGCCTGCTGTCGGCGTTCGTCTTGCGGGGTCTCGAGGCTCGGCGCCGGGGGCGCCTCGCACCTCGACCACCGGTCGGGCGGCGGGCTCGCTCGGTGGTCGAGGTGCGAGCGCCAGCGAGCCGCGAGACCCCCGCACCCAAGCGGCAGCCAGAACCCCCACCCTCGTAGCCAGCGCCTTTCCGCCCGACGCCGACAGCGACCGGGACACCGAGAGCAACCCGGCGCCCACGTAGCCGGCGCCTTTCAGGCAGAGCGTCCGAAAGCCGGGAGCAGACATCGAGCGAAGACGGCGTCCCCACCGTCAGCAGTCATCCCACCGGGTCTCGCGGCTCGGCGCCGGGGCGCCTCGCACCTCGACCACCGAAGAGCGACCCCCTCAGCCCCGCACGACCCCCACACCGAGCCGCCCCACGACTCCGGCGAGCGCGACCAGCACGGCGACATCGACCTGCTGCACCATCACGAAAGCACCGACGGCGCCCACGACGGCGACGAAGATCACCTGGAGCAGCACCGACGGCGTCCGGAGCGCCACGAGCTCGATCGCCACCGCCGCGAGGGCGCCGATGAGGGCGGCGGGCAGCAGGGCGTAGAGGAAGGTCGTCGGCGCGACGAGGAGGAACCACGGCCAGGAGTCGACGCTGGTCGCTGCGAGGCTGACCGCGAACACCCCGCAGGCGATGAGCGTCGCGAGCACGTGACCGACCAGGTCGGGCGTGCTGCGCGGGCGGACGGCGGTCGCGGTGTCCATGGGGTCAGGATCCTCCGCGGCCGCCGTCCGCGCCAGTGCCCGCGACTACTCGGTCTCCCCCGCCGGCAGGTAGCCGCCCGGCACCTCGTCGGGGGCGTAGATGCGGTCGTCGCCCGGGTAGGGGGTGCGCCACTGGTGGGCCTGGTACCAGGTCCAGCGGTTCATCTGCTCCGGGTGGGCGCGGTCGGGGACGGCGGAGGCGCCGCTGAAGTGCTGCCGCGCCTGCCAGCGTCCCCAGGCCGCCGCGATCGCTTTCATGTCGTCGGGGACGGCGGTGCGGGCGGCGACCTCACGGTTCAGCGCCTTCGCGGCAGCACCCTCCAGGCCGAGCGTGTCGAGCCCGCAGGACGGCGCCTTCGCGACCCCCTCGGTGAGCGGCACCTGGTTCGGCACCGCGTCGAAGGGCAGGAACGACGGCTGGGTGGTGAAGGCGTCGACCATCGGGGTGGCGGCCGCGACCTTCTGGTTGAGCGGCTGAGCGCCGAGGATCTGCTCGACGGTGCGCACCATCGAGATCTGGCTGTAGTACGTGCTCACCACCGAGCCGTGCTGGGCCCACGGGCTGATGACCTGGATCGGCGCGCGGTGCCCGTCGACGTGGTCGACGCCGTCCTGGCTGTCGTCCTCGACGACGAAGATCGCCGAGTCACGCCACCAGCGACTGTGCGAGATCTCATCGACGATGCGGCCGACCGCGAGATCGCCGTCGGCGACCTGCGCCTCCGGGTCGGGGGTGCCGCCGGTGTGGTCGCTGGAGAGCCACAGCATGTTGAGGGACGCCGGTCCGTGCGCCTCGAAGTCCTGCTTCCAGATCCAGTACCGGTAGAGGTCGGGGATCGAGGTGTCGAACTTCGGGTAGTCGTGCACGGTGACCGAGTTCAGCGACGGGATCGGCGAGGCCGTGCTCTGACGGATGTCGGAGTCGAGGAGGCCGCTCGGATCGCCGTCGTCGGCGGCGCGGGCGGCACAGTAGTACTGCTGCCAGGTGGCGCCGTCGGGCTTGGTCTCGAACTGGTTGAACTCCCCGAAGTCGCGCACGCTGCCGCCGGCCGACTCCACCGCGGTCCACAGGAAGCCGCTGCGCTGGTGGCCGAGGACGTCGTCCTCGGTGTCGTAGCTGCGTTCGTACTCCCCCGCGCTCGACTCGGTGTAGGCCGGGTCGTCGCCCTGCATGAGCCAGTTGTGGCCCTCGGCGGAGTTCGTGCCGATGTCGTAGGTGTTGTCGTAGAGGCCGAACTGCCGGGCCAGCGCGTGCTGGTTGGGGGTGACCTTCTCGCCGAACTGCGCGAGCGAGGCGTCGCCGTCGCCACGCGGGTCGTCGCCGTAGACCTGGTCGTAGGTGCGGTTCTCCTTCACCAGCAGGAAGACGTGCTTGATGGTGGAGGGGTCGCCCAGCCGTGCCGGCACGGGCACCGGCTTCGCGGTGCGGCCGACCGCCCGCGGGACGTCGTTGAGCCCCCAGCCGTTCTGCCGGTACACGGTGGTCGTCCAGGTGCCGAGGTCGCGGGTGGCGGGGAGGGTGAACCGGGTGATCGATCCGGTGGTGCTGTGGGTGCCGTGCCCGGTGGCGGGCGTCGTCCCGGCCCCCTTGTCGACAGTGACCGCGGGCCCGAGGGCGTCGATGCCGCGCGTGTTGGTGACGACTACCTGGCCGCCGACCGTGGCGATGTCGGAGGGGAAGTAGTCGGTGGGCAGCAGCCCGAGCGCCCGTGCGGGTGCGCGAGGGTCCTTCTCGACGCGGTAGACGCCGACGGCGTTCGCCCGGCCCAGCGTGACCAGCAGCCGCTGTCCGGCGAGCGCCAGCGCGGTGGGCTCGTACCCGACCTTCGAGGACGGCCACGGCTGCGTCGCGATCGTCTGGACGACGACGTCGCGCCGCGTGTCGACGACCGAGACCGTGTCGCCCCCGGTGTTCGCCACGTAGAGCGTCGTGCCCTCGAGCAGCAGCGCGGTCGGGTGCAGCCCGACGGCGATGGTGCCGACGCGCGGGTCGGCGCTGGCGTCGCTGGTGTCGATGACGCTGAGCGCGCCGGTGGTGGAGGTGCCGAGGTACGGGTCGGCGGGGACCTCGGTGCCGTAGGAGTTGAGCGTCGACTCCCCCGGCGTCGCGCGCCGCCCGCCCTCGTCGCTGACATAGAGGCGCGTGCCGACCACGGCGATCTCGCGGGGCGCGAGGCCGACGTCCCAACTGCGCTCGACGGTGCCGGTGCCGGGATCGATCGCCACCACCCGGTTCTGCCCGTTGAGGGGCACGTAGAGCGTGGAGCCGTCGGCCGAGTAGGCCGCCTTGCCCGGCAGCGCCTTCGCGCCGGCCAGCGTCGGCAGGGGCACCGACGTCGGGGTGCCGAGCGTGCCGTCGGGATTCACCGGGAAGCGGGTCAGGCCGGTGGCCTGCGGCAACCAGAGGAGGGTGCCGTCCGGGGAGAAGGTGGGCGCCTCCTGGCCGACGGTTCGGTCGGCCAGCTTCTCGTCGACGCCGGTCGCGGTGCCGACGCGCCAGACCAGCTGGTAGCTGGCGAGGTCGATGATCTGGAGCGTCACCGACCGGTCGGTGCTGGTGGCCGCCAGGAACCGGCCGTCGGGGCTGACGGCGGATCCCATGAACTTGCCGTAGGGCGTCGCCAGCCGGTCGCCGATGGGGGCGAGGGTCTGGTTGGAGGAGATCTGGAGGCCACCGGGGTAGGTGGTGCCGACGTGCTGGGAGCCGAAGCCGGCGGTGGTGCCGTAGGCGACGCCGCCGCCGGCGAGCACGAGGACCCCGGCCACGACGCCGAGCCGCCGGGCGGCGCTCCTCCCCTGCCCGCGTACCCGCTGGCGGACGACCTGCTGTGGGCCTGGCATCGATCGCTATCCCTTCGTCGGCGCTGCCAGCAGGTCGACGAGGCCGTCGACCTGCCACAGCGGATTGGGTGCGTCCCCGAGATCGGTGCGCACGAGGAAGTAGCCGTTGACGTCGGTGGGTCCGTCGCCGTCGGCGACGTAGCGCCCGTCGGGTGCCACGTCGAGCTGGTAGATCGCCCGGCCGATGGTCGCGACGCCCGGCAGCCGCCAGCGCACGACGCAGCGCCAGTCGTGCCCCGGACCGTCGTCGACCCCGCGCGGGCCGCCCCGGTCGCAGGAGGCGCGGGCGCGCAGGTCGGCCTCCGCGACGTCCGGGCGGCCGAGTTCGGCGCTCTGCCGCCGGTAGAGGTGGGCGAAGGACTCGGCGAGGGACGCCTCGAGCGGGGCTCGATGGATGCCGCTGCCGGCAGCGGGCGTGGTCGCCGCGAGGACGCCGGCGCCGCCGCCGACGAGAGCAGCGACGGCGGCCGCCACCAGGCCGGCCCGGGCGGCACCGACCGGTTCGCCGAGCACCGTCTCGGTGCGGACGAAGCAGTGGCGCGCGATCGCCAGCAGGACGACGGTCCAGATCGTGGCGACCAGAGCCCCGGCGATCGGGACGGCGGTCTGCGCCGGCGCGGTGAAGAGCCCCCGCCACGCGAGGAACCCGGCGCTCGGCAGCGCCAGCCGGACGACGGCCGGCAGCGGCGCGAGCTGCAGCAGCTGGAGGCCGAGACCGACGACCACGGGCGCGAGCAGCCCCAGCGGCGAGCGTCCGGCGAGGACCGCCCCGAGCACGCCGATCGCGGCGAAGGCGGCCGTCGCCGGGAGCACCGAGACCCAGGCCGCCAGCACGCGGACCGCCACCGCATGCGAGGTCAGCACGGTGCCGTCGAGACCGACGAGCGGGTGCGGGCCGACGCTCAGCAGGCCGCCCACGACCGAGGAGACCGCGATCAGCACGACGAGCATCAGGAGCGTGGCCGCCGCGATGGCCACCTTCGCCCCGAAGATGCGCCGTCGCGAGCGCACGGCGAGCAGCAGGTGCCGCCAGGTGCCGAGCCGGTCCTCCTGGGCGAAGGCGTCGCCGGCGACGACGGCGGTGAGCAGCGGAAGCATCCAGGTGCCGCAGAAGGCCAGCACCACCAGCGCGCCCGCCCACCCCGAGGCGGGGATCCAGCGCCCGAAGACGGTGTCGGTGGGCAGGGTGCTCTGGAGGCTGAGGCCGACCACGACGACGCCGGGCACGACCGCGCACAGCGCGACCAGCGCCTGGATCCGCCCTTGCGCCGCCGTCTTCGCGATCTCGAGCCCGAGCACGGCCCGCCAGGACGCCGGCCCCGCAGCCGCCTCGACCCGCCGATCCAGGACGGCGCTCACGCCTCCTCCCCACCGGTCAGCCGCACGAAGGCCGCCTCCAACGGCGAGACGACCGGGGCGAGCGAGCGCAGTCCGGCGCCGGCCCCGACGACGGCGGCCGCGAACTCCTCGATCGCAGCCGTCTCGCCCCGCACGACGACGGTGTCGGGGGCGGTGCGCGGCGAGGGCAGGACAGTGAGGCCGGGCAGCGTCTCCGCGATCGCCCGTGCGCGCTGCGGTTCGGCGACGACGACACGGTGCTCGAGCGGTCCGCACTCGGCGGCCAGCTTCGCCAGCGGGCCGCTGAACACCGCGCGACCGGCCGCGAGCACGGTCGCCTCGTCGCACCAGTCGGCCAGGTCGTCCATGCGGTGGCTCGAGACCACGACCGCGGCGCCGTCGGCCGCGAGGTCCTCCAGCACGGCCTGCACCAGGCGGCGTCCCTGCGGGTCGAGGCCGTTCGCCGGTTCGTCGAGGATCACCAGGCGCGGCTCGGTGACCAGGGCGCCCGCCAGCCCGAGTCGCTGCCGCATCCCGAGGGAGAACCCGCGCACCCGATCGTCGGCTACCTCGGCGAGCCCGACGCGGCTCAACGCATCGGCGACGCGGCTGCCGGCGGCGCCGCCCGCGCCGGCGAGCCGGGCGACGGCCATGAGGTTCGCCCGGGCCGTCAGGCCGGGGTAGAGACCGGGCGCGTCGAGGAAGCCGGCGACGCCCGCGGGCAGCACAGCACCCCGTACGACCGGCACGCCGAGCACCTCCACCGAGCCCGAGCGCGGTGCGAGCAGCCCCAGCAGCAGGCCCAGCAGCGTGGTCTTCCCGGCACCGTTCGGGCCGAGGACGCCGTGCACGCGTCCTCCTGCGACGTCGAGGTCGACGGCATCGAGGGCGAGCACATCGTCGAAGACCATGCGCACCGCGCGCACCCGTACCGCGTCGCCCACCCTGGCCCACCTCCCGAGGTCCGCGACGCTAGGCAGCGGGCGCGACACCGGCGGGACCCTGCGATGAACGCGCGACGAACAGCAGCGGTCCGACCCGACTAGACCACTGCCTGAGTAAAGAGCCCGGGACGTTGTACGAAGCCGCCGAAGACGCTTGACTTGGAGAGCACGTCGCCTGAACGGCCGGGGGGCCTGGGTGAGGCGACACTGCTTCCCGTGGCGGGGAGCACAGTGCACGTGCGGCTCCGTCGAGTACCCCATGATTCGGCGGAGCCGCACCGCTGTCCGCCCGAGGGGCGCTCGGCCGCTCCCACCCGATGTGGGGTAGCGTCGGCCTCGGCGCGTGTGCGCCTGCTCCACGCTGAAGAAGCCGGCACCCGGGAGCGTCTGCCCCAGGACCTTCGTTGACTCCCCACGGCCTCCGCCGTCCGCTCATCGCCCAACTGCTCGACGACTACCCGGTCACGCACGCAGGACTGCGCCTCCTGCTGCAACCCTTCGAGGCCCGGGTCCGGCTGCTCGAGCGCCCGAGCGATCCGGACGTCGTCCTCTACGAACCCGCCCGGCTCTCGACCAGCCAACGGCTCCGGCTGCGCGAGCTCCAGACGCTCCCCCACTGCGTCCAGGTCGCCTACAGCTGGGACGACCGCCAGGCCCACCACCCCTTCATCGGCAAGCACGTGCCGGTCACCCAGCTCGTGGCCCGTCTCGAGGAGCTCGTGCGCCAACGGCGGCGCAGCGAGGAGGAGCACACCCCGCACCTCGCCGGCCCGAAGCTCTCCCCGCGCGAGAGCCAGGTGCTCGCCCTCGTCGGACAGGGCCTGACCAACATCGAGATCGGCGAGCGGCTCGGCCTGAGCATCAACTCGGTCAAGACCTACATCCGCTCCGGGTACCGCAAGATCGGCGTCAACCGACGCTCCCAGGCCGTCAGCTGGTGCCTCCAGCACGGCCTGATCGGAGGTGAGTAGGCCGGATACCAGGCGGATCCGGCGCCGGGCTCACGGCTCGGGCAGCGGCTCGCGACCCTCGACGATCGCCTCCGCGACCTCTCGCAGCGGAAGGTTGCGGTGGCTCGACCAGCGTTGGAGCACCGCGAAGGCGCGCGCCATGTCGACGCCGTAGCGCTGCATGATCATGCCCTGGGCCATCCCGATGAGATGGCGACTGCGCACCGCCCGCTGGAGGCCCTCGACGAGGCGCGCGGCGTCGAGGGCCACGGCCGCGTGGGTCGCGTAGATCTCGGCGAGTTCGACGTCGTCGGCGCTGAAGGCGCCGGGCTCGCGGGAGTAGAGGTTGATCGCCCCGATGGGCCGCGGCGAGGGGTCGGCGGGCGAGGGCAGCGCCGGCAGCTCGACGCTGATCACCGACCGGACGCCGAGGGCCGCGGCCTTCGCGCCCCACCGCGGCCAGCGTCGGTCGGTGGCGGTGTCGTCGACGACATGGGTCTGACGATGCAGCGCGGAGTCCAGGCAGGGGCCCTCCCCGGTCTCGTACTGCGCCTGGTCGGCACGCTCGGCCCGGTCGTCGGTGGCCCCGACCGTCTCCAGCCGGCCGCGACCGCGACGCAGCGTCAGGCCGGCGCCGTCGGCGGGCCCGATGAGGTCGAGGCAGCCTGCGACGAGGCGCTCGAGGGTGACCTCCTCGTCACGCTCGGCGGCCAGCTCCTGCACCAGGCGCGCGAAGTAGGAGGCGTCGCCGCGGACGGCGTCCGGGTCGTGGGTGGTGCTCACGGGTGCGGATGATCGCGGCGCGCCGCCGTCCCGGCCTCCTCCACCCGGGTGAAGGCGACCGATCGGGTGGCCGGATCGGCCGCGGCGAGCCGCACGGTGACGGCCTCCCCCAACGGCAGCGGCGCGCCGTCGGCCGGTGCCGTGATCGGCGCCTCGACCGCGGGCTCGGCGAGCATCACCGTGCCGCGGCCGTCGGAGCGCAGATCGATGACGACGCCGTCGAAGGTGCGCCCGATCTCGGGCCGCAGCACCGTGGCCTCGAGGAGGTCGAGGATGCCGCGCTCGTAGGACGACGCCCGGCGGGCCGCCTTGGCCATCGTCTCGGGCAGACCGGGCAGCGCCTCGCGCACCCAGCCGGGCACCTCCTCGCCGGCACACAGGGCCACGCACACCTCGCCGACGTAGCGGTCGGCGAGCCGGCGCAGGGGCGCCGTGCAGTGGGCGTACTCGGCGGCCAGTGCGGCGTGCAGCGGCTGGGCCGGCACCTCGCCGTCGAAGGCCACGTAGCCGCTGCCGCGCAGCAGGCGGGTGCACGCCACCAGCATGGCGGCGTGGGCGGGCCGGTCGGCGTCGAGGGAACGGACGAACTCGGGATAGAGCATCTCGGCCGGCCAGGCGATCTCCAGCGCGCGGGCGGTGCGGTGCAGGCGCTGGACGTCGCGCGGGTCGGGCGGCGGCAGGGTGCGCAGCAGCCCGACGCGGGCGTAGACCATGAGGGAGGCGGCCGCGAAGCCGGTGAGGAGACTGATCTGGGCGTTCCACTCCTCGACGTCCGACTGGCGGCGGTAGGTGAGCGACCAGCGGCCGTCCTCGACGTCGATCTCCTGTTCCGGCAGGGGAAGCGACACCCCGCCCCGCGCCGCCTCGCGTGCCAGCCGCAGCCGACCGACCTCGCCGAGCAGGGTCAGCCACACGGGCAGGTCGCCACCGGCGTCGACCATCGCCTGGGCCTCGACGTAGGAGTGCTGCGCGGTCGAGCGCACCCGTGCGCGCTCGACGACGACATCGGTGCGCTCGCCCTTCGCGTCGAGGCGGATCGACCACAGCAGCGCCGGGCGCACCTGACCGGGGAGCAGGGAGGCGGCGTCCTCGCTGATCGCCGTGGGGTGCAGCGGCACCTTCGCGTCGGCGCCGTAGAGCGACTCGCCGCGGCGATGCGCCTCGCGGTCGACGGGGCCGCCGGGCTCGACGAACGCGGCGACGTCGGCGATCGCGTAGTGCACGAGGTAGCCCGCGCCGTCGCGCTCGATGTGCAGCGCCTGGTCGAGGTCGCGCGCCCCCTCGGGGTCGATCGTCACGAACGGCAGGTCGGTGCGGTCGAGGTCGGGCAGTCGCGGTGCGGACGCCGCCCGGGCCGCAGCCTCCTCCACCTCGGCGGGGAACGCCGGGTCGACCCCGAGCTCGGACTGGAGACGACGGACGCCGTCGGCCAGATCGGCGGCCGAGGCACCCTCGGCACGGACCCGGAGGACGCGGTTGCTGGGCATGACGGCACGATAGCCACACCATGCTGATCCTCCTGCCGCCCAGCGAGGGCAAGGCCGCACCCCGGCGCGGCAAGCCGCTCGATCTCGCCGCCCTCTCCTCCCCCGCCCTCACCACCGCACGGGTCGCCGTCCTCGAGGCGCTGGAGGCGCTGTGCTCCGGCGATCCGGCGGCCGCGGCCGCCACGCTGGGCATCGGCTCGACCCAGCTCGACCTCGTCGAGCTCAACGCGGGTCTGCGCACGGCTCCGACGGCGCGGGCCGACGCGATCTACACCGGCGTGGTCTACGACGCGCTCGACTTCGCTGGCCTCTCCGCCGCTGCGCGCCGGCGCGCCACGTCGCGGGTGATGATCACCTCCAGCCTCTTCGGCGTCGTGCGGCCCGGCGACCGCATCCCCGCCTACCGGCTCTCCGGCGACACCACCCTGCCCGGCCTCGGCGCGGTGGCGGGCGTGTGGCGCGAGCACCTGGGGCCCGCCGTCCTCGACGCGCTCGGGTCGGGCCTGCTCATCGACCTGCGCTCGACCGCCTACGCCGCGTTCTGGCGGCCCACGCCGGAGGTGGCCCGGCAGGTCGCCACCGTGCGGGTGCTGCACGAGGTCGACGGCGTCCGGAAGGTCGTCAGCCACTTCAACAAGGCCACCAAGGGCCGCATCGTGCGCGCCCTGCTCGAGGACGGCGCCGCGCCGCGCACCCCGACAGCGCTCGCCGAGGCGCTGCGCGACCTCGGCTGGACCGTCGAGGTCGGCACCCCGGGCGCCAAGGGCACCCAGCTCGACGTCGTCGTCGCCGAGCTGTAGCGGCCTGCCCGCGCAGAGCCGCTACAGGCTCAGCCGCCGCCACCGCTGGAGGCGGCGCAGCGCGACCGTGTCGGCATGCTCGGCCGGCACCATCGCCGCCTCCAGCCGCGGTCGGACGGCCTCGGGGTCGAGGTCGACGCCGATCGCGACCAGGTCGCTGGTCGCCGGAGCCGGGTGGGAGGCCACGAACAGCGACCGGCCGACCACATGGACGACGTAACCACGGGTGCCGGCGCCGGCCCGCACGGCGATCGTGCCCTTCATCCGGTACGCCCCGACCGGCGGGTCCTCCAGCAGGTCGAGCAGGGCGCCGGGCTCGATCGGACCGGGCCGGCTCACGCTCACCGAGGCCGCGTGGGCCGCGTGCCCATGGCCGTGCCCGTGCCCGTGCCCGCGGCCGTGCCCGTCGTGGCGCTCGTGCTCCTCCCGCAGCAGCGCCCCGAGCGGCAGCTGGTCGGGCGGATCCTCCAGCGCCGCGACGTCGTGGACGAGCTCGGGGTCGAGCCGACCGCGCTCGATGCGCACCACGTGCACCTGCGGGTTGGCCTCGCGGACGCGTGCCTCGATGCGCGCCAGATGCTCCTCGCGGTGCCCGGCCGGCACGAGGTCGCACTTGTTGATCGCCACGAGCGAGGTGACGGCGTACCGGGCCGGAGGCACGCCGCGACCGTCGGGGTCGACGGTGGCGAAGTGCTCGACGGCGTCCACCACGTCGACGACGCCGCCCGGACGGGCGTGCTCGGCACCGCTGAAGCGGATCATCCGGGCGAGCGCCCCAGGTTCGGCGATGCCGCTCGCCTCGACGATGACCGCGTCGAGCGCCAGCCGCGGATGGGTGAGCTTCTCCAACGCCGCATCGAACCCCTCGGAGTCGTCGAGGCAGCACAGGCAGCCGCCCGAGATCGAGGCGGCCTGGTCGATCTGCCCGCTCACCAGGGCGGCGTCGACGTTGATGGCGCCGAAGTCGTTGATGATCACCCCGATCCGGGCGCCGGGACGCCGCAGGAGGTGGTTGAGCACGGTCGTCTTGCCGGCACCGAGGTGGCCGGTCAGCGCGATGACGGGAACACGTCGCGGGGCCCGATCCATGGGCCGCATCCTGCCTCGTCGGCTCGGCGCGCGATCACCCGGACCGGGTGGCCGGCGTCAGGTCGTCTCCGGTTCCAGGGCCCGCTCCCAGAGCACCGTGCCGGTGCCGTCGTGCAGGGTGACGGTGAGGACGCCGTCGGCGGCGATCGCGAGCTGGCCGAAGTACTGGTTCTGCGGGCGCGGGGTGATGTCGAGGCGGGTCGAGGTCTCGCCGCGCGAGAAGACCACCTCGGGGCCGAAGGTGCCGTCGAGCAGGTCGTCCTTGGTGCGGAAGGGCGAGGCGGCCAGCGGGCCCGACACGAACTCCCAGAAGGGGTCGAAGTCGGTGAAGGCGGCCCGCTCGGGGCTGTAGTGGTGGGCGGCGGTGTAGTGCACGTCGGTGGTCACCCACACCACGTTGCGGACGCCGTGCCGCTTGATCGCGCTGAGCACGCGGGCGATCTCCGGCTCGCGGCCGATCGGGCGGCCGTCGTCCCCGTTGGCCGGGCCGTCGAGGTCGGTGACCCGGTTCGACGGCGTGGAGATCGGCTGGTCGGCCGAGATCAGCTTCCAGGTTGCCGTCGAACGCCGCAGCCCCTCGACGAGCCATTCCTCCTGGCGGCGCCCGAGGATGCCGCGGTCGAAGGCCGTGCGCGGGTCGTTGCCGCTGTTCGCGCCGCGCCAGCTGCGCATGTCGAGGCAGAAGACGTCGAGGTGCTGCCCGCGCGGCACCCGTCGGTAGATCCGCCGGGGCGCGAAGCCGTCGCCGCCACGGGGCACGAGCCGGCGCACCGGCACCGGCTGGTACTCCTGCCAGGCCCGTCGTCCGCGCGTGGCGAGCACGTCGACGCGTCGCTCGGTGTACTGGTCGTCGTCGAGGATCTCGCCGGGGTACCAGTTGTTGGCGGTCTCGTGGTCGTCCCACTGCACCACCGAGGGGACGACGGCGTGGAAGGCGCGCACGTTGTCGTCGTGCAGCGAGTAGCGGTGGCGGCCGCGGAACTCGGCCAGGGTCTCGGCGACCTTCATGACCTCCGGTGTCACCTCGTTGACCCAGGTGGAGCCGTCGTCGGTCACCACACTGGCGGCGATCGGCTGGTCGGCGTAGACGGTGTCGCCGTTGTGCACGAAGAGGTCGGGGCGCAGCGCGGTGATGGCCGCGAAGGTGGTCATCCCGCCGCGGGAGCGGTCGATGCCCCAGCCCTGCCCGTTGACGTCGCCCGACCACACGACCCGTTGCGGCGCGGCGTGCAGGGGTGCGGTCGAGAACTCCAGGCGGGCACCGGCGGTGCGGCGTCCGTGGCCGTGGTCGAACCACATCCGCGCCACGTAGTCGCGGCCGGGCCGCAGGTCGGTGACGTGCACACGGGCGGTCAGGTCGACCCGCTCGTCGGCGACCGGGCCGCGGATGCGGCGTCGCCGTCCGCCCGACTCGAGGTCGACCATGAGCCGGCCGGGACGACGGGCGCGGGCCCACAGCACGGCCGAGTCGGTGGTCACCTCACCCGAGCGGACCGCCGTGACCGGGTCGTCGAGCCGCAGCAGCGCGGGGGCCGGCCGCGGCGCGAGCATCGGGACGGCGACGACCGCGAGACCGCCGACGAGACCGGCGCGGCGGCTGATGCGCGCATCGTCGACCGGGCGCAGGTCGGGAGCGGGGCGGGGCGGACGGAGATCGTTCCAGGACTCCACGTTCCGTCACGCTCGCCAGCGGCGACGACCGGGGACCGACCTCCCACGGTCCGGCAGGTGACGACCTGCTCAACTCCCGGTGGTCACCAGCGGCCGGGCTCGAGGGTCGATCGCGACGGCGGCAGCGCGTTGTAGAGCCGCAGCGACGGACGCAGCCCCGGGCCACCGGGGTCGGGGTGGTAGCCGATGACGCTGACCGAGGCCGGGGTGAGCTCCATGCGGAACACGGCGGCCAGCGGGGCGTCGAGCGCGTCGGCGACCAGCGTCTTGATGGGGGTGACGTGGCTGACCACGACGACCGTGCGGCCGGCGTGCGCCGCCAGCACGCGTTCGAGGCCGGCCTGCACGCGCGCCTCGACGTCGCGGAACGATTCGCCCCCGGGCGGCGGGACGTCGAGGGAGCCGAGCCAGGCGGTGAGCCCGGCCTGGTCGCGCTCGGCGACCTCGGAGAACGTGAGGCCGTCCCAGTCGCCGAACTCCATCTCGGCGAAGCCGGGCTCCTCCTCGACCTCCAGCCCGAACGCCGCGGCCACGATGTCGGCGGACTCCCGGGTGCGGCGCACCGGCGAGGCGACCACCGCACCGACGTCCTCCCTCAGGCCGGTGAGCCACGTGGCGGCGGCGGTGATCTGCTCGCGACCCTCCTCGCTCAACGGCGGGTTGTCGCCGCCGAGTCCGCCGGAGAACCGCTTCGCGGAGGTGTGCACGGTGACGCCGTGCCGCAGCAGGATCAGCGTGGTGGCGGCACCGGACGCCGCCGACCAGCCGCGGGCGGGCGCCTGGGGTGCGGTCTCCTCCACCTCCTCGATGAGGGAGTCGGAGGTCGTCGTCTCGGTGCCGTCGAGGGCGAGGTTGGCCAGCCGGTCGGCCGCACTGTTCTGCTCGCGCGGGATCCAGGTGAAGGACACCTCGTCGGGCAGCAGCGCCCGCGCCTGCTCGGCCAGCACCTGCATCTCCGGGTGCTTGATGCGCCAGCGCCCGCTCATCTGCTCGACGACGAGCTGGGAGTCCATGCGCACCTCGACGGCGGCACCGGGCGCGTGCTCGGCGGCGAGGCGCAGCCCGGCGAGCAACCCGGAGTACTCGGCCACGTTGTTGGTCGCGACGCCCAGCGTGCGGCCCTCCTCGGCCAGCACCGCTCCGGTCTCGGCGTCGGTCAGCACCGCGCCGTAGGCGGCGGGTCCGGGGTTGCCGCGCGACCCGCCGTCCGCGTGGACGACGACCCGGCGCGGGCTCACAGGCCGGATTCCGGGGTCCGCACGAGGATGCGCGAGCACTCCTCGCAGCGCAGCACGGTGTCGACCGGGGTCGCGCGGATGGAGGCCAGCTCAGCGGGGTCGATGGTGATCTGGCAGCCCGTGCACCGGCGCTGGTGCAGCGCCGCGGCGCCGATGCCGCCCTTGCTGGCCCGCAGCTTCTCGTAGAGCGCGGCGAGGTCGTCGGGCAGGGCGCCGGCGAACGGCGCCCGCTGCGCCTCGAGGTCGGCCAGCTTGCCGTCGATCTCGGCGAAGGTCGCATCCCGCTCGGCAGCGAGGGCCGCGAGCCGCTCGTCGGCGGCCGCGACCTGGCCGGCGAGGGAGTCGAGCACGGCCTGCGCCTGCTCGAGGGCCTCCATGATCTCCAGCTCGTCGTCCTCGAGGCTGGCGATGCGGCGGTCGAGGGAGACGAGCTCCTGGCTCATCCGCTCCAGCGCCTTGGGGTCGCTGATCTGGCCGGTGTCCATGCGGGTGCGGTCGCGGTCGCGTCGGGCCTTGGCCTGTTCGACGTCGGCATCGACCTTGGCCTGCTCGGCGGTGAGGTCGTCGACGACGATGCGCTGGTCGCGGGCCTGGTCGTCGAGGGCGGTGCGGTGCCGGGTCAGCTCGGCGATCTCGGCGAGCTGCGGCACGGTGCGGCGCTGGTGGCGCAGCTGGTCGGCCAGGGTGTCGAGGTCCTGCAGTTCGAGCAGTTCGAGCTGGACGGACGGATCGGCTTTCACCGGCGGGCTCCTCTACACACGGACGGTCCACGGGTCGGTGCACAGCGTGCTGACCCGGGTGCTCAACCTAGCGCCGTCCCCGGCGTCGGCGTACGCCGCCTCGACCCGTGCGGCCACGACCGGCAGCCAGGTCCACTCGGCGGCCCAGTGGGCGACGTCGACGAGGGCCGGGCCCCCGCGCTCGAGGAACTCCCCCGCCGGGTGATGGCGCAGATCGCTGGTCAGGTAGACGTCGGCGTCGGTGCGGGCGACGGTCTCGAGCAGGAAGTCGCCGGCCCCGCCGCACAGCGCGACCCGCCGCACGACGCGGTCGGGGTCGCCCGCGGCCCGGACGCCGTGCGCGGTGGGCGGCAGCGCCGCGGCGACGTGCTCGGCGAAGGCGCGCAGCGTGGTCGGTTCGATGTCGCCGATCCGGCCGGTGCCGGTGGCGGCCAGACCGGCGTCGGCGAGCTCGACGACGTCGAAGGCGGGCTCCTCGTAGGGGTGCGCGGCGAGCATCGCCCGCAGGACGCCGGCCCGGCGGGCACGGGGCAGCACGACCTCGATGCGCTGCTCGGCCACGACCTCCAGCTCGCCGACGGTGCCGATGGCCGGGTGGGCGCCCTCGAGCGGCCGGAAGCGTCCCTCACCGGGGCTGCTGAAGGACGCCGCCTCGTAGTCGCCGATGCGCCCCGCACCGGCCTCGGCGAGCGCGGTGCGCAGCCGGTCGGCGTCGTCCTGGGGCACGTAGACGGTGAGCTTGTCGAGTGCCGGCCCCGGTGCGGGCAGGATCGGTTGCGGATCGCGCAGGCCGAGCGCGAGGGCGAGCGACTCCGACACGCCGCCGACCGCCTGGTCGGCGTTGGTGTGCGCGGTCAGCAGCGCGCAGCCCGCGCGCATCAGGGTGGTGAGGGTGCGCCCCTTCGGGGTCTCAGTCGTGAAGCCATGGACGCCCTTGAGGAAGAGCGGGTGGTGGACGACGAGCAGATCGGCGCCCCACGCGGCCGCCTCCTGCGCCACCTCGAGGGTCGCGTCGACGGCGAACAGCACCCGGCTCACCGGCTGCTCGGGATCGCCGCTGACCAGACCCACCCTGTCCCAGGTGTCGGCGGTGGCCGGCGGGTACCAGCCGTGGAGCAGGTCGACGACGTCACGCAGGCTCGGCACGCGCCGATCCTAGGGCGCACCGGTGGATGCAGGCTCAGTTGACCTGGCGGTCGAAGCCCTCCCAGTACGGCGCCCGCAGCTTGAACTTCTGGAGCTTGCCGGTGGCGGTGCGGGCGAGCTCGGTGCGGAACTCCACCGAGGTGGGCGCCTTGTAGCCGGCGGCCTTCTGCTTGCACCAGGCGATCAGCTCGGCCTCGGTGACCTCGGCACCCTCGGCCAGCACGACCAACGCCTTGATGGTCTCGCCCCACTTCTCGCTGGGCACGCCGATGACGGCGACCTCGGCGACGGCCGGGTGGGAGAAGAGGACGTCCTCGACCTCGATCGAGGAGACGTTCTCGCCGCCGGTGATGATGACGTCCTTCTTGCGGTCGCTGATCGTCAGGTAGCCGTCGTCGCCGATCACGCCGCCGTCGCCGGTGTGGAACCAGCCGCCGTCGAGCGCCCGCGCGGTCTCCTCGGGCTGCTCCCAGTAGCCCTCCAGGACGACGTTGGAGCGGGCGAGCACCTCGCCGGCGTTGTCCTCGGAGTCGTCGATGCGCAGCGTGACGCCGAGCGCGGGCGCCCCGGCCCGGGTCAGCAGCGCCGCGCGGTCGAGTGCCGAGAGGTGGTCCCACTCCTGCCGACCGCGGTTGATCGTGAGCAGCGGGGAGGTCTCGGTGAGGCCGTAGATCTGGATGAACTCCCAGCCGAGCTCCTCCTCGACCCGCGCGACGGTCTTCGTCGGCGGCGGGGCGCCGGCCATGATGATGCGGACCTTGTCGCGGCCGGGGATCTCGCCCTCCCAGTCGCGGGCGGCCTCGAGGATGGAGGCGGCGACCGCGGGAGCCGCGCACATGATCGTCACGCCGTGGTCGCGCACCCGGCGCAGGATCTCGGCGCCGTCGATCTTGCGGATGACGACCTGCTTGATGCCGAGCCCGGTGGTGGCGAACGGCATGCCCCAGCCGTTGGCGTGGAACATCGGCAGCGTGTGGAGGTAGACGTCGCGGTCGCTCAGCGTGGTGTGCATGGCGAAGGTGACCGCGTTGGTCCAGATGTTGCGGTGGGTGATCTGCACGCCCTTGGGGCGCGCGGTCGTGCCACTGGTGTAGTTGATGCAGGCCGTGGCCGACTCGTCGTGCTCCCACGGCACGGGGACGGCGCCCTCGGGCGCGTACAGCTCGGCGTCGTCCTCGCCGATGATCACCTTGAACTCCGCCTTCACCTCGGCCAGCTCGTCGGCCAGCTCGGGGTCGATCACGAGCATCCGGGCGCCGGAGTGCTGGACGATGTACTCGACCTCGTCGGGGCGCAGCCGGAAGTTCACCGGCACCAGCACCCGGCCGTGACCGGCGACGCCGAAGAACGCCGTCAGCAGCCGCGCGCTGTTGTGGCTCACGAACGCCACGCGGTCGCCGAACCCGATGCCGAGCTCGTCGAGTCGCGCCGCCTGCCGCGCCGCCAGCCGGCCGATCTCGGCGTAGGTGAGCTCCCCGCCCCCGAGCGGCGAGGCGGGCTGCAGCGGCTCGTCGACGACGCCGACCCGGTCGCCGTAGACGCCGACCGCACGGTCGAGGAAGTCGGTGACGCTGAACGGGACGAACATGGGTCCTCCTGGCGGGAGCGCGGGCGGGCATCGCTGCCTGTGACGCTCACCACCTTAGGACGCCGTCCCATCCGCGCCGCCGCGTCGGCCCGGTCGCGCGCCGAGCGGCGATCATCGTGCGCCGAGCGGTCGGTGAGAGCGCGGTGAGTGCGCGATGAGAGTCCTCTCATGGCCGGCCACGGGCCCGCGACCTGCGTCACCATGAGTCCACCATGAAGCGCTACCTGCCGGGCCTCGCCATGCTGGCCCTCGCCCTTCCGCTCGCCGGCTACGTCGCCGGCGTGGTGACCAGCGCGGGTGCCGACCAGCAGCCGTCGCGATCGCCGATCGTGCTGACCGACCGGCCCAGCCCCAGCGAGGACGGCTCGCCGTCCCCGACGCCGCAGGACCCCCGCCCCACCCGGACGACATCGCCGGACGGGCCGGAGGACGGCCCATCCGCCGGGTCCGGGGACGACGCGCCCGGCGCTGAGAGCTCGCGATCGGTGGCGGTCGACGTCAGCCCGGGTGTCGACGACCTCTCCGACGACGGGGCCGGGGACGACCACGGGGACGACCACGGCGGCTCCGGGAGCAACGGCGGCAACGGCGGCAACGCCGGCAACGGCGGCGGATCCTCCGGCAACGGCGGCGGCTCGCACGGCTCGCACGGCCACGACGACGGCAAGGGCGGCGATGACGACGGAACGGGCGGCGGCAAGGGCGGCGGCAAGGGCGGCGACGACTCCGACGACGATCAGCAGTCCGGATCCGGCGGGAACGGGCAGACTGGGGACGACGACGGCGACGATCGAGGAGGTGACGACGACGGCTCCGAGGATCGGCGACCGGTCGTGGTCGCCCAGCGCATCGCACCCGACGGCGGCGCGGCCCGCACCCTCGCTCGCCTCTGAGCACCCGGCGGTGCACCTGAACCCGGCGCGCGGGCGTCGGCGTCCGGTCTTCTCGGTCCGCACCCGCATCACCGCGGTGGTCGCCCTGCTGGTCTCGGTCGCGCTGGCCCTGGCCGGCCTCATCGTCTACGTCGTCGAGCAGAACCGCATCGACGAGCAGACCGATCAGCGCATCGAGCAGGAGTTCGCCGAACTGCGCAAGCTCGAGGAGTCCCGCTCGTGGGACACCGTCGGCGCCCTGCTCGACCGCTACTTGACCAGCCACGTGCCCGACGCCGACGAGGTGCTGGTCACCTGGTACGACGGCGGCCCGCGCTTCGCCTCCCCCGAGGGCACCTCCGACTTCGCCAACTCCGCGCTGTTCGCCCGCACCGTCGAGCCCCTGCTGGCGACGAGCGGCACCGCCACCGTCCAGGTGCCGGAGTACGGGCTCGCGCGCTTCTCGGTGCAGTCGGTGGCCGGTGGCCCCCAGGCGCCCGACCAGAGCGGCGCCCTGGTGATCGTCACCTGGCTCGAACGCGGCCGCGACGGCCTGCACGAGACGATGCGCACCTACGCGATCGTCGCCGCCCTCTCGCTGCTGCTGGTCAGCGGCCTCGCGGGCGCGGTGGCCGGCCGACTGCTGGCACCGCTGCGCGACCTGCGCACGGCCGCGGAGGAGATCTCCGGCAGCGACCTCTCACGACGCGTGCCGACCCGCGGCAACGACGACATCACGGCTCTGACCGACACCGTCAACGGCATGCTGGCCCGGCTCGAGGAGGCCTTCGCCGGCCAGCGGCGCTTCCTCGACGACGCCGGCCACGAGCTGAAGACGCCCCTCACCGTGCTACGCGGCCATCTGGAGCTGCTCGACGCCGGCGATCCCGCCGAGGTGGCCGAGACCCGCGACCTGCTGCTCGACGAGGTCGACCGCATGGCCCGGCTCGTGGGCGAGATGATCCTGCTGGCCAAGTCCGACCGTCCCGACTTCCTGGCCCCGACGACCGTCGACGTCGGCGCCCTCACCGAGGGGCTTCTGGCCAAGGCGCGGGCGATGGCCGACCGCACGTGGACCCTCGACGGCACCGCCGAGGTCGACGCCGTGCTCGACGACCAGCGCATCACCCAGGCGGTGCTCCAACTGGCCGACAACGCCGTCAAGCACACCGCGGTCGGCGACGTCGTGGGCGTCGGCTCGGCCCTCGAGGACGGCGTCCTGCGCTGGTGGGTGCGCGACACCGGACCCGGCATCGACCCGGCCCACCGCGACCTCGTGCTGGAGCGGTTCGGGCGCAGCGCGGTGTCCGCCGACGACGAGGGCTTCGGCCTCGGGCTCTCGATCGTCCGCGCGATCGCCGAGGCGCACGGCGGCGAGGTCGCGATCGAGGACGTCGTACCCCACGGTGCGCGGGTGGAGCTGCGTCTGCCCTACCGTGTGCCGGACACCCCCGATGCCGAGGAGGTCGCATGGCCCGCATCCTGATCGTCGAGGACGAGAGCAGGATCTCCTCGTTCCTGGCCAAGGGGCTGCGCGCCGACGGTCACCAGACCACCGTTGTGAGCGACGGTCGGCAGGGGCTCGACGAGGCGCTCTCGGGCGGCCACGACCTCATGGTGCTCGACATCGGGCTGCCGACGATGGACGGCTTCTCAGTGCTCGAGGAGCTGCGCAGCAGCGGGTCGCGGATGCCGGTCATCGTGCTCACGGCCCGCGACTCGGTCACCGACACGGTCTCGGCCCTCGACGGCGGCGCCGACGACTACATGGCCAAGCCCTTCCGTTTCGCCGAGCTCCAGGCACGCATCCGCCTGCGGCTGCGCATGGCCGAGGCGACCGGCGAACCGGCGGCCGACCACCTCGCGGTGGGTCGTGTGCGCCTCGACCTGCGCACCCGGCGGGCCACGGTGGGCGACCAGGCGGTCGACCTGTCGGCACGCGAGTTCGCGCTCGCCGAGATGCTCATGCAGAACGCCGGCAACGTGCTCTCCCGCGAGCAGCTGCTCGACCGGGTGTGGGGCTTCGACTTCGACCCGGGCTCGAACGTGGTCGACGTCTACATCGGCTACCTGCGCCGCAAGCTGGGCACCACCGCCATCTCGACGGTGCGCGGCATGGGCTACCGCTTCGAGGGCTGAGCCCGCTCCCCCGCAGACACGTCGAGGCCGGTGCCACCCCGAGAGGTGGCACCGGCCTCGTGTCGTCGCGGTGCCGGAGGCGCGGGACCTCAGTCGTCGTCGCCGCCGTGGTCGCCGCCCCAGCCACCGTGCTCGCCGTCGTCGTCGCCCTCGTCGTCACCCTGGCCCTGGCCGGGACCGCCGGGGCCCTGCGAGGCGTGGTCGCCGTCGTCGTCGCCCTCGTCGTCGCCCTCGTCGTCGCCGCCCTGGCCCTGGTGGCCGTGGTCCTCTCCCACGTGACCGTGCTCGAGGCCCTCGTCGGAGGCGTGCTCGGCGCCCTGGGAGCCGTGGTGGTCCTCGCCCGGGCCGTCGTCGTCGCCGGGCTCGTCGGTCGGCTCGGTGGTGGGGTCGTCGCCGGGCTCGGTGACCGGCTCGGTCGCGTCGTCGTCGCCCGGCTCGGTGGTCGGCTCGGTGGTCGGGTCGTCGCTCGGACCGTCGGCGGGCGTGCCGTGCTCGGCGCGATGCGCGGCGAGCCGGGCCTCGCGCAGGGCGGCCCGGAGCTCGCGCAGCTGCGCGTTCTGGTCGGCGATCGAGTGCCCCCGACCGTGCTGCGACGTGGTGGCCGAGGTCGGCGTGGTCGCCGCGTTGTCGGCCTGGGCGCCGGGGACGGCGACCGCCGCGAGGGCGGCGACGGCGAGTCCGGCGATGCCGCTGCCGGCGATGAGGGACGTGCGCTTGGTGACCATCGGGTCTCCTCCAGATCAGGTCGTGGCTGTTGCCGTGATGGGAGGAATCTGTCGGTTCGCCATGAGGTGACCATGAAGGGCACGTGAGGGAGCTCTCACGCGAGCCCCTCCACGATCAGCAGCACACCGAAGATCGCGAAGAGCACGGCGGCACCGATGGTGATGACGCGCTCGGGGAGCCGCTTGCCCAGCACGGCGCCGACGCCGATGGCGAGGGCGTCGGCGGCGACCATGCCGAGCGTGCTGCCGATCCAGGTGCCGAACCAGCCCTCCTGGGTGGCGAGCGTGATCGTGGCGAGCATGGTCTTGTCGCCGAGTTCGGCGAGGAAGAAGGCGAGGCCGACCGCGACGAGGGCCGCTCCCTGGCTGCGGCGGGCCTTGTCGGCCTCCTCCTCGGTCAGTTCGTCGCCCCGCAGGGTCCAGGCGGCGAAGCCGAGGAAGGCCAGGCCGGCGACCACGGCGATGGCGCCCTGGTAGTCGGCGAACGCCTCGCCGATGAGCGCACCGATGGCCACCGAGGCGAGGTGCACGACGGCGGTGGCGACGGTGATGCCGATGAGGACGTCGCGTGCCCGGTAGCGGGCCGCGAAGGTCATCGCCATCAGCTGGGACTTGTCGCCGAGCTCGGCGACGAAGATGACGGCGGTGCTGAGCAGGAAGGCTTCCATGGGTGGGTCTCCTCGGCCGCGGCCGAGGTGACGCGCCCGGGGACGGCCTCTCGACCAGGGCCCGTCAAGGGGTCGCACGGATGCGACCACGGGATCAACTGGTCGAAAGTCTCGTCCGCCCCGTCGCCGGGGCCTGCCGGGCCGGACCCGCCCGTGGTGCGGCGGGTCAGTATGTCGACACGGCTGTTGGGGACTACTCCCTTTCGTCTCCGACCCTAACCCATCCCCGGACGTGAACCGCCCCCGCCCCCGGGGCACGGGAGGCGGGGGCGGTTCGTCCGGGTGCGACGAGCACCTGGACCGCGCCGACTCAGGCGGGCCAGGTCTCGGTGGTCACCTGCCCGCCGCGCACCTGCACGGTCAGGACGGCGTCCCGGGTGCCCTTGGGCATCAGGCGATAGCCACCCTCGCGCAGCTCGGGGAAGACCAGGGACGGCACGGGCCCGGCGCCGGTGGGACGCCGGACGACGGCCACGTGCTCGAGGTGCCCGTGCCCGTGGTCGTGCCCGTGGTCGTGCCCGTGGTCGTGCCCGTGGTCGTGCCCGTGGTCGTGCCCGTGGTCGTGCCCGTGGTCGTGGTGGTGGTCGTGGCCGTCGAGCGGCTCGATCTCCACCTCGGTGCCGACGAGGTGCTCGGGCATGGCCACGATCAACGCGCCGACGTCGCCGCCGATGTCGAGCAGCACCATGCCCTGCCCGGCCCAGCTGTTGTCCTCGGCGGTCATGGCCGCGCTCACGAGACCGACGTGGTGCCCGGCGTGGTCTGGTACCCGCCGCCGGGGTGGCCGAGGAACGGGAAGGTGTCGAGCAGCGGCGAGTTGGTGTAGCTCGTGCCGTCCTGCACCGCCGCGGCCGCATCGTCGGGCGTGTAGTTCGGGTCGACGAGCGGGATGGTGAGACCCGCCACCGCCCGCACCTCGATGGTCACCACGTCGTCGACGAGCCGGCGTCCGTTGGGGAATCCGGCGGCGTCGCCGCCGACCAGACCGAGCGGCTTCTCGGTGCCGGGCGTGGCGGGCGGGATCGCGACGTTGAGGCGCAGCATGTCGGCCTTGACCGCTCCGGTGTAGTTGGCGAACCCGGGGACGACGCCCTTGGGGATGCCGGTCAGCAGGATGGCGTCGAGGTCGGCGCGCGGCTTGGTGTAGGCCGCCAGCTTCGGGAACACGTCCGGGTAGAGCACGGGCAGCAGGCCCTGGAGCTCGGGCTTGTCGACGTACTTCGCGTACTTCGCATCGCCGCTCGGCTCCGAGGCGTTCCACTTGTCCTTCTTGGCCATCGGGATGAGGACCTCGTTGACGAGCGGGTTGCCGAGGCGGGAGACCTGCTTCCAGGGGCCGTGACCGACGTAGGTGCCGGTCTTCTCGTCGTACATGCGCGAGGCGCGGCGGCTCGCGGTCGCCCAGACGCCGATGGTCGACTTGGGAGCCTCGGGGTTGGAGGGCACCGAGCCGTCGCGGGTGAGCTCGTCGATGGAGACCTGCAGCGCGATGGTGTGCACGTTGTAGGACTGCACGGAGTTGATGCCGTCCATCGTCGCCAACGGGATGAGGTGCGCCTGGTTGAAGGGGCGCAGCGCACCGAGGTCGAAGATCGAGCCGAGGTCGACCCAGAAGGCGTCGGCGCGCTGGCCGGCGAAGACCTTGCGACCGCGCGGCAGCTTGTGCACGGCCTGGGCGGCGAGCTTCGGGTAGTCGGGCGTGCTGCGCGGGCCGACGTTGACCGGCGGGCAGGGCAGGTTGCGCTTGATGACCTGCTTCTTGCCGTCCTTGACGCGGGTCACGCTGTAGAACTGCGGCCGGTTCCAGGCCTCGCTGGCGATGTCGTCGATCGGCCCCGTGTTGTAGAGGAAGGTGTTGGGGTTGCGCACCTCGGTGGTGAAGCGGAACTGGTAGCTGATGTCGGCCTCGGAGGTGCCGCGGTTGGAGACGTGGATCTCGTAGAGCACGTCATCGCCGAACTCGAAGAAGTTCGGGCCGCTGTCGGGCTTCTGCAGCGGGATGAAGTTGGCGATCAGCACGACCTTGCCCGGGTCCTCCGGGCTGACGAACGCGTAGACGTCGGTGCTGTCGGCGACGGGGTCCTTGGAGATCTCCGGGGCTTCGCGGTGGGACGACATCTCACTGGCCTCCTGCGGCGTTGAGGATGCGGGTGACGAGGTCGCGGTCGCGGATGACGACCTCGCGCTCGCCGACCAGCAGTCGGAGTCGGTCGGAGGCGTGGTCCTCGATGTAGGCGACGACGGCCTCACGGGCGCGTCCGGGTCGGGGGGTCGCGGCCGAGGCGCTGCCGCCTCCGGCGAGGGTGACCGCGCCGGCGGCCGCACCGGCGCCGGTCATCGCGATCAGGGTTCTCCTGCTGGTCTCGCTCATGGTCCTGCCCTTCTGGGAGTCCGCGCATGTGCGCCGGGTCACAGAGAGTTCGGAGACGTGACCGGACCGGATGGGGGCATCGGGGCACGAATACCGCGAGGAGTGCGATGGGTGCGCAGTGAGGGGATCGAACCCCCGACCAGCCGGGTGTAAGCCGACCGCTCTACCGCTGAGCTAACTGCGCGAGGCCCCGACACCCTAGCGGGGTCGGGCCGGGCACGAAAAAGCCGAGCCGCTGGCGTCTCGGGTCACCAGCGGCTCGGCATGAAGAACAGTACAGGGCGCCACCATCGAGGTCGTCCGATTCGGCGAGATTTTGCTTTGGGATCCGTCGTCGCGGGCGTCCGGGACGACGGGGAACGCTCGCGAACCCCGGCCCTGGGTCAGGCCAGGGCGGCGAGCTGGCGCAGGTGCTCGTCGAGGTCGCGCCCCTCGGGCATCGCGTTGTGCACGGCCCACCGCAACAGGCCGTCCTTGTCGACGATGTAGGAGGAACGGCGCGGAGCTCCGGTGCGCTCGTCGAAGACGTCGTAGGCGCGGCTCACCTCGCCGTGCGGCCAGAAGTCGGAGAGCAGCGGGAAGTTGAGGCCGTCGGCGTCGGCGAAGGCCCGCAGCGCGAACATCGGGTCGCAGGAGATCGCGAGCACCTCGGTGTCGAAGGTGACGAACTCGTCGAGGCGCTGCCGGATGCCGGCCATCTCTCCGGTGCAGACACCGGAGAAGGCGTAGGGGTAGAAGAGGATCGCCACCGCCTTGCGGCCGCGGAAGGACGACAGCGTGACGTCCTGGCCGAACTGGTCGCGCAAGGTGAAGTCGGGGGCGGGGTCGCCGAGCAGGAGACCCCGCTCGGCCTCAGTCACGGTGGGACAGCTCCCGCTTGAGCACCTTGCCGGTGGCGTTGCGCGGCAGTTCGTCGAGGAAGACGATCTCGCGCGGCACCTTGTAGCGGGCGAGGTTGTCCTTCACCCACGTCTTCAGGTCGTCCTCTCCCACGCTCTCGCCCTCACGGACGACGACGAAGGCGCGCAGCCGCTTGCCGAAGTCGGGGTCGTCGACGCCGATGGCGGCGACGTCGGCCACGGCGTCGTGGCGGGCAAGGCAGTCCTCGACCTCCTTGGGGAAGACGTTCTCGCCCCCGGAGACGATCATCTCGTCGTCGCGACCCTCGACGTAGAGGCGGCCGTCGTGGCCGAACCGGCCGACGTCGCCGGTCGACATCAGGCCGGCGATGATCTCCTTGCCGCCGCCGCCGATGTAGCCGTCGAAGAGCAGGCCGTTGCCGACGAAGATCCGGCCGGCCTCGCCCTGCGGGACCTCGCGGCCCTGCTCGTCGAGGATGCGCACCACGGTGTCGTAGGGCGGGTGGCCGGCGGTCGTGGGCGCCTCGCGCAGGTCGGCCGGGCCGGCGATCGCGGCGTAGGCGACCTCGGTGGAGCCGTAGGTGGAGTAGAGGTTGTCGCCGAACTGGTCCATCCAGGTCAGCGCGAGGTCGCCCGGCAGCGCCGAACCGGAGGAGGCCACGACCTCCAGACCCGGGAGCGGGTAGGAGTCGAGGGTCTCCTGCGGCAGCGCGAGGATGCGCTGGAGGAAGACCGGGATCACCACGAAGGAGGAGCACTCCTCGTCGCGCAGCACCTGGAGGGCGCCCTCGGGGTCGAAGCGGCGCCGCAGCACGATCGTCGAGCCGAGCAGCATCGACAGCGCGAGGTGGCCGAAGCCCCAGGTGTGGAACAGCGGCGCGGCGATGTGGGTGCGCCAGCCGTACTTCAGCGGCAGACCGGAGAGCAGGGCGACCGCGGCGCTCACGCCGGCCTCGCCACGAGGAGCGCCCTTGGGCGTGCCGGTGGTGCCGGAGGTGAGGATGACGATGCGCGCGTGGCGTCGCGGCGGCGTCCGGTCGGCGCTGGAGCCGCTCGCGATGAACTGCTCGAGGGTCGGCAGGCTCGGCTCGGCGGAGTCGGTCCAGGCCAGCACGCGGTGGGGCACGTCGGCGCCCTCGAGCAGACCCTGGAACTCCTCGTCGAGGATGACGACCGCGGGCTTGTCGCGGGCCAGCACCTCGCGCAGCTGGGGACCGGCGAAGGCGGTGTTGAGCATCAGCACGTCGGCGCCGAGCTTGGAGGCGCCGTTGACGGCGTCGAGGAAGCCGCGGTGGTTGCGGCACATGACAGCGACGCCGTCGCCCTCGCGGACGCCGAGGGCGGCGAGCCGGTCGGCGACGGCGTTCGAGCGCCGCTGGAGCTCGCCGAAGGTGAGGCCGCCGAGCTCGTCGATGAGCCCGACCCGGTCGGGCTCGCGCAGGGCCAGGGAGGCGAAACCGCCGGCGACGCCGGGGCCCCAGTCCTTGAGGGTCTTGCCGAGCCGAGCGAGGGTCAGCGGGCTGTAGTAGCGGATGATCCCGGCCTGGGAGAGGACCTTGGCGCTGGTCCCCGCGTCGCGGACCCCGTTCAGCAGCTTCTCGAGCACGGAGGGACTCTAGCCGGGTTCAGCCTGAATGCTCAGCCGCGGGACTTGGGAGCGACCAGCTTGGTGGCCGACCAGTCCTTGCTCACCGCGGCGGTGGTGGTCTGGGAGAGGCCCGCGATGGGCGCGGCCTCGGCGATGTCGGCCGGGTCGACCGCCCCGGGACGTCCGACCTTCGGGGTGAGCAACCAGATGGAGCCGCCGCCGACGAGATCGGTCAGGGAGTCGACCAGGCCGTCGACGAGGTCGCCGTCGTCGTCACGCCACCACAGCAGGACGGCGTCGACCACGTTGCCGTAGTCGCCGTCGACCATGTCGGCGTCGATGGCGTCCTCGATGGCGATCCGCAGCTCGTCGTCGGTGTCGTTGTCCCACCCGAGCTCCTGGACCACCATGCCACTGGAGAGTCCCATCCGGGCCGCCGGTCCGGCGGCGGCCTCCTGGCCGGTCTGGGTGGACCCGCCACCCGCGGTCGCGCTCACGTATGCCTCCTGGTCGGTCTCCGAGTGTGGAGTAGTCCAGCGGAGATGACGGGCCGACGCAACCTCTTCGGGACGCTTGCCCCGCCGAGATACCGCTATCCGAGCGCCGCTGAACCGCTCACCGGACGATTCCCGGGCGTACTCGCGGGTAGATTCCTTGCCGCCATTTCGCGTGCCACGATGGCGAGGTGACCGAGGAAACATCCGCACCCACTGGTCAGGCTCGCACCGTCGGCACCCCGTCGGTCATCCACGAGGGACTGCCCACCCAGCTGCCCGACATCGACCCTGACGAGACCCAGGACTGGCTCGCCTCCTTCGACGCCCTCATCGACGAGCGCGGCCGCTCCCGCGCCCGCTACGTGATGCTGCGTCTCCTGGAGCGTGCGCGCGAGCAGGCCGTCGGCGTCCCCGCGCTGCGCAGCACCGACTACATCAACACCATCCCGCCCGAGCGCGAGCCGTGGTTCCCCGGCGATGAGGACGTCGAGCGCCGCATCCGCGCGTTCATCCGGTGGAACGCCGCGGTGATGGTCTCCAGCGCCAACCGCAAGGGCCTGGAGGTCGGCGGCCACATCGCCACCTACCAGTCCTCGGCGAGCCTGTACGAGGTCGGCTTCAACCACTTCTTCCGCGGCAAGGACCACCCCGGCGGGGGCGACCAGATCTACATCCAGGGCCACGCCTCCCCCGGCATCTACGCCCGGGCGTACCTCGAGGGCCGCCTGACCGAGGAGCAGCTGTTCCGGTTCCGCCAGGAGGTGCAGCACGGCGCCCACGCCGGCCTCTCCTCCTACCCGCACCCGCGCCTCATGCCGGACTTCTGGGAGTTCCCCACCGTCTCCATGGGCCTGACGGGCATCAACTCGATCTACCAGGCGCGGTTCAACCGCTACCTGCAGAACCGCGGCATCAAGGACACCAGCCAGCAGCACGTGTGGGCCTTCCTCGGCGACGGCGAGATGGCCGAGCCGGAGTCGCTCGGCGCGATCCGCATCGCCGCCCGTGAGGAGCTCGACAACCTCACCTGGGTCATCAACTGCAACCTCCAGCAGCTCGACGGCCCGGTCACCGGCAACGGCAAGATCATCCAGGAGCTCGAGGCCAACTTCCGCGGCGCGGGCTGGAACGTCATCAAGGTCGTGTGGGGTCGCGAGTGGGACGCCCTGCTCGCCCGCGACGTCGACGGCGTCCTGGTCAACAAGATGAACTCCACGCCGGACGGCGCGTTCCAGACCTTCTCGGTCGAGTCCGGCGCCTACAACCGCGAGCACTTCTTCGGCCCCGACCCGCGCCTGCGGGCGATGGTCGAGCACATGAGCGACCGGCAGATCGAGAAGCTGCCGCGCGGCGGCCACGACTACCGCAAGGTCTACGCGGCCTTCGACGCCGCCACCAAGCACGTCGGCCAGCCGACGGTGATCCTGGCGCACACGGTGAAGGGGTGGACGATCGACGCCCTCGAGGGCAAGAACGCCACCCACCAGATGAAGAAGCTGACCAAGGACGACCTGCGCAAGTTCCGCGACCGGCTCTACCTGCCGATCAGCGACCGCGACCTCGAGGCCGCCTACGACGCCACCGGCACCGCGCCGTTCTTCCACCCCGGCGCCGACTCCCCCGAGATCGAGTACATGCTCGAGCGCCGGCGGGCGCTGGGCGGTTCGCTCCCCCAGCGCGTCAACCGCTCGAAGCCGCTGACGCTGCCGGGCGACGCGATGTACGACGAGCTGAAGAAGGGCGCGGGCAGCCACAAGGTCGCCACGACGATGGCCGTCGTCCGGCTCCTGAAGGACTGGATGAAGGACCCCGAGATCGGACGCCGCGTGGTGCCGATCGCGCCCGACGAGTACCGCACGTTCGGTATGGACTCCATGTTCCCGAGCGCGAAGGTCTACGACCCGCACGGCCAGAACTTCGACTCCGTCGACCGCAACATGCTGCTGTCGTACAAGATGTCGGCCCAGGGCCAGATGCTCCACGAGGGCATCTCGGAGGCCGGGGCGATGGCCTCGGCGATCGCGGCGGGGTCGTCGTACTCCACGCACGGCGAGCCGATGATCCCCTTCTACATCTTCTACTCGATGTTCGGCTTCCAGCGCACCGGCGACTCGATCTGGGCGATGGCCGACCAGCTCTCGCGCGGCTTCCTGGTGGGGGCGACCGCCGGTCGCACCACGCTGACCGGCGAGGGCCTGCAGCACGCCGACGGCCACTCGCCGCTCATCGCGGCGACCAACCCGGCCGTCGTCCACTACGACCCGGCGTTCGGCTACGAGATCGCCCACATCATGCGGGCCGGGCTCGAGCGCATGTACGGCTCGAGCGAGGCGCACCCGCAGGGCGAGGACGTCATCTACTACCTCACCGTCTACAACGAGCCGGTCGACCAGCCGGCCGAGCCGGCCGGGGTCGACGTCGAGGGCATCCTGCGCGGCCTGCACCGCGTCGGCGCCGCCGAGGGTGACGGTCCGAAGGTGCAGCTGCTCGCCTCGGGCGTCGGACTGCCGTGGATCACCGAGGCCGCCCGCCTGCTCCGTGAGGAGTGGGGCGTGCAGGCCGACCTGTGGTCGGTCACCTCGTGGAACGAGCTGGCCCGCGACGCCATCGCCACCGAGCAGTGGAACCTGCTGCACCCGGGCGAGGCGCCGCGCACTCCGTACGTCACCACCAAGCTGGGCGGCATCGACGGCCCCGTCGTCGCGGTCTCGGACTTCATGCGCGCCGTGCCGCTGCAGATCGCCCGCTGGGTGCCGGCCGACTACCGGGTGCTCGGTGCCGACGGGTTCGGTTTCGCCGACACCCGCCCGGCCGCGCGCCGGTACTTCCAGATCGACGCGCAGAGCGTGGTCGTGCAGACCCTCCAGGCGCTCGCCGAGGCCGGCGAGATCGACCCGGCCCTGGTCGAGAAGGCGTCGGCGGCGTACCGCATCGACGACCCCACCGCGGTGGCCGGCGTCAAGCAGGAGGGCGGCGACGCCTGATCCGGACGCACCCGTCCCACCGACGGCCCCGACGTCCTCGTCGGGGCCGTCGGCGTTCGACCTGCGGCCCGCACGCCGTCACCGCCGATTCACGTCGCCTCCCTACGCTGCGCCCGTGATCATCGGCGACGTCCGTGCCCATATCGACCGCCTGCTGCTCGAGGGCCACACGATCGGCGAGGACCATGACGACGACCCGATCCTCATCGATCCGCAGGGCAACGCCGTCGACACGTGGCGGGAGAACTACCCCTACACCGAACGTCTCGACCGCCACGTCTACGACGAGCAGAAGTACCAGCTCCAGGTCGAGCTGCTGAAGTTCCAGACCTGGCAGCAGCGCACCGGCGCCCGGCACTTGATCCTCTTCGAGGGCCGCGACGCCGCCGGCAAGGGCGGCACCATCAAGCGGTTCATGGAGCACCTCAATCCGCGCCACGCGCGGACGGTCGCGCTGGTCAAGCCGTCGGAGCGCGAGGCCAGCCAGTGGTACTTCCAGCGCTACGTCCAGCACCTGCCGGCGGCCGGCGAGCTCGTGCTCTTCGACCGTTCCTGGTACAACCGCGCCGGCGTCGAGCGGGTGATGGGCTTCGCCTCCGAGGACGAGTACGAGACCTTCATGGGCCAGGCGCCGATCGTGGAGAAGATGCTCGTCGACGCCGGGATCTCGGTCACCAAGTTCTGGTTCTCCGTCACCCGGTCCGAGCAGCGCACCCGCTTCATCATCCGGCAGATCGACCCGGTGCGGCAGTGGAAGCTCTCCCCGATGGACCTGGAGTCCCTCGACAGGTGGGAGGCCTACACCGCGGCCAAGGAGGAGATGTTCCGGCGCACCGACACCAAGGCCGCGCCGTGGACGACCATCAAGTCCAACGACAAGAAGCGCGCGCGGATCAACGCGATGCGCTACTTCCTCTCCCAGTTCGACTACGACGGGAAGGACGACGAGGTCGTCGGGGAGCCCGACCCGCTCATCGTCCAGCGCGGCAAGAAGGCCGTCGGCGACTGACAGCCGGATCCAGCCCGGATCCAGCCCGGATCCGGCCGGACTCAGGCGATGGTGAGGGAGCGACCGCCGTGCCGCTCGCTGACCTCGCGGGCGACCTGCGGGATCGGCGCGGAGGCGCCGTTGCGCAGCAGCGCACGCCACCGCGCGCGGCTGTAGACCGCGGGCTGCGTGGACTGCACGAAGTCGGTGAGCAGGGTGACGAAGCGCTGCGGGTGGTCCTTGTGCGGGAAGTGGCCGGCGTCTGCGATCACCTCCACCCGCGCCTTCGGCGCGATGCGGGCCGCGGTGTCGGCGTGCCTGACCGGCAGCACCTGGTCGTCGCGGCCCCAGATGACGCACATCGGCATGGCCTCGGTCAGGTAGGCGCGGTCGGCCATCGTGACGATCTGGCCGCGCCAGTCGACGACCGCACGCACCACGTGCCGGATGGCCGCGCGGGCGGCCGGGTCGGCGAAGCTGTCGACGATGTCGGCGACCTCGTCGAGGTCGTGGGTGTACTTCGAGGGCAGGTGCGAGAGCGCACGCAGCGCGCCGGTGTTGACCTGCCGGACGCCGGGCAGGGTGGCCAGGCCCATCGCCTGGTGGAACCCGGGCGAGGCGATCGCGCGGATAGCGGGGGTGACCTCGGGGCCGAGACCGCCGGAGGCGACGAGCACCATCCGCTCGGTGCGCTCGGGGAACTGGTAGGCGAACTGCATCGCGACGCCGCCGCCGAAGCTGTGGCCGACGACGGTGACCTTGTCGATGCCGAGCACCGTGAGCAGGTCGCGCATGCCGTTGGCGTAGCCGCCGAGGGTGTAGTCGGCCCGCGGCTTGGCCGACTGCCCGTGACCGAGCAGGTCGGGGGCGATGACGGTGAAGCGCTGGGCGAGGGCGTCGATCACCGGCTCCCACGTGGTGTGGTCGCAGGCCAGACCGTGGAGCAGGAGGAGCGCCGGCCCCTGACCGACCTTGACGTATGCGCGCCGGTGACCGTGCAGGGTGACGAACTGGACCTCGTGCGTGGCCTCGGGGGGCGTTGCGGACACCGGTGCTCCTGACGTCGATTGGCGATCATTGAATCGCCAAATGCCCCGTGGATGTTGGGGTTTCAACGATTGGACCCGATGGTCCGACGCTGGGGCAGCGTTGTCACCGCAGCGTTGCGCCCCCGTTGCGAACACGTGTCCTCCTCACCCGGTCGGTGCGGGCGAGGACTAGGGTGCGAGTGTGCCGCGAGCCGCCCGGACAGCCGACACCGCCCGCAGTCGGGCGGCCGCGACCCTGCGCCGCTCCGCCGGTGCGCTCAGCACGGCCGCGACCGCCGAGATGGAGGCCACCCTCCCCTGGTACCGCGAGCTCAGCGCCGAGGAGCGCTCCTGGGTCGGGATGATCCTGCAGGCCGGCGTCCGGGGCTTCGTCGACTGGTACGGCACGGCCGGCGAGGCGGGGCCCGACGGCCACCCGCGTCCGCGCCTGGAGGCTCCGGCCGAGGGCACCGCGCTGGCGGCCTCGGTCTTCGGCGTCGCCCCACGTGCGCTCGCCGGCGTCATCAGCCTCCAGCAGACCGTCGCCCTGGTCCGGGCCGCCTTCGAGGCCGTCGATGCGAACGTCGATTCGCTGCTGGAACCCGAGGGGGCAGCAGACGTCCGCAGCGCCCTGGCGCGCTACTCCCGGGAGGTCGCCTTCGCGACCGCGGAGGTCTACGCCCGCGCCGCGGAGGCCCGGGGCGCCTGGGACGCCCGCCTGGAGGCACTCGTCGTCGACGCCGTGCTGCGCGCGGAGGCCGACGAGGCGGTGCTCGGCCGGGCCAGCGCGCTGGGCTGGACCGCCCAGGAGCGGGTGCTGGTGGTCATCGGCCCGGTGCCGCGACGTCGCAGCGAGGCCGATCTCTTCGAGGACGTGCGCCGGGTCGCCCGCGCCCACGAGGCCGACACGCTCTGCGCCGTCCAGGGCGACCGGCTCGTCGTCCTGCTCGGCGGGGTGGAGGCGGACTCCCCCGCGCTCGGTGCCGTCGGCGAGCTGTTCGGCGACGGACCGGTCGTCAGCGGACCGACCGCCGAGTCGCTCGCCACCGCGCACCTCTCGGCCCGGGCGGCACTGGCCGGGCTGCGGGCGGCACCGGGATGGCCCGACGCCCCGCGTCCGGTCGCCGCCACCGACCTGCTGCCCGAACGGGTGCTCGCCGGCGACGGCCACGCCCGCCGGCATCTGGTCGAGGAGATCTACCTCCCGCTGGCGCAGGGCCGCGGCGCCCTGGTCGAGACCCTGGCCGCCTACCTCGACTCCGGAGGCTCCCTGGAGGCGACCGGACGCCGATTGTTCATCCACCCCAACACCGTCCGTTACCGCCTGCGGCAGGTGGCGGACCTCACAGGACTGCATCCGGCCCGTCCCCGTGAGGCATTCACGCTCCAGATCGCGCTCGCGCTGGGACGGCAGTCCGGCCGCCCCAGCAGCCAGGAATTGTAGGAACCCTCCAAAGATCCGGCAGCGAGTTTCGTGCGCGCCGGACCTGAGCACCGCCGTCCGACGACGGCAGCATGGTGCCCGTGCTCGTGATCGTCGCCCCCGGACAAGGCGCCCAGTCGCCCGGCTTCCTCACCCCCTGGCTGGAGGACCCGGTCTTCGCCGCGCGCTTCGCCTGGCTCTCCAGCGTCGCCGGCCTCGACCTCGCCCACTACGGCACCGAGGCCGACGCCGAGACCATCCGCGACACCCGCATCGCCCAGCCGCTGCTGGTCGCGACGGGACTCGTGGCCGCCCTGCGGCTCTTCCCGCACCCCGGCGACTTCTTCGACCGCATCGGCGCGGTCGCCGGCCACTCCGTCGGCGAGATCGGGGTCGCCGCCGGCGCCCGGGCCATCACCGCCGAGCAGGCCATGGTGCTGGTGCGCGAACGCGGCAACGCGATGGCCGAGGCCGCCGCTACCACCGCCACCGGCATGACCGCGGTGCTCGGCGGCGACCGCGAGGAGGTGCTCGCCGCGATCGAGCGGCACGGCCTCACCGCCGCCAACGACAACGGCCCCGGCCAGATCGTCGCCGCGGGCACCCTCGAGCAGCTCGCCGCCTTCAAGGACGACGCCCCCGCCAAGGCCCGCCTGATGCCGCTCTCGGTGGCCGGCGCGTTCCACACCCACCACATGCAGCCCGCCGTCGCGCACCTCGAGACCCTCGCGCGCGCCGTGTCGACCCACGACCCGCGCACGCGCGTCATCTCCAACCGCGACGGCCAGGTCGTGCACGACGGCCGCGAGGTGCTGGCCCGGATCATCGGCCAGATCGCCTCGCCGGTGCGGTGGGACCTGTGCATGGAGACCATGGCCGACCTCGGCGTCACCGGCGTCCTGGAGATGCCGCCGGCCGGCACCCTGACCGGCATCATCAAGCGCGCCCTGCCCGGGGTGGAGACCTTCGCCCTCAAGACCCCCGACCAGGTCGACGCCGCCCGCGAGTTCTGCGAGAAGCACGGCGAGGCCTCCGGTCTCGACCTCACGCCGACCTGGCGGATGGTCGTCTCGCCCGCCAAGGGCACCTTCCGCCTCGACGCCGAGGCCGCCGAGCTCGACGTGCTGCGCGCCGGTGCCGCCATCGGCGCGGTCGCCAGCCTGCGCGACGAGATCAGCGTGACCGCCGCGCACGGCGGCCAGGTCGTCGAATGGCTCGTCGAGGACGGCGACCCGGTGGCCCCCGGCCAGCCGCTGCTGCGCCTGCACCCCGAGGGCGCCGCGTGACGGCCGAGCCCAGCGGGACGGCGTCCCACGCGCGCATCCTCGGGATCGGCGCCTACCGGCCCTCGGTCGTCGTCCCGAACTCCGACATCGTCGGACGCATCGACTCCAGCGACGAATGGGTCCAGCAGCGCTCGGGCATCAAGGAGCGGCGCTGGGCCGCCCCCGAGGAGACCGCCCGCTCGATGGGCGTCGCGGCCGCCGAGCAGGCGCTCGTGCGTGCCGGACTCGACGCCCGCCAGATCGACTGCGTCGTGGTGGCCACCATCAGCCACTTCATGCAGACCCCGGCCCTGGCCACCCTCATCGCCCACGACCTCGGCACCGAGCAGCCCGCCGCCTTCGACATCTCCGCGGCCTGCGCCGGCTTCAGCCACGGCATCGCCCTCGCGAACGACCTCGTGCGCGGCGGCTCGGCGCGCCACGTGCTCGTCATCGGCGTCGAGCGGCTCTCCGAGATCACCGACCCCGACGACCGCGGCTCGGCGTTCATCTTCGCCGACGGCGCGGGCGCCGCGATCGTCGGCCCGAGCCGCACCCCAGGCATCTTCCCCGTGGTGTGGGGCTCGGACGGCGAGCAGTACGACCTCATCCGCCAGCGCGACGACTGGCGCGACGTCATCACCTCCGAGACGCCGTCCATGCCCTACCTGCAGATGCAGGGCAACGCGGTCTTCCGGTGGGCGAGCTTCGCGATGGCCAAGGTCGGCCTCCAGGCCCTCGACCGCGCCGGCATCACCGTCGACGAACTCGACTGCTTCGTGCCCCACCAGGCCAACATGCGCATCACCGACGCCATGGCCCGCTCGATGAAGCTGCCCGACACCGTGCGCATCGCCCGCGACATCGCCGAGCAGGGCAACACCTCGGCGGCCTCCATCCCGCTCGCCCTCGACCGCATGTACGCCGACGGCGAGGCCCGCACCGGCGACCACGCCCTGCTCATCGCCTTCGGCGCCGGCCTCGCCTACGCGGCGCAGGTCGTCGTCCTGCCCTGACCCTGCACTCAGCCCGATCCACCACCGGCATCCGCCACCTCACAGAAGAAGGAACAGATATGCCCAGCACCGAAGAGATCCGCTCCAGCCTCGCCGAGATCGTCAACGAGGTCGCGGGTGTCGACGTCGACGACGTCCAGCTCGACAAGTCCTTCGTCGACGACCTCGAGGTCGACTCGCTCTCGATGGTCGAGGTCGTCGTGGCCGCCGAGGAGAAGTTCGGCGTGACGATCCCCGACGACGAGGTCAAGAACCTCAAGACCGTCGGCGACGCCGTCGCCTACATCGAGCGCGCCGCGGCCTGACGCCGTCCGCTCCCTCAGCACCCCTCGGGCATCGGCCCGACCCACTCCTCGGAAGGTCTTCGCACTCATGAGCCGCACGCGCGTCGTCGTCACCGGACTCGGCACCACCAGCCCGCTGGGCGGTGATGTCGTCAGCACCTGGGAAGGCATGCTCGCCGGACGCTCGGGCGTGCGCGCCCTCACCGAGGAGTGGGCGGCCGAGCTGGCCGTCAAGATCGCCGGCCGCGTCGCCGTCGAGCCCACCGAGGTGCTCGAGCGGGTCAAGGCCCGCCGCCTCGACCGCACCTCGCAGTTCGCGATGGTCGCGGCCATGGAGGCGTGGGCCGACGCCGGCCTCGACGGCGCCGTCGGCGAGGGCGGGCTGGACGGCGAGCGCGTCGGCGTCGCCCTGGCCTCCGGCATCGGCGGGGTCACCACCCTGCTGGAGAACTACGACGTCCTGAAGGAGAAGGGGCCGCGCCGGGTCTCGCCCCTCGCCGTCCCGATGCTCATGCCCAACGCGCCCGCGGCGAACGTGAGCCTGCACCTCGGCGCGAAGGCCGGGGCGTTCACGCCGGTCTCGGCCTGCGCCTCGGGCAACGAGGGCATCGCGCTGGCACTCGACCAGATCCGTCTGGGCCGGGCCGACGTCATGGTGGCCGGCGGCACCGAGGCCGCGGTGCACCCGCTGCCGATGGCCGCCTTCGCCAACATGATGGCGCTCTCGAAGAACCCCGGCGACCCCACCACCGTCTCGCGCCCCTGGGACACCGGACGCGACGGCTTCGTGCTCGGCGAGGGTGCCGGCGTCCTGGTGCTGGAGTCGCTGGAGCACGCCCAGGCGCGCGGCGCCCGCATCTACGCAGAGCTGCTCGGCGCGGGCATCACCTCCGACGCCCACGACATCGCCCAGCCCGACCCCGCCGGTCGCGGCGGCTCGCGGGCGATCCGCCGGGCCCTCGCCGACGCCGACATCGACGCCTCCGCGATCGCCCACGTCAACGCCCACGCGACCTCGACCCCGCAGGGCGACATCGCCGAGGGCCTCATGCTGCACGCCACCCTCGGGGCGCACGTCTCCGACGTCGTCGTCACCAGCACCAAGTCGATGACCGGCCACCTGCTCGGCGGCGCCGGCGCCCTGGAGGCCATCGCCACCGTGCTGGCGCTCCACCACCGCGTCAGCCCGCCCACGATCAACCTCGACGAGCAGGACCCCCAGGTCGAGCTCGACATCGCCATCAAGCCGCGCGACCTCCCGGTCGGCGACATCGCGGCCCTCAACAACTCCTTCGGCTTCGGCGGCGCGAACGTCGCCGTCGTCTTCGGCAGCGTCTGATCCCGGGAGGGAACCCCATGACCGCCACCGTGAACGCACCCGCTCCGGCCGCCGCAGCCAAGCCGCCGCGCGAGGACGACCCGCGCCACCCGCTGCACCGTCTCGCCGCGCTGCTCGACCCCGGCACGCTCGAGCTCATCAGCCCGGTCGACGACTCCGGCATGATCGCCGCGGTCGGCGCCGTGCGGGGCACCCGCGTGGTCGCCTTCTGCTCCGACCCGACCGTCATGGGCGGCGCGATGGGCGATGTCGGCTGCCGCGTCGTCGTCGACGCCTACCACCGGGCGCTCATCGAGCGGGTGCCGATCATCGGGCTGTGGCACTCCGGCGGCGCCCGGCTCGCCGAGGGCGTGCTCAGCCTGCACGCCGTCGGCCGCATCTTCCAGGTGATGACCCAGGCCTCCGGCGTCGTCCCGCAGATCTCGGTGGTGCTCGGCCCCGCCGCCGGCGGCGCCGCCTACGGGCCGGCGCTCACCGACGTGGTGATCCTCGGGCCCGAGGGCCGCATCTTCGTCACCGGCCCCGACGTCGTCCGCTCGGTCACCGGCGAGGACGTCGACATGCTGCGCCTCGGCGGCCCCGAGCCCCACGGGCGCCGTTCGGGCGTCGTCCACATCCTCACCGACACCGAGGCCGAGGCCCTCGAGCGGGCGCGGGTGACGGCGTCCCTGCTGGGCTCGCAGGGCGACCTGCGGCTCGCCGACGTCGACGACCGCGACCTCGAGGCGCTGCTGCCGGAGTCGAAGAAGCGCGCCTACGACGTGCACCCGCTGGTCGAGACGATCCTCGACGAGGGCACCGCCCAGGAGCTCCACGCCCGCTGGGCCCCCAACATCGTCACCGCCCTGGGCCGCTTCGGCGGACGCACCGTCGGCGTCGTGGCGAACAACCCGCTGCGGCTCGGCGGCTGCCTCGACTCCGCCTCGGCCGAGAAGGCCTCGCGGTTCGTGCGCATGTGCGACGCGTTCGGCGTCCCGCTCATCGTGGTCGTCGACGTGCCCGGCTACCTGCCCGGCGTCGGCCAGGAATGGGACGGCGTGGTGCGTCGCGGCGCGAAGCTGCTGCACGCCTTCGGCGAGTGCGTCGTCCCCCGCATCACGCTGGTGACCCGCAAGACCTACGGCGGCGCCTACATCGCCATGAACGCCCGCTCGCTGGGCGCCACCAAGGTGTTCGCCTGGCCGGGCGCCGAGGTCGCCGTCATGGGCGCCGTGGCCGCCGTCCGCATCCTGCACCGGCGCAAGCTCGCCGAGGTCGCCCCCGAGCTGCGGGCCGCCGTCGAGGCCGAGCTCGCCGCCGAGCACGAGCGCATCGCGGGCGGCGTCGACAAGGCGGTCGAGATCGGCGTCGTCGACGAGGTCGTCTCCCCCACCGCGACCCGCAGCACGCTCGCGCGGGCGCTGGTCGAGGCCGTGCAGACCGAGGGCGTGCGCCGCGGGGCGCACGGGAACATCCCGCTCTAGGGCGGGCCGGGGCGCCGCCACCGCACCACCACGCCACGCTCGGCCCGGCGGCGGCCGAGGTCGACCCAGTCGGCCTCCTCCAGGAGCCGGTCGGCCTGGTCGAGGTCGGCGAGCTGCAACAGCAGGTCGCCGTCCTCGGCGAGATGGTGCGCGGCGACCGCCAAACAGGCGCGCGCCACGTCGAGGCCGTCGGCTCCGCCGTCGATCGCACGCGGGGGGTCCTCGGGCCAGGCCGCGATCGCCGGCGTCGGCAGGTAGGGCGGGTCGGCGATGACGATCGGGAACCGCTCGTCGGCGTCCAGGACGCCGCACAGGTCGCCCTCGCGCACCTCGACCCGATCAGCCAGGCCCGCGGCCGTCGCGTTCGCCCGCAGGTAGTCGCAGGCCACCGCGTCGACCTCCACGGCCACCAGCGAGCGGCCCGAGAGCACGGCCGCGAGCAGCCCGATGTGGCCGGCACCGCTGCACAGCTCCAGGAGCCGACCCTCCGGTGCAGCCTCGGCGATCTCGGCGGCCCATCGCGACTGGATCTCGGTCCACGGGCGCGGGGTGAGGACGCGATGGTCGAAGGCGATCCGCAGCCCGCCGAAGCCCGTCGTCCTCATCGGGGACGCCGCTCGTCGGGCAGCAGCACGTGGGTGCCGTCGCACCACGGCAGCTCCGCCGACCGCAGACACCGGCAGATCGCCGAGACCGGACGCCGGGTCTCGTGCGTCCGCCCCTCGGCGTCCTGGACGACGTGGTCGCCGCGCAGCAGCATCGGCCCGCCCGGGCACAGGACGACGTCGGGGGTCCTCACGCGCCCTCCACCCCCCAGCGGTCGAACTGGGCGGCGGCGAACCGGGCCTCGAGGTCGAGGCAGGTGAAGGCGCCGAAGAGGACGTCGTCGCGCAGCTCGGGCTGCTCCTCCACCAGCGCCGCGCACACGAAGCGCAGCGCCAGCTGGTCGTGCACGCTGTCGGCCTCGACGTGCTCGCGGTAGTACCCGACGACGGCCTCGCCCAGACCGAGCCGGGCGAGTCCCTGCGCCAGGCGGCGGGAGGGCACCGAGCTGGTGGCCTCGAACGCCGCGAAGTGGCCGGCGGCCGCTCCGCGCAACCGCCGGCGCATCCCGAACAGCGACACCGCGTTGTTCTGCTCCAGCACCTCCAGCGGCGCCTCGTCGAGGTAGGCGCCGTACTCCGAGCGCAGACCGGCGCCCTCCAGCCCCGAGGCGAACAGCGCGTGGTGGAGCCGCTCCGGGCGCCCGCCGCCGTACTCGTCGTACTGGATCTCGGCGAGGGCCGCCTTCGCCCGGGTCGGGAGCCGCGGCACCAGCCACGCGGTCGGGTCGGCCTCCTTGAGGTGGTAGATCGAACGCATCCGCAGCAGCTCGCGGGCCTGCTCGGCGTCGGCGCGCGACTGCACGAACCGCGCCATCGAGGGGCCCTCGTGGGTCTCGATCAGCTCGATGAGGGCTGCGACCACGTCGTCCGCGGCACCCGGCTCGACACCCATCTCGGCCCGGGAGCGCCGCTCGGCGTCCCACCGCGACCGCAGGCGCGCCTCGAGGTCGCGCTCGAGCACGCGGCGCACCCGGGCGACCTCGGGGTCGCTCTCCGGATCGCTCGCGGCGTCGTCGGCGACGTCCTCGAAGCCGCGGTAGGACAGCTCGTGCAGCACCCAGAGCACCGAGGCGGCGTCCTCGGGGTCGGCGGCACGCACCTCCTCGTCGGCCGGGAGCTGCCGGGGCATCTCGACGAGCCGGTCGAAGACCTCCACGCCCAGGCGGCCGCGGGGTTTGGGCAGCCGCATCAGGCCACCGTCCCGCGTGCCCACACCCGATGCTCGGCCAGCAGATCGAGCACCGCGGCCGCAGCCTCTGCTGGGTCTGCGGCCGTCACCACGCCGACGTCGTCGCCGACCAGGGTGAGCAACTCCTCCGCACCCGCTCCCCAGGCGCCGAGCGCCTTGAGGTGGCGGTGGGCCTCCCCCAGCAGCCGGGCGTACCGGGCGTCACCGGCGACGGCCGGCGGGTCGGCCACCACCAGCGCATCGAACTCCACCGAGCGCGCCGTGTGCAGCGTGTGGTCGGCGACGGGTTCGGTGCCCTGCGGGGGCAGCGCACCGTCGGGGACGACGAGGAGCGCGGTGACGCCGTCGGCCTCCAGGGCCGCACGGACGGCGTCCCACTCGGCATCGGCGCCCCGCCGGGTCGGATCGAGGACGACGCCCACACGACGACCCGCGACGGGCCAGCGGCGGCCGAGTTGGGAGAGCGCCGGGCTGAGCACCACCTCGGGGGCCGAGTCCCCCTCGGTCGGCTCGGGGGCGGGAAGGCCCAACCCTGCCGCGACCCGGGCACCGAGCTCGGTGTCGATCACGGCCAGCTGGGCGGCCTGACGCGCGACGATCGTCTGGTCGAGGCACTTGCCGAGCTCGAAGCAGTAGGCCTCGACCACATGGTCCTGCTCGACCGGGTCCAGGCTCGCCCAGAACATGCGCGGCTGGGTGAGGTGGTCCTCGAACGAGATCGGGTTCGCCCGCACGCGGTGACCGGCCGGGATCGCCGTCGCCAGATCCTCCAACGCCGGGCCGTCGGCGCCGACGTGCATCGGGCACCCGCCGTCCAGCGAGTTCGGGCGGTACGGCGCGACGCCGGTGTGCACGTCCTGCTGGTGGAATCCGTCGCGCAGCATGTCGTTGACCGGCGCATGCGGCCGGTTGATCGGGAGCTGGTTGAAGTTCGGGCCGCCCAACCGGGTCAGCTGGGTGTCGACGTAGGAGAACAGCCGAGTCTGCAGCAGAGGATCGTCGGTGACGTCGATGCCGGGCACCAGATGACCGACGTGGAAGGCCACCTGCTCGACCTCGGCGAAGAAGTTCCGCGGGCCGCGCTCGAGGGTCAATCGCCCCACCGGCTGCACCGGCGCCCACTCCTCCGGCACGAGCTTGGTGGGGTCCAGCAGGTCGATGCCCTCGAAGAGCTGGTCCTCGGCGTCCGGCATCACCTGCATGCCGAGCTCCCAGGAGGGCAGGGCGCCGGCGGCCAGGGCGTCGTAGAGGTCGCGTCGGTGGAAGTCGGGGTCGATGCCGCCGAGCAGTTGGGCCTCCTCCCACGTGAGGGAGTGGACGCCGAGGTCGGGCTTCCAGTGGAACTTCACCAGCGAGGTCGTGCCGTCCTCGGCCACGACCCGGAAGGTGTGGACGCCGAATCCCTCCATCGTCCGGTAGCTGCGCGGGATGCCGCGGTCGGACATGTTCCAGATCGTGTGGTGCTGGGCCTCGGTGTGCAGCGAGACGAAGTCCCAGAAGGTGTCGTGGGCGCTCTGCGCCTGCGGGATCTCGCGATCGGGGTGCGGCTTGCCGGCGTGGATGACGTCGGGGAACTTGATGCCGTCCTGGATGAAGAAGACCGGGATGTTGTTGCCGACCAGGTCGAAGGTGCCCTCCTCGGTGTAGAACTTCGTCGCGAATCCGCGGGTGTCGCGCACCGTGTCGGCCGATCCCCGCGACCCGAGGACCGTGGAGAACCGCACGAACACCGGCGTCTCGACGCCGGCGGCGAGGAAGGCGGCCCGGCACACCGAGGACGCCGTCCCGTAGGCCTCGAAGGTGCCGTGGGCGCCGGCGCCGCGGGCGTGGACGACGCGCTCGGGGATCCGTTCGTGGTCGAAGTGGGTGATCTTCTCGCGCAGGTGGTGGTCCTGGAGGAGCGTCGGGCCACGTGGGGTGGCCTTGAGCGAGTGGTCGGTGTCGCGCACCGGGACGCCGGTGCTGGTGGTCAGTCGGTCACCCTGCTGGGAGGGGGCTTCGGGATGCATGGGGTCCTCGTCGTCGGGGGTGGACGCCCGCTCGGTGCATGGCGGGCGGTCATGCACCGGTGACCCGTCGCGCCACGAACATGCCGCCCCACCCCGTCGGGTGCGCCGCTGAGGTGTCCGCGCCGCGTCGATGCCTCGCGCTCGCCCGCGTCGCCCGGTCAGGCGAGGTCGTCCCCACGATCGGCCGCTACGGTCGAGGGTGCGACACCTTGCTGGAGACCACGGCAAGACGCCCACCGCCACCTCGGATGGTGACTCTGCATGTCGTCCGTATCCCTTCTTCCCAGCTCCTCCTCCGATGCCCGGACGGTCGAGCGCACCCGACGCCGTGTGCGCACGGCCGCCCTGATCGATCGAGCCCGCGGCGCGATCGACGACGATCGCGATGCACTGCTCAACCAGGTGGTCATCGAGAACCGGGGCGTCGCCGAGGCGGTCGCCGCGCACTTCCGCGACCGCGGGGTGCCGCTGGAGGACCTCCATCAGACGGCCTACGAAGGCCTGCTCAAGGCGGTGCGACGCTTCGACCCCGATGCCAGCGACGATCTGCTCACCTTCGCCGTCCCCACGATCCGCGGCGAGATCCAGCGGTACTTCCGTGATCACGGGTGGTCGGTCCGGCCGCCACGTCGTGTGCAGCGGCTGCGCGGGGAGATCCGGGTCGCCACCGAGGACCTCCGCAACGAGCTCGGGCGTGAGGCCCGGCCGCAGGAGGTCGTGGCGCGCCTGGGCATCGACCGCGCCGCGTACGCCGAGGCGATGCGCGCCGACGGGGCGCAGCACGCGACCTCGCTCGATCAACCGACCGCTGCCGACTCCATGACGGTGCTCGGCGACCTCCTGACCGCCGATCCCTCCGCGGAGCCCAACGAGGACAGGGTCGTGGTGGCCGGGCTCCTGCGCACCCTCACCGAGCGGGAGCGGCTCATCGTGCGACTCCGGTTCGTCGACGACCTCACCCAGACCGAGATCGGCGAGCGGGTCGGCGTGACCCAGATGCAGGTGAGCCGACTGCTCTCCGGGATCCTGTCCCGCCTGCGCGACGAGCTCGAGCGGTGAGCGCGCCGCCCGACGCAGCGTGGTTCGCGCGGATGGGTCGCGACCTGCTGCGCGAAGGTGACGTGCCCGTGACCCTCGACCGGGTCGTCGGCCGCGGGGCCGACGTCGTCCCGGGTGCCGAGGCGTGCAGCATCACGCTGCGGCGGCAGCGGGGCTCGGCGACCACCGCGGCCGCGACCGACCCGGCCGTCGTCGACCTCGACGAGGCGCAGTACGCCCTCGACGAGGGGCCGTGCCTGGAGGCGGTGCTCGGCGACGCCGGGACGCTGGTCGCCCGCGACCTCGCCGACGACCCGCGCTGGCCGCGGTGGGGGCCGGTCGCCGTCGCCGGCGGCTTCCGCTCGGTCATCGCCGTCCGGCTGCAGGCGCCGGGCAACGCCACCGGCGCGCTGAACCTCTATGCGAGCGGACCCGACGCCTTCACCCACGACTCGATCGACGTGGCCGAGGTGTTCGCCGAGCATGCCTCCGCGGCCCTCGACCACGCCCACGAGGTCTCCGGCCTGCGGACGGCGATGGAGTCGCGCCACCGCATCGGCATGGCCCAGGGCGTGCTCGCGATGCGCTACGGGATCGGCTTCGAGGAGGCCTTCGAGGTGATGCGACGCGTCGCGAGCGACACCAACACCAAGCTGCGCGACCTGGCGGCCGAGGTGCTCGACCGGCGCGAACTCCCGCCGCATCTCGTGGCGGACGCCGTTCCCGCCGAACCCGAGGAGGACACCGCATGACGCTCACCCAGCGCCTCATCGAGGCGACACCCGACGAAGTGTGGGACGTGCTGGCCGACGGCTGGCTCTACCCGCTGTGGGTGGTCGGCGCCTCCCGCATGCGCGAGGTCGACGCCGCGTGGCCGAAGGAGGGTGCGGAGATCCACCACTCCGTGGGCGCGTGGCCGGCCCTCCTCGACGACACGACGATCGTCGAGGAGTGCGTCGCCGGTCATCGGCTGCGACTGACGGCCCGCACCCGGCCGTTCGGGGAGGCCGCGGTGACGCTGTGCCTCGACCCTGCCGGCGACCAGACCCTCGTGACGATCCGCGAGGACGTCGTCGGCGGCCCGGGGCGGGTCGTGCCGCGCCCGGTGCGGGCTCCGCTCATCCGTTGGCGCAACACCGAGACGCTGCGTCGCCTGGCCTACCTCGCCGAACGCAGGGTCTGAACCGCGCCCGGGACGACGGCCAGGGAACCGTCGGTCCCCCGCTCCACCCGGGGCGTCCGCCCCGGCGACCCGCCCTCGCGCCCCACTGTCGCGAGGGCGAGTCGCACCGCCTCCTCGGGCAGCGCGCCGTCGGCGAGTTCGGCGGCGGCTCGGGCTGCGACCGTCGCCGCATCAGGCACCGTGGACCTTCCGCGGCGCCGTCCCACGACCCGGGCCGCCGTTCCGTCGCAGCGGGCCACGATCGCATCGCCGTCGTCGAGCACGATCGCGACCATGTGGACGGCCTGGCGCTGGGCGAGGCGGGCGGCCGCCCGGCCGATCGCCGTCGCGGTGCGAGGCAGCCGGCCGCCCTCCGCGCCGGCGAGCGACGCGAGCCCCAGGACCACGAGGGTCGCCCCCGCGACCGGGTGCGGATCGGGCCCCGGGTCGTGCCACACCACCGGGCGGCGGCGGGCGATCCGCTGCACCTGCGCCCGCCGCTCCCGGTCGACCGCCGCGCCGCGACCCTCGAGCACCACCACCGCAGCCGGCTCGCCGCCTGCTCCGCTCCACTCCCCTGCGGCCGGGCGCTCCAGCGCCCGGCCGCAGGTCGCCGCGAGGTCCGCGACGGCGTCCTGCCAGCCGGTGGCGGGGGATCCGACCAGCAGGAGCGGAGCGATCGCGGCGGGGACCGCGATCATGGGGGGCGCGGGAGCAGGGGTCATGGGCTCCGGTATCCCGTCGTGGGGATTCCATGCATGCGCATGGGAACGGGCTCGCGGGACACCGGTCCGACATGACCTCCGACGACGCGTCCTTCCCCGCCCAGCAGCAGGACCATCCCGGCACCACCGCTCAGATGCGACCGCGACCCGACCACGGCGAGGAGACCTACCGCGGACACGACCGCCTGCTCGACCAGGTCGCGCTCGTGACCGGCGGCGACTCCGGTATCGGACGGGCCATCGCACTCGCCTACGCGCGCGAGGGCGCGGACGTCGCCTTCACCTACCTGCCCGAGGAGACCGATGATGCCGAGGACACCGCACGTCTGATCCGCGCGGCCGGACGACGTGCGCTCCCCCTCGCCGCCGATCTGCAGCGACCGACCGCCTGCCGCACCGTCGTGGAGTCGGTGGCAGGAGAGTTCGGCGGCCTCGACATCCTCGTCAACAACGCCGGCTACCAGTGGGCGCGCTCCGACGGCCTGGAGGAGATGGACGACGAGCGGATCGATCGCACCTTGGCGACGAATGTAGGCGCCCTCCTGCGACTCCTCCGCTCCGCGCTTCCCCACCTGCGCCGTCGTCCCGGCTGCGTGATCAACTGCAGTTCCATCCAGGCCTACGACCCCTCGGCGGCACTGCTCGACTACGCCGCGACCAAAGCGGCGATCAACAACCTCACCGTGAACCTCGCCCAGGCGCTCGGCCCCGACGGCATCCGCGTCAATTGCGTCGCCCCCGGCCCCATCTGGACGCCGCTGCAGCCGGCGACCCAGCCTCCGGACAAGGTCGCGCACTTCGGCGAGGACACCCCGCTGGGTCGCGCCGGCCAGCCCGCGGAGGTGGCGCCCGCCTTCGTCTTCCTCGCCTCACCGGGGGACGCGTCCTACATCTCGGGCACGGTCCTGGGCGTCACCGGCGGGAAGCCCGTCTTCTGACCGGGGAGCGGGATGTGGGGGCGCGGTGCGGCCTTCGGTGGTCGAGGTGCGAGGCGCCCTCCGGTGGTCGAGGTGCGAGGCGCCCCGGCGCCGAGCCACGAGACCGGTGGGACTGGCTGCTTCGGTGGGGACGTAGTCGTCGCTCATGGCCTGATGCCGGCTTTCAGGCTCGCTTCGGTTGAGAGGCGCCGGCTGCGCGGGTGCCGGGTTGCGCTCGGTGTTCGGGTCGCCGTCGGCGTTGGGTTGAAATGCGCTGGCTACGCGGGTGGGGGGTTTCCGGCTGCTGCTCGTCTCACCGGGATTCGAGGCTCGCTTCGCTCGCACCTCAGCCACCGGCGTTCCTCCGGTGGTCGAGGTGCGAGGCGCCCCAGCGCCGAGCCGCGAGACCCGGCGAGGTGGGCGCCGACAATGGGGACGCCGTCGCTGCTCCGTGTCTTCTCCCGGCTTCCTCGCTCGCTCTGGTTGATAGGCGCCGGCTATGGCGGCGGCCGGGTTGCTCTCGGTGTTCGGGTCGCCGTTCGCTTCGGATGAAAGGCGCCGGCTACGGGGGAATCTGGTTGCTCTCGGTGTTCGGGTCGCCGTTCGCTTCGGTTGAGAGGCGCCGGCTACGGCGGTGCCGGGTTGCTCTCGGTGTTCGGGTCGCCGTTCGCTTCGGTTGAAAGGCGCCGGCTAGGCAGGTGCCGGGTCGCTCTCGGTGTCCTTGTCGCCGTTCGCTTCGGTTGAAAGGCGCCGGCTAGGCAGGTGCCGGGTCGCTCTCGGTGTCCTTGTCGCCGTTCGCTTCGGTTGAAAGGCGCCGGCTACGGAGGTGGGCGGTTGCGGCTGCTGCTCGTCTCACCAGGCTTCGAGGCTCGCTTCGCTCGCACCTCAGCCACCGGCGTTCCTCCGGTGGTCGAGGTGCGAGGCGCCCCGGCGCCGAGCCGCGAGACCCGGCAAGACAACCGCTGGCAGTAGGGACGATCTACGGCTCCCGTCCGGTGGCTGAGGTGCCCGAGCCCCCAGGCGAGGGCCTCGAAGCCCAGCAAGCCGCACAGCAGCCGCAACCACGAAGATTCCAACCCCTGAACCCTTGTCTTCGAACATGTGTTCGAGTAGACTGAGGCATGGCCTCCACCACCAACCAGGATCTCCGTGACCCGCGGTCCCTCCTGGTTCTCGCGCGTGATGCGCGGATGGTCGCCGACGACGCCGAACGGTCCGTGTTCATCGCCGCAGCCCAGTGGGCTCTCGCCCACCCGGCGGCTGATGAGTGGGACAGCGCGTGTGTTCCGGGCACCGAACGCACCCTCGCCATCGCCGGCCAAGGTGCACCCCTGGTGGCCGAGTTCTGCATCGACGAGTTCGCCGCCGCGATCGGCTTGTCCAGCGACGCCGGGCATTACTACGTCGGCGACGCATTGGAGTTGGCTGCTCGTTTGCCGCGGTGTTGGCGGCGTGTGGAGGCCGGTGAGGTGGCGGTGTGGCGGGCACGGAAGATCGCCCAGGCCACTCGCTTGTTGTCGCCCGAGGCCGTCGCCCTGGTGGACCAGCGGTTGGCGTCGTTCGCGCACTCCATCGGCGGACGCGGGATCGAGCAGACAGTGAGAGCAGCCGAAGCCGAAGCCGACCCCGAGGTCCTGCGTGCGAGGCGGGAGGCGGCTGACGACAAGCGACACGTCACCATCTACTCCCGTCACGTCGACTTCCACGGCAGGGTCGACATCGAGGGAGCCCTCGATCTGGCCGACGCGTTGGACCTCGAGGACGCTCTCGCCGCCGTCGCCGCCCAACTCAAGGACCTCGGCTGCACCGAATCCCTCGACGCCCGGCGGGCCATGGCCCTCGGCGAACTCGCACGACGCGACCATGCCCTCACCTTCGAGTCGGCTGGAATGGGTGAGCCGGTCCGCAGCAAGCGGACCCTCCATCTCTACGTCCACATCAGCCACGCACCCGGCCAGAACCCGTTCGGTACGGCTGCTCGTGTGGAGAACACCCGCACCGCCCTCGACCTCGACACCCTGCGGTCGTGGTGCACCGACCCCGACACCCAACTCGTCGTCCGGCCCGTCCTCGACATGGCGGAACAGCGGTCGAGTGAGTCCTACGAGATCCCCACGCTCCTGCGCGAGCAGGTGATCCTCCGCGACGTCACCTGCGTCTTCCCCCACTGCACCAGGCCCGCCCGCAGCGCCGACATCGACCACATCGTCCCCTGGGACGAAGGTGGAAGCACCAGCACAGACAATCTCGCCGCGCTGTGTCGACATCACCACCGCATCAAGACCCACCACGGCTGGACCTACGAACCGCTCGAACCCGGAGCCGGCCCACCCGGCAGCTACCGGTGGACCAGCCCCCACGGCCAGCACTACCTCCGCACCCCCACCGGCACCACGACAGCCTGAACCCCACCCGGGGCTCAGGCCCGTCGTGCTGCCCGGGCACCGTCAACGCACGAGCGCCACGGTCTCCAGTCCGGAGGAGTCCAGGCAGTCCTGGAGCGGTGCGACGGCATCGTCGGTGACGACGTCCTGCCACCCGCCCCGGTCGTAGAAACCGCCGGCGAGGCGCACGTCCGTACCGACGACGTAGCGGTCGTCCCCGACGGCGACGGCGTCGGCATCGGCGTCCCAGGAGGCGGCGTCGGTCCAGACGGCGACCGCGGTACCGACGACGAGGCAGTCCCCCGCCCGGCGCAACTGGCCCTCGACCTGGGCGGCGGGGAAGTCGCCGTCGGCGGAGTAGCCGCGGATGACAGGGCCGTCGGCGGTGGGCGCATCGCCGCCGCAGGCGGCGGTGGCCGTGGTGACGGCGACGGCGGCGAGGAGCAGCAGCGAGCGGCGGATCCGGTGCGGCATCCATCCAGCGTGATGCGGTGCGGGCGGCCTGTCAGCCCTCGCACACGGATCGTGACGGTCCGGTGACATGACGAGAGCCCCCCACTCGTGGAGTGAAGGGCTCGTCTGGCTCCCCCGGTTGGACTCGAACCAACAACCCTGCGATTAACAGTCGCATGCTCTGCCAGTTGAGCTACAGGGGATCGCTGTGCGGCGCGCACACCTTAGCAACGCCGGGTCGCGGGGTCGAAATCGACCCCGCCACGACCCCGCCACGACGCCGCCACGACCCCGTCAGGACGCCGTCAGCCCGACCTCGGCGGCGAGCTCGGCGCGGGCGGCGGCCACGGCGGCGACGACGTCGGGGGCGGCGGGATCGAGGCCGCGATCGAGCTCGTCGGTGACGACCAGGGTGCCGTCGCCGCGGCGCCGGACGACGACGCGCACGCCACGGCGTCCGGCGATCGGCGTGTGCCGCACGAGGACGACGGAGTTGGTGACCCGCTCGCGGAAGAGCTGGAGGAACAGCGCCGGATCGACGAGCGGCAACCGGTGGGCGTAGCCGCCGGCGACGGTGACGACGAGGGCCTCGTCCTCGCCGTCCCAGGAGCCGTCGCGGACGTGCTCCCAGGGGATGCGCTCCCACCGGTCGGCGACCGGCGCGTAGAGGGCCAGGCGGGTGCCGCCGACGGCACGGCCGTCGGTGAGGGCGGCGGAGGCGAGCAGCCGCTCGCCCTCGGCGACCTCGACGGCGGGGCCGGGACGGCGGGAACCGAAGAGGCCCATCACTCGGCCCCGACGATGCGGTCGCGCAGGGTGCGTCGGTGCTGCTCGAGGGCGGCGAGCTCGCCGAACATGCGGTTGTAGGCCTCGGAATCCTCGACGGGGTTGGTGCGCTGGAGCCGCGACTTCACCTCGGCGATGCGGCGCAGCGCGGTGAGCTCGAGCAGCCGGAAGACGTGGTGGGCGACGTAGCCGGCGTCCGGCTCCTTCAGCGTGAGCAGCGGCTCGACGCCCAGCTCGGAGACCGCGGCGGCGATCTCGGGGGCGCCGGCGTGCTCGCGCACCCGGGCGGCCCAGGCGGCGTCGCCGGAACCGGACGCCGGGCCGCCGGCCGCCGCCACGGCCTCCCAGACCCCGCGGTAGACGGGGTGGGTGAAGTCGTTGACGCCGATGTCGCCGGTGGTGCGCCCGATCGCCATCGGATGCTGGACGACGAGCTTCAACGTCTCGCGCTCGATGGCGAACCGCGGGTCGCGCGGGTCGGGGACGTCGGCGCGCGGCGCGACGGGCGCGGCCGGCGCCTCGGGCTCCCGCCCTCCCTTGGCGGCCCGCGCGGCGGCGCGGCGCACCTCGGCGCGGGCCTCGTCGGGGTCGACGCCGACGAGCTGGGCGAGCTCGCGGGCGAACGCGTCGACCTTCGACCGGTCGCGCACGCTGGAGACCAGGCGGGCACCCTCCCGCAGCGCGTCGACCCGGCCGTCGGCGCGGTCGAGGTCGTGACGGCCGACGACGTTGCCGAGCACGAAGCGGTAGAGCGGCACCCGACGCGCGACCAGCTCGCGGACGGCGCCGTCCCCCTGCTGGATGCGCAGGTCGCACGGGTCGAGCCCGCTCGGCTCGACGGCGACGTAGGTCTGGGAGACGAAGTTCTGGTCGCCGTTGAAGGCGCGCATCGCGGCCTTCTGGCCGGCGGCGTCACCGTCGAAGGTGAAGATCACCTCGCCGCGGAACTCCTCGTGGTCGTGCAGGAAGCGGCGCAGCACCTTGGCGTGCTCGTCGCCGAACGCGGTGCCACAGGTGGCGACCGCCTGCCCGACGCCGGCCAGGTGGCAGGCCATGACGTCGGTGTAGCCCTCGACGATGACCGCGCGCGAGCTCTTGGCGATCTCGCGGCGGGCGAGGTCGAGCCCATAGAGCACCTGGCTCTTCTTGTAGATCGTGGTCTCGCTGGTGTTGAGGTACTTGGCCTCGATGCGGTCGTCGTCGAAGATCCGCCGCGCGCCGAACCCGATCGTGTCGCCGGTGGCGTCGCGGATCGGCCACATGAGCCGCCCGCGGAACTTGTCGTACGCCGACCGCCCGACCGCGACCAGACCGGCCGCGACCAGCTCGTCGACGCTGAACCCGCGCCCGCGCAGGTGCCGCAGCAGCGCCTCGCCGTCGCGGGGCGAGAACCCGACGCCGAAACGCAGCGCGGCCTCCTGGTCGAACCCGCGCTCGGCCAGGAACTGGCGGGCCACCAGCGCCTCGGGGCCGCCGAGCTGCTCGGCGTAGAACTCCTGGGCCACCTGGTGCGCGCCGACCAGGCGGCTGCGCTGCGGGCCGCGCGGACGGTCGTCGTTGCCGTCGGCGTCCTCGCGCTCCAGGACGACGCCGACCTTGTCGGCCAGCCGCTCGACGGCCTCGCTGAAGGTGAGGCCGTCCATCTCCTTGACGAAGTCGATGACGTCGCCGCCGGCCTGGCAGCCGAAGCAGTGGTAGAAGCCGCGGCTCGGGGTGACGTGGAAGGACGGCGACTTCTCGTCGTGGAAGGGGCACAGACCCTTGAGCGACCCGCCGCCGGCGTTGCGCAGTGTCACGTACTGCGACACGACGTCGTCGATCCGAGCCTTCTCGCGCACCTCGCTGATGCTCTTCTCTCGGATGCGGCCGGCCACGAGCGCGATCCTACGGACACCGCGAGGGGCTCAGTACTCCCCCGCCATCACGTTGTGGAGGGGCTGCCCCGCCGCGTACCGCTCCAGCTGCTCGCGCACGAGCCGGTAGGCGCGCGGCCACATCGCCGAGGAGGCCCCGCCGACGTGCGGCGCGATGAGGACGCCGGGGGCTCGCCACAGCGGATGGTCGGGCGGCAGCGGCTCGGGATCGGTGACGTCGAGGGCCGCGGTCACCCGCTCCTGCTCGAGGGCGGCGACCAGGTCGTCGGTCACCACGACGCCGCCGCGCGCCACGTTGACCAGCAGCGCGCCGGGGCGCATGCGGGCGAGGAAGTCGGCGTCGACGAGGCCCCGGGTCTCCTCGGTCAACGGCACGATGAGGACGACGACGTCGGCGTGCGGCAGCAGTTCGGGCAGCTCGGGGAGGGCATGGACGGCGCCGCGCTCGTCGCGCCGGGCGGTGCGGGCGACCCGCACGACCTCGGTCTCGAAGGCCAGCAGCCGCTCCTCGATGGCCTGCCCGATCGCGCCCGCGCCGATCAGCAGCACCCGCTTGTCGGCGAGAGCCGGGCGCCAGGGGCGCTCCCACACGCCGGCGTCCTGCTGGCGCACGAACTGCGGCACCCCGCGCAGGGAGGCGAGGATCAGGGTGAGGGTCAGCTCGGCGGTGGAGGTGTCGTGGATGCCGCGACCGTTGCACAGCGCGACGCCGTCGGGCACCCGGCCGCGCACGTTGTCGACGCCGGCCGACAGCAGCTGCACCACCTCCAGCGACGCCATGCGCGGCAGCACGTCGCCGACCTCGGTGCCCATCGCGTACGGCGTCACGTAGAAGCGCACCTGCTCGACCGAGTCCGGCACGTGCTCGCGCGGGTCGACGACCTCGTAGCGCAGTCCGGCCGGCACCTCGCCGAGCTCCGCGGGGTCGAAGGGCAGCCAGACGAGCGGGTCGGGGGCGGTCACGCCCCCATGATGCCGTCGCGGCACAGGCGCGCATGCCAGGCCACCGCGCTCGCGTCGGTGAGCGAGGCCACCTGGTCGAGCACCACCCGCAGCCGCGCGGCGTCGTCGGCGGCCTCGCGCCAGTCGTCGGCGAAGGCGCGGTCGAGGACGTCGGGCGCGCGGTCGAGCAGCACGGGCACGAGGTCGGCGAGGAGGTCGCGTTGACGGTCCATCGCGGCGAGCCGGTCGGAGGCGCCCATGACGAAGTGGGCGGCGACGCCCTTGAGCACCGCGATCTCCAACGCCGTGCGCTCGGGGACGACGAGATCGGCGCCGTAGCGCACCGGGAGGGCGTCGCCGGCGGCGCCCGATCCCAAGGTCGCCTGCTGCACGGCCCCGCAGAAGCGGCCGATGAGGTCGCTGGTGAGGTTCTTCAGCGCGGCCAGCGATCGGCGCGACCCGTCGTAGGGGGCGGTGGGCCAGCTGCCGACGGCGCGCAGGTCGGCGAGCACCTCGTCGAGGACGTCGTCGGGCTGCTCGGCCAGCCCCCAGTCGCGCAGCGTCGCCCACACCGGCGCGGTGTCGCGGTGCAGGGTGGCGAGGTCGAGACGGTCGGCCACCACGCCGTCCTCGACGTCGTGGACGGAGTAGGCGACGTCGTCGGCGAGGTCCATGATCTGCGCCTCGACGCAGCGGCGGGACGCCGGGGCGCCCTCGCGCAGCCAGCCGAAGACGGGCAGGTCGTCGGCGTAGACCCCGAACTTCACCGCCTCGTAGCCCTCGGCCGCCCGCGGCCAGGGGTACTTCGTGCAGGCGTCGAGGGTGGCCCGGGTGAGGTTGAGGCCGACCGAGCGGCCCTCGGCGTCGACCGTCTTGGACTCCAGCCGGGTGAGCAGCCGCAGCGTCTGGGCGTTGCCCTCGAAGCCCCCGCACGGGCCGCCGAGCTCGTCGAGCACCCGTTCGCCGTTGTGCCCGAACGGCGGGTGCCCGAGGTCGTGGGCGAGCGCGGCGGTCTCGGCGATGTCGGGATGGCTGCCCAGCGCACGGGAGAGGTCGCGGGCGATCTGGGCGACCTCGAGGCTGTGGGTGAGCCGGTTGCGCACGAAGTCGTCGCTCTGCGGGCCGACCACCTGCGTCTTGGCGGCCAGCCGGCGCGAGGCCGCGGCGTGCACCACCCGGGCCCGGTCGCGCTCGAACGGCGTGCGCTCGGGGGCGTCGACCCGTTTGGGCGGCTCGGGGACGACGCGTGCCCGGGCGGCGTCGTCGTAGCGGTCGAGGGGATCCATCGCGCCCGACCCTAGTGGCCGGAGCCGACGATCCGGCGTCCGGATCAGTGCTACTACCGAGGCGTCCAGGCCGCTGCTTGCCTAGAATCGCGGTCATGGCCGGCTCGGGAACCACCTCGCGGTACGGGAGCCCCGCGCGATGACCCTCGCCGTCTCCCCCGGCTACGTCACGCAGTCCGCTGCCCTGGCGCGCAGCGTCCTCGACGACCTGGGCAGCGAGCCCGGCCGCACCCTGGAGCGTCACGGCCAGGAGCTCATCGCCCGGCTGCTGCTCGAGGACTGGCTGCGGCTCGCCGACGCCGTCCGGGACGACGACGGCTCGCTGCCCGCGGCCTTCTCCTGGCGCTGCGGCTACGCCCTGCACCACCTCGGCCACCTCGCGCAGGCCCGCGACGTCGTCCGCGCCGGACGCGAGGACGACGCCGCCCTCCCCGATCGCGCCCGGCTCAGCGCCATGCTGGCCGCGATCGCCTGGAACCAGGGCGACGAGACCGACTGCCGACGGCACGCGGCGCGAGCCGCCGACCTGGCGGGCGACGACCCGGGCGCCGGCGCCTACACCTGGGTCTCCCAGGCCCTCCTGGCGGCCATCTCCGGCGACCGCGACGCCAACCTGCGCGCCTACGACCGCGCCCTGGCGGCGGCCGAGGCCGCCGGCGACCTCATCTCGCAGGAACGCATCCACAACAACCTCGGCTCGGCGGCCCTCGAGGAGGGTCGCTTCGACGACGCCGTCGACCTGCTCACCCGCGGACTGGAGATCAACGACCGCACCCACCACCACTCGGGCACCGCGGTGCTGCGCCACAACCTGGCCGAGGCGATGTTCTTCTCCGGCCGCCTCGACGAGGCGCTGCTGGAGGTCGAGTCCGCGCGCACCATCTGGACCGCGATCGACTCCCCCAGCGCCGGCGGCGCCTGGCAGCTCGCCGGCGACATCCAGAGCGCGCGCGGCAACGCCGCCCAGGCCGCCGACGCCTACCGGGAGGCCGTGCGGCTCGGCGACGACCAGGACGACGTCCAGACCCTCCTGCCGGCGCTCGCGGGCCTCCTGCGCGTCGTCGTGGCCGAGGACCCCACTGAGGCCGACCTCGTGCTCGACCGTCTGATGCGTCTGCGCGCGACCGCGGGCGGCGCGGTGGCGCACACGGCGTCCGGCTGGGCCTCCCTCTATCGCGGCGAGTTCGAGCGGGCCCGCGCCCACGCCGCCTCCGCGCGCGAGGAGGCCGCCCAGCACCGCGACCGGCCGCGGTTGGCCGAGTCCCTGCTGCTGGCCACACTGGCCGAGGAGGAGCCCTGCGCCGACGACCCGCGGCTGCGGGAGGCCGTCGACCTCCTGGCCGACCTGCGCATGCCGGTGCCGATCGCCGTCGGCGAGCTGGTGCGCGCGGAACTCGGCCGCGACCAGCTCGGCCGCCAGCTCGCCGCCGACCAGCTGCGCGAGCTGGGCGTGCACGCCGACGCCGCCCGCCTGGCCGGCCCGCTGCATGCCGCGCGGTCGCGTCGTCCCAGCCCGGCGGTGCGGGTGCACACCCTGGGGCGTTACCTGATCCACCGCGACGGCGAGCCGATCCCATCCTCGAGCTGGCCCTCCCGCAAGGCGCGGGAGGTACTCGGCGTGCTGGCCGGGCGCGGCGCCGCCGGCATCAGCCGACCGGCGCTCGGCGCCCTGCTGTGGCCCGACGTCGACGACGTCGGCAACCGGCTCTCCGTCGCGCTCTCGCACCTGCGCGCCACCCTCGACCCCGAGAAGCGCCACAGCGCCGACCACTACCTCATCGGCGGCCGCGACCACGTCTTCCTCGACCTCGAGCACGTCTCGGTCGACGTCGTCGACTTCGAGCAAGGTGCCCAGGCCGCCCTCCGCGCCTACCGCGACCGCGATCCGCGGGCCGCCCGCATGCTGGAGGCCGCCGCCTCCCTGCACACCGGCGCGTTCATGGAGAGCGAGCCGGCCGAGGAGTGGCTGCTCGACCTCCAGGAGCGCGTCGAACGGCTCGGTCGCGAGGTCATCGAGGCGCTGGCCGCCGTCCACGCCGCCGGGCCCGACCCCGCGGCCGCCGTCCCGTGGCTGGCCCGCCTACTCACCATGGACCCCTACGACGAGCCCACCTACCGCATCGCGGTCAGCACCCTGTGGCGGCTCGGGCGCTACGGCGAGTCCCAGCGCTTCCACCGCACCTACGCGCTGCGCATGGCCGAGCTCGGCGTCCCCGCCCGCACCTGGGAGGACCTGCGCGAGGGCGACGGCTGAGCGTCGTCCCGCCGACCGGGATGCCAGACTCGGCACCATGGCCTCGACCGTCCCCGACCAGCTGTGGACCCCGCCGCTCGACGGCACCAGCCGCCTGGAGCGGTTCGCCGCCCGCCTCGCCGCCGACGGCGTCCTCGACGCCGCGACGGCCGCCGACTACACCGCCCTCCAGGCGTGGTCGACCGCGCACCTCGATCGGTTCTGGGGTGCGGTGCTGGAGGAGTTCGACGTGCCGAGCGAGGGCGAGCGCAGCCCGGCGCTGGCCGACGCGGCCATGCCCGGCGCGCGCTGGTTCCCGGGGCTGCGCCTGAACTACGCCGAGGCCGTGCTCGCCCTGCCCGGCCGCGCGGCGGACGACGTCGTCGTCATCGCCGAGTCGCAGTCGCGCGCGAGCGTGGAGCTGACGGCGGCCGACCTGCGCGAGCAGGTCGCGCGGGCGCGCGCCGGACTGGTCGCGGTCGGGGTCGGCCGTGGCGACCGCGTCGCCGCCTACGCCCCCAACATCCCCGAGACGCTGGTGCTCCTGCTGGCCGCCGCCAGCCTCGGCGCGGTCTTCTCCTCCTGCGCACCGGAGTTCGGCACCCAGAGCGTCGTCGACCGGTGGCAGCAGATCGAACCCACCGTGCTGCTCGCCGTCGACGGGTACCGCTACGGCACCAAGCCCATCGACCGCACCTCCGAGGTCGCGGCGATCCGCGCGTCCCTGCCGTCGCTGCGCACGACCGTGTGGCTGCCGTACCTGGACGCCGCCGCGCCGGCCCCCGAGGGCGCGCTCACGTGGGCCGACTTCACCGCCGCCACCGGCCCGCTCAGGTTCGAGCGGCTGCCCTTCGAGCACCCGCTCTACGTGCTGTTCTCCTCCGGCACCACCGGGTTGCCCAAGCCGATCGTGCACGGCCACGGCGGCATCACCCTCGAGCACGTGAAGGCGCTCGGGCTCCACCAGGACCTCGGCCCCGACGACCGGTTCTGCTGGTTCTCCACGACCGGCTGGATGATGTGGAACTACCTCGTCTCCGGGCTCGCGGTCGGCGCCACGATCGTGCTCTTCGACGGCGACCCGGCAGCCCCCGACCTCGGGGAGATGTGGCGGCTGGTCGAGCGGCAGGGCGTCACGGTCTTCGGCACCAGCGCACCGTTCCTCATGGCCTGCCGCAAGGCCGGGCTGCGGCCCGCCGAGATCGCCGACCTCTCCCGGGTGCGCGAGCTCGGCTCCACCGGCGCGCCCCTGCCGGCCGAGGGATTCCGCTACGTCTACGAGGCGGTCTCCCCGACCGTCCACCTCGCCTCGCTGAGCGGCGGCACCGACGTCTGCTCCGGCTTCGTCGGCGCCGCGCCGACCGTGCCCGTGTGGGCGGGCGAGATCTCCTGCCGCCTGCTGGGCGCCGCCGTGGAGTCCTTCGACGACCAGCGGCAGCCGGTGCGCGAGAGCCTGGGCGAGCTGGTCATCACCGCGCCGATGCCCTCGATGCCGGTGGGGTTCTGGGGCGACGACGGCAGCCGCTACCGCGCCGCCTACTTCGAGGACATCCCCGGCGTCTGGCGCCACGGCGACTGGATCACCATCACCGAACGCGGCAGCTGCGTCATCACCGGGCGCAGCGACGCCACGCTCAACCGCGGCGGCGTGCGGCTGGGCACCGCGGAGTTCTACACCGTGGTCGAGTCGCTGCCGCAGGTGCGCGACAGCCTCGTCGTCCACCTCGAGGACGACGAGGGCGGTGCCGGACGACTGCTGCTCTTCGTGGTGCCCGCGCCCGGCCACGACCTCGACGACGAGCTGCGCCGCGAGATCGCCGGCGCGCTGCGCTCGCGGCTCTCCCCGCGGCACGTGCCCGACGACGTCCTCGCCGTCAGCGCCCTGCCCCGCACCCTGTCGGGCAAGAAGCTCGAGGTGCCGGTCAAGCGCATCCTGCTGGGCGCCTCGCCCGACGAGGCCGCGGCGGCCGGCGCCCTCACCGACGCCGGCGCCCTCACCGAGATCGAGGCGCTGCGCGACCGGCTCTGAGTCGGCCCGTCACCGGCGCGGGAGGTTGCGGCGCGGGTCGGGCGGACGCGGCGGACGTGCAGCGAGGTCGGCGGGCATCGCGACCTCGATCGGGCGCAGGTCGTCGGCGGAGATCCAGCGCATCGACAGCGCCCACGGCAGCTCCCCGCCGCCGGAGGCCCACACCACCAGGCCCTCCCACACCGCCGGCCGGCCCGGCCGTTCGCGGCTGCGCCACTCCACCAGCAGGCCCAGCAGCACCGGCCCGTGGCCGAGACTGCCGCGCAGGTCGATCCACACCGGTCGCGGGTCGATGGCCCGGAACAGGAAGCGGTCGGAGGCACCCACGCCCCGAGAATAGAACACCAGTTCGAACAGCGGACCGGGAACCGGCGCCTTGGACGCCGCTGGGAGACTGACCGCCGTGGACCCGATCATCGTCGTCGGCGCCGGCATCTCCGGCGTCGCCTGTGCCCGCACCGTCGCCGACGCCGGGCTGCCCGTGCAGCTGCTCGACCGCGGTCGCCGCATCGGCGGCCGGATGGCCAGCCGGCGCTTCGAGGGCCGGCCGGTCGACATGGGCGCCTCCTACTTCACCGTGAGCGACGAGCGCTTCGGCGCCGTCGTCGAGGGCTGGCGCGAGGCGGGCCTGGCGCGGCCGTGGACCGACACCTTCACCGTCCTCTCCCCCGGCAGCGCGCCGCGCACCACCACCGGGCCGACGCGCTGGGCCACGCCGCAGGGTCTGCGCTCGCTCGTGGAGGACCTCGCCGCACCGCTGGCGGTCGAGCAGGCGGCCGTGGCGCAGGTGACGCACCGCGACGGCGTCCTGCACGTCGACGACCGACCGGCGTCGGCCGCCGTCCTGGCGATGACGGACTCCCAGGCGCGTGCCGTGCTCGGCGAGGGCCTGGCGGAGGACGCCGCCGTCCTCACCCGCGCCTCGGAGCCGGTGATCGCCCTGGTGGCCTGGTACGCCGAGCGGCTGTGGGACCTCGACGGCGCCTTCGTCAACGACGACCCCGACCTCGCCTGGATCGCCGACGACGGATCGCGCCGCGGCGACCTCGCCCCCTACCTCGTCGCCCACTCCACGCCCGAACTGGCGCAGCCGCACCTCGAGGCGCCCCAGGAGGCGGGTGCCCCGATGGTGGCCGCGCTGCGACGCCTGCTCGACCTGCCCGAGCCGGAGGGCACCTACGTGCACCGGTGGTCGCAGGCCCGCCCGATCGGCGAGCGCCCCGCACCCTTCCACCTCTCCGAGCGCGGGCTGGGCGTCTGCGGCGACGGCTGGGGCCCGGTCAGCAAGGTCGAGGGCGCCTGGCTCTCGGGCACCGCGCTGGGCGAGGAGCTCGTGCGCCACTTCGGTTAGTGGCGCACCCGCACCCGCACCCGCACGACCGCGGGTGCGCCGACGCCGGCGCTGTTGACGGCCCGGACGGCGAAGCGGTGCCGGCCCGGAGCGAGGTGGCGGAAGGTGATCCGCGGCATCGGGAGGAACGGGCCTGTGCGGTAGGTGCGCACGTGGCGACCGTCGCGCGTGATCCGGTAGGAGGTCACGAGACCGCCGTTGTCGGGCCCTGGGCCGAACCGGAGCTGCACCCGGTGCGCGCGCACGACCGCCCGGAGATGGCGGACGGCGTCCGGTACCTGCGCACCCTGGACCGCGTAGCTGTGCTCCGCGACGTTGCCCGCCCGATCGGACGCCGTCACGGTGACGACGTGCTCGCCGTCGGGCACGCTCACCTGCACCGCGTAGTCGACGTCCTGGAGGTAGTCGGCGCCCCACGGCTGGAACCAGCCGTAGGGGGTGAACCCGGTGCCGTCGTCGTAGGGACGCTCATCGACGACGACGTCGTCGAGGCGCACCTCGATGCGGGCCAGATCGTCGCCCTCGGCGAGGTCGCCCCAGAACTCGAAGACCTCGCGCTGACAGGGGTCGCTGCAGAGCACGGGCGTGGTGTCGATCTGCGGCGGCGTCGTGTCGGGCGTCGCCTCGTCGGCGCGGGCGCCGCCCAGCGCACCGGGCCCGACGAGCAGGCCGGCGACGAGCGCGAGGACCACGGGGAGGCGAGGCACGGGCGCCATCATGCCGGGTGAGCAGCGGCCCGCGCGGGAACTCGGGGCGATGGGGGGATCAGTAGACCGCGACGTGCACGTGATCGTAGTGGTTGGCGGTGGCCGACCCGCGGTCGGACATCGGCCGCCAGCCCTCGCTCGCCCGCTCGGGGGTCCAGATGCGCTGGCGCCAGATGATGTCGAAGAGCCCGAGGGCGGCGGCGTTGCGCTGGAGGTAGGCGGCGATCGCGTCGCCGAGGGCGACGTCGCTGGTCATGATGTCCAACGCCTTGCCCGAGCTGTGCTCGCCGTGGTCGTCCCAGCCGCCGTAGGTGGTGATCTGCGGGAAGGCGTGGCAGACGGCCCGGTAGACGGCGACCGCGCCCGCGGTCAGGCCGTTCTCGACGCTGCCGTCGGGGCAGGGCGCCGTGGACAGCCCGGCGGTCGCGGCCAGCGGCTTGTCCTCCGAGAGGTAGCCGGCGGTCACCCAGCGGGCGACGCCGTCGACGACGACCTCGACGCGGTCGTCGGCGGTGCGGCCGGTGATGAGCACCTTCTTGCCGGCCTCGATCTCGCCGACCTTGCGGGCCGAGGCCCCCGAGGCGCTCCACAGGTTCAGGGCGGTGGTGGTCCAACGCGGCGTCTGCGCGAGGGTGACGGCGAGCTCGGTGCGGGCGGCGTCGCGCGAGACCCGCTCGGCGCGGGCGTCGGCCCGCTCCTCGGCACCCTCGGCGAGTGCCTCGCTGACCGCAGCGGCAGCGGCGTCGGAGAGCCGGGCGGCGGCGACGTCCCTCGGGGCGGGGGCGCCGTCCTGGGCCAGGACGCCGAAGGTCACGGCCCCGGCGGTCGCCAGCACGGCGAGCGGGGCGGCCACGAGAACGGGCACGGACCTGGCAGACCCCAGGAGGCGGGCAGTGGTGTCCCGCTTGTGGCGATGGTGTGCCACAGCGCTGATCCTTACTCCATCGATGCCCCCGCAGCGTGGGCTGCGAGGGTGTCCGTCCGTGCGGCGCCGAGTCACCGTCCTTCAGGACACGGTCATGGAGTCAAACACAGGGAAAGTCGACTCGCCGAATCTTCTTTGAGGTTCCCCGGTAAAGGTTGTGTGGTTCAGGTCACCCGAACCGGGGTCCGGCCGCGGGGCGCGACGGCGTCCTCGGGGGCCGCGCGTGAGGGGGAACACGCTCGCGGACGGCGTCCTGAGGGGAGGTGCGGGATCCGGCCATCGCCCCACCAGCACCACTGGTCACACCGGACAGGCGGAACTGGCCGATTGCGGCGTCCCGGGGCCGGTTTTCGGCCAGTTTCCCCGGTCGGCCGGGGAAACTGGCTCCCCCGGCCCGCCCACCTCAGCCCCCCGTCGTCTCCGCGACGTCCTCGGTGATGACGCAGTCCAGGCCCTCCATCGACTCCAGCCAGCCCTCGGGGAGCACGACCCGCTCGCGCGGGGAGCCCTGACGTCCGCGCGGGACGCCGAGCTCGGAGGCCGGGAACTCCTCGTCGGGGTCGAGCTCGGCGAGCAGCACGTCGAGCTCGGCGAGGCTGGTGACCAGCGCCAGGTCGCGGCGCAGCCGGCCACCGGCGGAGAAGCCCTTGAGGTACCACGAGACGTGCTTGCGGAACTCCTTGCATGCCCGCTCCTCGCCCATGTGGCGGGTGAGCAGCTCGGCGTGGCGGCGCATGACGTCGCGCACCTCGCCCAGCCGCGGCCGTTCGATGACGACCTGCTCGCCGGGTGCGCTGGAGAACGCGGCGGCGAGATCGCGGAAGAGCCACGGGCGGCCGAGGCAGCCGCGACCGACGACCACGCCGGCAGCGCCGGTCTGCTCGACCATGCGGACGGCGTCGGCGGCCTCCCAGATGTCGCCGTTGCCGAGCACCGGGATGTCGACGTGCTCGACGAGCCGGCCGATCGCCTCCCAGTCGGCGCGCCCGGAGTAGGCCTGGGCGACGGTGCGTCCGTGCAGCGCGATCGCCGCGACGCCGGACTCCTGCGCGATGCGACCGGCGTCGAGGTAGGTGAGGTGGTCGTCGTCGATGCCCTTGCGGGTCTTCATCGTCACCGGAACGCCGTAGGGCGTCGCAGCGGCGACCGCACGCTCGAGGATCGCGCCGAGCAGGTCGCGCTTCCACGGCAGCGCCCCGCCGCCGCCCTTGCGGGTGACCTTCGGGACCGGGCAGCCGAAGTTGAGGTCGATGTGGGCCACGCCGTACTCGGCGCACAGGATCTCGGCGGCCTTCCCGACGTAGACGGGATCGGTGCCGTAGAGCTGCACCGAGCGCACGGTCTCCAGCTCGTCGAAGACCAGCATGTCCTTCGTGTGCTGATCGCCCTCCACCAGGCCGCGGCTGGTGATCATCTCGCAGACGTAGAGGCCCGCCCCCTGCTCGGCGCACAGGCGCCGGTAGGCGGCATTGGTGATGCCGGCCATGGGGGCCAGCACCACCGGGGTCTCGACATGCAGCGAGCCGAGGGTCAGCCCGGTCACGACCCGGACTTCTTCCCGTTCTTCTTCGAGCCCTCGCCCTGAGAGCCCTTCGAGCCCTTGTCGGTCTTCGCCGGCTCGTAGGGGACGACGTCGCCGCTCCACGTGATCGGGTTGAAGTCCTGGGTCGGGCGGAAGCTCACGGCCTGGAGGTCGCCGGCGTCGGGGAGCAGGTAGACCAGGCACGCCTTGGCGCGATCACCGGGCGCGAACTTCTTGGGCAGCGGGGTGCTCGGGCACGCCGGGTAGGTGGTGACGAAGGAGGACGCCTCGACGAGGGTGTCGTCGCCGTCGACCGCGTACAGCGGGATCGTGCGCCCGCCCAGCTCGGTGTCGCCGGCGTTCTCGACGGTGACCCGCACGAAGTACGGCGAGGCGGTCTTGAGGTTTTCGGGCAGCTTCCAGCCGCTGAAGCTCTTCTTCAGCGTGGTGCTCTCCAAGGAGTCGACGGTGACGTCGAGGACGCCGATGAGGCCCTGCTTGGGCTCCCACGCCACGACCGCCTGGTCGCCGGTCGAGAGCGCGCTGCCCTGCCCGGTGAGCTCGACCCCGGTCGGGACGTCGAGGTAGGGCGTCTCCCCCGCACCCGGGGTGGCGTCCTGGGACGCCGTGGGGCTGCCCGACACGGTCGGGATGCCGGCCGGCTCCTCATCGCCCGAGCAGGCGGCGGTGCCGGTGGCGAGCAGCACGAGCGCCGCGATCGCGAGCACCGGACGCCGGTGCCCCCGGTGCGCGTGCACCCGCTCGATGCCGTTGACGATGGACCCCACCTCACACCCTCCCGTGGTCGTGGACGCTCAGTCTGCCGCACCCTGCTGCGGTCGAGGACCGCAACACCTCAACAGCCCAGCAGGCGCTCGGCGAAGTACGCGGTGACGCCCGAGAGACTGATGCGCTCCTGCGACATGGAGTCGCGCTCGCGGATGGTGACGGCGTCGTCCTCGAGGGTGTCGAAGTCGACGGTCAGGCAGTACGGCGTCCCGATCTCGTCCTGGCGGCGGTAGCGACGGCCGATCGCGCCGGAGTCGTCGAAGTCGACGTTCCAGTTGCGGCGCAGCTCGGCAGCGAGGTCGCGGGCCTTCGGGGAGAGGTCGGCGTTGCGCGAGAGCGGCAGCACCGCGACCTTGACCGGCGCGAGACGCGGGTCGAGGCGCAGCACGGTGCGCTTGTCGACGCCGCCCTTGGTGTTGGGGGCCTCGTCCTCGTGGAAGGCGTCGACCAGGAAGGTCATCAGGCTGCGCGAGAGACCGGCTGCCGGCTCGATGACGTAGGGCGTGTAGCGCTCGCCGGCGGCCTGGTCGAAGTAGGAGAGGTCCTGGCCGGAGTGCTTGGCGTGGGTGGAGAGGTCGAAGTCGGTGCGGTTGGCGATGCCCTCGAGCTCACCCCACTCCGAACCGGCGAAGTTGAAGCGGTACTCGATGTCGACGGTGCGCTTGGAGTAGTGGCTGAGCTTCTCCTGGGCGTGCTCGTAGTGCCGCAGGTTGGCGGGGTCGATGCCGAGGTCGGTGTACCAGGCCGTGCGGGTGTCGATCCAGTACTGGTGCCACTCCTCGTCCTCACCCGGCTTGACGAAGAACTCCATCTCCATCTGCTCGAACTCGCGGGTGCGGAAGATGAAGTTGCCCGGCGTGATCTCGTTGCGGAAGCTCTTGCCGATCTGGGCGATGCCGAACGGGGGCTTCATGCGCTGGGAGGTCACGACGTTGGCGAAGTTGAGGAAGATGCCCTGCGCGGTCTCCGGGCGCAGGTAGTGCAGACCGGACTCGTCCTCGATGACGCCGAGGTAGGTCTTGAGCAGGCCGGAGAACTGGCGCGGCTCGGTCCAGGCGCCGCGGACGCCGCAGTTGGGGCAGGCGATGTCGGCGAGGTCGACGGCGTCGGGGTCGTCGAGGCCCTTCTTCTCCGCGACCGCCTCCTGGAGGTGGTCGGCGCGGAAGCGCTTGTGGCACGACTGGCACTCGGTGAGCGGGTCGGTGAAGGTGTCGACGTGGCCCGAGGCCTCCCAGGTCTGGCGCGGGAGGATGACGCTGGAGTCGAGGCCGACGACGTCGTCGCGGGACTGCACCATCGCCTTCCACCACTGGCGCTTGATGTTGTCCTTCAGCTCCACGCCCAGCGGGCCGTAGTCCCAGGCGGAGCGGGTGCCGCCGTAGATCTCACCGCACGGGTAGACGAAACCTCGACGCTTGGCGAGCGAGACGACGTTGTCGACGGCGGACGGGGGCGGCTTGGCCACGGAGGGACTCCTGCGTCACGAGGCCGGCTGGCTGCCGGCACTGGGAGGCCTCAGCCTAACGATCGGACGTCGGCGACGTTGAGGTCGGTCCCGGCATCGGCCGGTTCGTAGGCCGACGGCTCCTCGATCGCCCGCCCGAGCACCGGGACGGCGGTCAGCTTGACGTCGTAGGACGACAGCGCGCGCCGGTACGCGCCGACGTTCTCCCAGGTGGTGACGAGGGTCCACAGCTCCGGGTCGTCGACGTTGCGTCCGACCTGGCCGGCCACGTAGCCCGGCCGCGCGGCCAGGGCACCCCGGGCGGCGAGCAGGTCGGCGCGGAAGGCCTCGGCCTCGGCGGTCGGGACGCGGAAGCGGTTCACCACGAGCACGGGTCGATTCTGGCAGGGGTGTGGAGGGTGGGTTGCGCGGGCCGGGGGCGGGTGCAGGAGTCACCGGTGCACCGGTGACTCCTGCACTTCTCAGGGAAAACATCGCCTGAGAAGTGAGAGTTTCCCCTGAGAAGTCGCCCGCCGAGGGTCCATGAAATTGACAATCGTTCTCAGTAGTCTTGACAATCGTTCTCATGCGCCGCTCCACCGTCCCCGCCCTGCTCGCCACCCTCGCGCTCGCCACGGCCGCCCTCTCCGGATGCTCGGCCTTCTCCGAGGACACCGCCTCCGACAGCGCGGCCGCCGACGGCAAGGTCCAGGTCGTCGCGGCGTTCTACCCGCTCCAGTTCATCAGCGAGCGCGTCGGCGGCGATCTCGTCGACGTCAGCGACCTCACCAAGCCGGGCGGGGAGCCGCACGACCTCGAGCTCACCCCCGCCCAGAACGCCGAGGTCATCGACGCCGACCTCGTCGTCTACGAGAAGGGCCTGCAGGCCAGCGTCGACGCCGCCGTCGAGCAGCGCCCCGACGACGGCGCCACCTACGACGTCGTCCCGACGGCGAAGCTGGAGGACATCTCCCACGGCGGGCACGACGACGCCGCGCACGACCACGGCGAGGAGGAGTCCGGCCTCGGCGACCTCGACCCCCACTTCTGGCTCGACCCGCTGAAGCTGGCCGACGTCGCCGACGGACTGGCCGACCAGCTGGCCACGATCGACCCCGACCACGCCGACACCTACCGCGCGAACGCCGACGCCCTGCGCGCCGACCTGGAGAAGATCGACGGCGAGTTCACCGCCGGCCTGAAGAACTGCGAGCGCGACACCATCGTGGTCTCCCACAACGCCTTCGGCTACTGGGCGCGCTACGGGCTGAACATCGAGCCGATCTCCGGGCTCTCCCCCGACGCCGAGCCGACCCCCGCCGACCTCGCCCGTCTCCAGGACGTCATCGCCAGCGACGGCATCACCACGGTCTTCGGCGAGGCCTTGGTCTCCCCGAAGCTGAGTGAGACCCTGGCCAACGACATGGGCATCACGACCGCCGTCCTCGACCCCATCGAGGGGCTCACCGACAAGACCTCCGACCAGGACTACCTCTCGCTCATGCGCTCCGACCTCGCCGCGCTCCAGAAGGCCAATGCATGTCAGTGATCTCGTTGCAGGACGGGGCGGTCGCCATCGGCGGCCGCCCTGTGCTGCGTCATGTCGACCTCGAGGTCGACGCCGGTGACGTGCTCGCGCTCATGGGCGCGAACGGCTCGGGCAAGACCACCCTGGTCCGTGCGCTGACCGGGCTGCGGCCGCTGGCCACCGGGCACCTCGACCTCTTCGGGGTGCCCTTCGACCGTTTCCACGACTGGCAACGCATCGGCTACGTGCCCCAGCGCGCCAGCGCAGCCAGCGGCGTCCCCGCGTCGGTCTGGGAGGTCGTGGCCTCGGGCCGCCTGACCCGACGCCGACTGCTGCGTCCGCTCTCCCGCGCCGACCGGGCCGCGATCGCCCACGCACTGGAGGTCGTCGGACTCGCCGACAAGGCCAAGGACGGCATCGGTCAGCTCTCCGGCGGCCAGCAGCAGCGCGCGCTCATCGCCCGCGCCCTGGCCGGCGAGCCCGAACTGTTCTTCCTCGACGAGCCCACCGCCGGTGTCGACCTCCCCAACCAGCAGGCCCTCGCCGACGCCCTCGGCGTCCTGAAGGCCCAGGGCGCCACCATCGTGCTGGTCGCCCACGAGCTCGGCCCTCTGGCGCCGCTCATCGGCCGGGCGGTCGTCATGCGCGACGGTCGCAAGATCTACGACGGTCCGCCACTGGCCGACCACGAGGTGCACGCCCCCTGGATCGGCGAGGTGCACGCGCACCACCACACCGAGCACCACGCCGCTCATCTGTCCAGCCACGCACCGCAGCTGCGCTCCCCGCTCGAGGCCCGTCCCGAGGGGAGCCGCTGACATGGACCTCTTCAGCTACGCCTTCATGCAGCGCGCGCTCATCGCGGCCGCGCTCACCGGACTCGCCGCCCCCGCGGTCGGCACCTACCTGGTGCAGCGCCGGCTCTCCCTCATGGGCGACGGGCTCGGCCACGTGGCCGTCACCGGCGTCGCGCTGGGCCTGGCCTTCAACTCCTCGCCGATCTGGACGGCGATGCTGGTGACCGCCCTCGGCGCGCTGGTGACCGAGCTGATCCGCGAACGCGGCTCCGTCAACGGCGACGTCGCCCTCGCGCTGCTGTTCTACGGCGGCCTGGCCGGCGGCGTCCTCATCACCGGCGTCGCCGGCGAGAGCGCCTCGCGCCTCCAGGAGTTCCTCTTCGGCTCGATCACCACCATCACCGTCTCCGACATCCTCGTCGTGATGGCGCTCGCGGCCGTCGTCCTGATCATCGCGATCGGGTTGGCGCCGCAGCTGTTCGCCGTCTCCCAGGACGTCGACTTCGCCCGGGTCGCCGGACTGCGGGTGCGGGTCTACAACCTGCTCATCGCCGTGCTCGCCGCCGTGAGCGTCACCGTGGCGATGCGCACCGTCGGCCTGCTCCTGGTCTCCGCCCTGATGGTGGTGCCGGTGGCGACCGCCCAGCAGCTGACCCGCTCCTTCCGCGCGACGCTGGCGGCCGCGATGGCGATCGGCGTCCTGGCCTCCACCGGCGGACTCGCGGTCTCGGCCGAGGCCTCGAAGTACGCGACCGTGGCGCCCGGCCCGACGATCGTGATCATCGCCCTGGCCGGATTCGCCGTCACCTGGCCGGTCGGCGCCTGGCTGCGGCACCGCCGCCGCCTCACCTCGCCGTTCGCCGATGTCATCGACGAGCACCTGCCGACCGAGGGACACGACCACGATCACGGCCCCGCCTGCGGCCACGTCGCCGTCCCGCACGGTGATCATGTGGACTACCTGCACGACGGCCACCGGCACGCTGTGCACGGCAGCCACTACGACGAGCACTGAGACCAGGAGACGCGAACGTGAGCGAGACCCCGGCACCGACCCGCCGTCCGACCCGCCAGCGGGCGGCGGTGGCGGAGGTCATCGCGTCGGTCGACGTGTTCCGCTCCGCCCAGGAGATCCACACCCTGCTGCGCGAGCGCGGTGAGACCGTCGGCCTCGCGACCGTCTACCGCACCCTCCAGCTGCTGGCCGACGGCGGCGAGATCGACCGGCTGGTGACCGAGGACGGCGAGGCGATCTACCGCGCCTGCTCCCCCACGCACCACCACCATCTCGTCTGCCGCTCGTGCGGACGCACCGTCGAGGTCGAGGGGCCCGCGGTCGAGCGCTGGACCCACGCCGTCGCCGAGGAGCACGGCTTCGCCGACGTCAGCCACACCCTGGAGATCTTCGGCACCTGCCCGGCCTGCCGCTGAGCGGCTGCGTCAGGCGCTGCCGTAGCGGCGATCGCGCTCGGCGTAGATCTCGATGGCCCGCCACAGGGCCCGGCGATCGACGTCGGGCCAGAGGATGTCGGTGAAGACCATCTCGGAGTACGCGGCCTGCCAGAGCATGAAGTTCGAGAGCCGCTGCTCCCCCGACGTGCGCCAGATCAGGTCGGCGTCCGGGAGCTCGGGCACGTAGAGGTAGCGGGCGAAGGTGCGCTCGTCGATCTTGTCGGGGTTGATCCGACCGGCGGCGGCGTCGCGGGCGATCGCGCGGGCGGCGTCCGCGAGCTCGGCGCGGCCGCCGTAGTTCACACACATCGTGAGGGTGAGGACGTCGTTGTGGCGCGTCATCTCCTCGGCGACCTGGAGTTCCTTGATGACCGAGCGCCACAGCCGGGGCGCCCGGCCGGCCCAGCGCACCCGTACGCCGAGCTCGTGCATCTCGTCGCGGCGCCGGCGGATGACGTCGCGGTTGAAGCCCATGAGGAAGCGCACCTCCTCCGGCGACCGGCTCCAGTTCTCGGTGGAGAACGCGTAGGCCGAGATCGCCTTCACGCCGATCTCGATGGCGCCCTCGACGACGTCGAACAGCGAGCTCTCGCCCTCCTGGTGGCCGCGGGTGCGGGGCAGGCCGCGTTCCTTGGCCCAGCGGCCGTTGCCGTCCATGACGATCGCGACGTGCTCGGGCACCAGCTCGCGCGGGATCGCGGGCGGGGTGGCGCCGGAGGGGTGCGGCGTGGGCGGTCGGACGGCGCGCTTCACGAGGCGGCAGCCTAGTCGGCGACCTCCGCCGTCCCTCGATGCCCGCCGGCGGTCGGCGCGGCGGCGGCGCGGCGTCAGCGCTCGACGTGCTCCAGCGAGCGCAGTCCGCGCTCGAGGTGCCAGGCGAGGTAGGCCGAGACGAGGCCGCTGGCCTCGCGGCGCGAGCGGTCGTCGGCCTCGGCCACGACCGGCCAGTCGCCAGCGAGCAGCGCGCCGAGCAGCACGACGGTCTCGGCGGACGGTGAGGCCGAGCCGGGGATGCGGCAGGTCGTGCAGAGCATGCCGCCCATCGAGGGGTTGAACCAGCGGTGCGGTCCCATGAGGCCGCAGTGGGCGCAGGCCTCGAAGGACGGCGCGTAGCCGGCGACCGCGAGCGAGCGCAGCAGGTAGGAGTCGAGGATGGCGCCGGCGGGCTTCTCCCCCGCGACCAGCGCCCGCAGGCCGCCGACGAGCAGGAGGAACTGCTGGAGCGCCGGTTCGCGCTCCTCGCTGGCCAACCGCTCGGCAGTCTCGAGCATCACGGTGCCGGCGGTGTAGCGCTCGTAGTCCAGGCCGATGCCGGCGTGGAACGGGGTGAGGGTCTCGGCCTGGGTGACGGTGTCGAGGTTGCGGCCGTCGGCCAGCTGGAGGTCGACGTGGGTGAAGGGCTCGAGCCGGGAGCCGAACTTCGAGGTGGTGCGCCGCACCCCCTTGGCGACCGCGCGGACACGCCCGTGCTGACGGGTCAGCAGGGTGATGATGCGATCGGCCTCGCCCAGCTTGTGGGTGCGCAGGACGATCGCCTCGTCGCGGTAGAGCGGCACTCCCCCATTGTGCCGTCCGGGTGGGCTCAGCTGGTGGAGCGGGAGGCGCGACGCGCGCGTCGCGGGGCACGCCAGCACGAGAGCGCGAAGTTCGTGGCGATGCGGTCGAGCCGCTCGGGCCGGTAGCGCCACTCCAGGATCGAGCCGGCCTCGACGAACGTGGCGTTCGGCAGCTCCCCGGCGAGCATCTGCGCGTCGGCGAAGGGGTGGATCGGATCGGCGGGGTGACCGACGACGATCGCCGGCGCGGTGATGGTGCGCCGCTCGCGGGCGGGCGGCGCGACCCGGCCGAAGAAGAGTCCGTGGACGACGGCGCCCATCGGCGCGGGCCGCTGGTCGAGGGTGTCGAGCACGATGCTCGGCCAGAACCCGACGGCCCGGCGCGGCACCCAGCGGGTGGCCAGCCGCAGCGCCGTCACGCTGATCGGCGCGAACCGCGCGGCCAGCAGCAGCGGGGCGAAGGCGATGATGCCCGCCTCGACGGCGTTGTCGAGCACCGGCATCTCGACGATGAGGCCGCGCACCCGCTCGGGCGCGATCGCAGCCACCTCGAGGGAGACGTTGGCACCGAGGGAGGTGCCGCCGATCACCGCCTGCGGGGCGCCGAGATGGTCGAGGAGCGCCAGCACCTGCTCGGCGAACGCGGTGACCGAGTAGGCCTGCGGATCGGCGGGCCGGTCGGAACGCCCGTGCCCGAGAAGATCGAGGGTCACCACGTGCAGGCCCTCGGCCGCCAACGCCCGGGCGAGCGGCTGCTGCATCCGGCGCGGCATGAGCTGACCGTGCAGCAGCACGACCCAGGAGTCGCCGCTGCCGTACTCGGTGTACTCGAGGCGGTCGCGGTGCCCCTCGCTGTCGAGGAAGAACTGACCGACGCTCTCGGAGACCAGCATGGGGCCGAGCGTAGTGGCCCGGGCGTGTCCGTACTCGCGGCCCGAGGGATCAGGCCAGATGCTCGTCGAGGTTCTTCCCGCCGAGCACATGACCGTGGGCGTGGAAGACCGTCTGCCCGCCCGCGCGTCCGGTGTTGAAGATCAGCCGGTAGCCGGCCAGCCCCTCGAGGCGGGCGACCTCACCCGCCGCCGCGACGAGGTCGGCGAGGCCCGCCGGGTCGGCGGCGCCGAGCTCGCCGACGTTCTCGTGGTGCTCGCGCGGCACCACGAGCACGTGCGTCGGCGCCTGGGGGTTGATGTCGCGGAACGCGATGCTGCGCTCGGTGGTGTGGACGATCTGGCCGGGGATCTCGCCGGCCACGATCTTGCAGAACAGGCAGTCGTTCACGGGGGCGCTCACGGTCACGAGGTTGCCACAGTGCGACGCCGCGCGGCGCGTCGCCTGGTCTAGTCACCCGCGCTCCCTCACCCTGGAACGGTGAGGACCTCGATGGCCGCCGCCCTGACGACCGCGCTGCTCGCCCTGCCGCTGACCGCCTGCGGCTCCGACGACGACCCGGCACCGGCCTCCGGCGCGGCCGAGGGCTCGGGGACGCCGTCCCGCGGCGACGGCGCAAGCGCCGAGCCGAGCACGGCGCCGTCGTCGCCGGAGCCGGCCGGCACGACGGTGCCGGTGTACTACGTCGGCGACACCCCGCAGGGCCCGCGCCTGTTCCGCGAGTTCCGGCGGGTGACCGGCGACCCGCTCGCGGCCGCGGCCGCCCTCGTCACCGACGGCAACCCGCTCGACCCCGACTACCGCACCCTCTTCCCCGGCGGCACCTTCACCTCGGTGGCGGTCGAGGACGGCGTCATCGTGGCCACGCGCGACGACCGCGACTGGCAGACGCCCGGCGACCTCTCGGAGGCCGACGGCGCCCTCGCCCTCCAACAGCTCGTCTACACGCTCCAGGGCGCGCTGCAGCAGCGGCTGCCGGTCGAGGTGCGCGTCGACGGCGAGGCCGACTTCCTCTTCGGCACCGATACCGCCGGCGGCGTGGCGAACGCGGCACCGCTCGACACGCTCGGCCTGGTCAACGTGACGTCCCCCGAGGAGGGCGCGAGCGTCGGCGCCACCCTGAAGGCGAGCGGCGTCGCGTCGTCCTTCGAAGCGACCGTGCCGTGGCGCATCCTCGACGCCGACGGGAACGCGGTGCTCGACGGGTTCGCCACCGCCGAGGGCTGGATCGACAAGCTCTACCCCTGGAGCACCGGGATCGACGTCTCGGCTCTCGCGCCCGGCGACTACGTGTTCGAGGCCTCCACCGACGACCCCTCGGGTGGCGAGGGCGGCGGCCCGACCGTCGACACGAAGGACTTCACGGTCTCCTGACCCGCCCGGCGCCGGAGTCCCGGCGTCCCGGGCGTCCGCGCCCCAGGCGTCCCACGGGTCAGGTGAGTCTGGCGGTGGGCGTACGAAACTTCAGCTGACCAACGACAGAGTCCCCGGGCGGCCGGTGACTCAGACGACCGACCCCCACCGCGGCGTCCGCGCGAGCAGCGCGGCGACGGCCGCGACCCCGGCGGTGGAGGTGCGCAGCACCTCGGCGCCCAAGCGCACCGGGTGGGCGCCGGCGGCGGTGAAGGCGGCGATCTCCTCCTCGGTGATCCCACCCTCGGGGCCGACCACCACCGCGATCCGGCCGGCGGCGGGCACGTCGTGGGCGGCGAAGGAGGCCACGGCGTCCTCGTGCAGCACGAGCGCGAGGTCGGCCTCGGCGAGCAACGCCGCGACGACCGCGGTGTCGGCGAGGGGGGCGACCTCGGGCGTCCAGGCGCGGCGGGCCTGCTTGCCGGCCTCCCGGGCGGTGGCCACCCACTTGGCGTGCGACTTCACCGCGCGCTCACCCTTCCAGACCGCCACCGATCGCGACGCCGCCCAGGGCACGATGCGGGCCGCGCCGATCTCGGTGAGCACCTCGACGGCCAGCTCGCCGCGATCGCCCTTGGGCAGGGCCTGGACGACGACGATCTCCGGGGCGGGCGCGGGCTCGTGACGCAGCTCCTCGACGCCGACGGCGAAGAGCCGCTTGCCGGTCTCGGTGACCTCGCCGGTCGCGACGGTGCCCTGCCCGTCGGTCAGGACGACGCGCTCGCCCACCCGCAGCCGACGCACGGCCACCGCGTGGTGGGCCTCCTCGCCCTCGACGGTGACCGCGTCGCCGACGCCGACGCCGTCCAGGGACGGCACCAGGTGGACGGGAAGCGACATCGCGGAGCCGCGGATCAGTGCGCGTTGAAGGCGTCGCGCAGACGCCCGAAGACCGACTTGCTGCCCGGCCGCACGCTGCCCGAGGGCTGCTCCTCGCCGCGGATGGCCGCGAGCTCGCGCAGCAGCTCCTCCTCGCGCGGGCCGAGGCGGGTGGGCGTCTCGACCTGGACGCTCACGACGAGGTCGCCGCGACCGCCGCGCAGCGAGGGGACGCCGCGCCCGCGCAGCACCTGCTGGTGCCCCGACTGGGTGCCCGGGCGGATGTCGAGCTCGAACTCGGTCTCGAGCTCGGTGGCGGTCTCCTCCCCCTCGGCGACGACGTCGGCCTCGAGCGTGGGGAGCGTCAGCGTGGTGCCGAGGGCGGCCGCGGTCATCGGCAGGGTGATGGTGCAGTGCAGGTCGTTGCCGTGCCGGGTGAAGGTCTCGTGCTCGGCCACGTGGATCTCGACGTAGAGGTCGCCGGCGGGGCCGCCGCCGGGGCCGACCTCGCCCTGCTCGGAGAGCTGCACGCGGGTACCGGTGTCGACACCGGCGGGGATCTTGACCGTCAGCGAGCGGCGCGAGCGCACCCGGCCGTCGCCGCCGCACTCACGGCAGGGGTCGGGGATGATCGTGCCGAAGCCGCGGCACGCGGCGCAGGGCCTCAGGGTGCGGATCTCGCCGAGGAACGAGCGCTGCACGTGGGCGACCTCGCCCTGGCCGCGGCAGGTCTCGCAGGTGATCGGCCGGCTGCCGGCCGCGGCGCCGTCGCCGTGGCAGGTGGTGCACAGCACCGCGGTGTCGACCTTGATCTCGCGGGTGACGCCGAAGGCGGCCTCGGCCAGCTCGACCTCGAGCCGGATCAGCGCGTCCTGTCCGCGACGAACGCGCGGACGCGGACCACGACCCTGGCCAGCGCCCGGGCCACCGCCTCCGAAGAAGGCGTCCATGATGTCGGTGAAGGAAAACCCGGCACCCTGGCCGAAACCACCCGCCCCACCACCGAACGGGTCGCCGCCGCGGTCGTAGGCCGCCCGCTTCTGCGGGTCGGAGAGGACTTCGTAGGCCGCCGTGACCTCCTTGAACCGGTCCTGGGCGGCGGGGTCGGGGTTCACGTCGGGGTGCAGCTGGCGTGCCAGCTTGCGATACGCCTTCTTCAGCGTGTCGGCGTCCGCGTCGCGGGCGACTCCGAGGAGGTCGTACAGGTCCTGGCTCACGTGACTGGTCGTCCTTCGAGGGTGGTGGTCGGGACGGGCTCTCAGGCCTCGTCGAGGATGCGGGAGACGTAGCGGGCGACAGCGCGCACCGCCGCGATGGTGCCGGGGTAGTCCATGCGGGTGGGGCCGACGATGCCCAGCGTGGCGAGGGAGTCCTCCCCCGGACCGTAGCCGGAGGAGACGACGCTGGTGGAGGCGAGCTGCTCATAGGGGCCCTCGGCGCCGATGCGCACCGTGACCGTGCCGCCGGAGCTGGCCTCGCCGAGCAGCTTCAGCAGGACGACGTGCTCCTCCAGCGCCTCGAGCAGCGGGCGGACGGCGGAGTCGAAGGAGTCGCCGTAGCGGGCCAGGTTGGCCGCGCCGCCGACCGCGACCCGCTGGTCGGAGCGGTGGTCGCTCATGGCCTCGGTGAGCACCTCGACGACGGCGGCGGTCGGGTCGCCGGCGTCCGGGTGCTCGGGCACGATCTCGCGGGCGGCGGCCGCGGCCTCGGCGATCACCCGGCCGGTCACGGCCAGCAGCAGGCGCGAGCGCAGCGAGGCCAGGGCCTCCTCGCCGAGGTCGGCGGGGAGCTCGACGAGGCGCTGCTCGACGCGGCCGGTGCTGAGGATGAGCACGACCAGCAGGCGCGCCGGGGCCAGCGCGACCAGCTCGACGTGGCGCACGGTGCTGCGCGAGAGCGTGGGGTACTGCACGACGGCGACCTGGCGGGTCAGCTGGGAGAGGAGCCGCACCGAGCGCTGGACGACGTCGTCGAGGTCGACGGCGCCGTCGAGGAAGGTCGAGATGGCCCGGCGCTCGGCCGTGCTCAGCGGCTTGACGGTGGTGAGCCGGTCGACGAAGAGCCGGTAGCCCTTGTCGGTGGGCACCCGGCCGGCGCTGGTGTGGGGCTGGGTGATGAACCCCTCCTCCTCGAGCACCGCCATGTCGTTGCGGACCGTGGCCGGGGAGACCCCGAGCCCGTGGCGCTCGACGAGCGCCTTGGAGCCGACCGGCTCCTCGGTGGAGACGTAGTCCTCGACGATGGCACGCAGCACGGCGAGCCTGCGGTCCTCCTGCACGTCGCCTCCTGGGATCGACCCGGTTCGACCGGGTTGGCACTCCGTTCCGTCGAGTGCCAAGCCTACTCGGTGGCGGTGGCCCCGCGAGGGAGGTCCCGGGGCGACCGTCGACACCTCACCAGCATTTGGTTAGGCTTGCCTTACCTAGTCTCGAGGAGTCCCGATGTCCGTCCTGCGCCCGACCGCCACCGACCGCGCAGCCGCGAGCGACCTCGCCCGCCGCGCCCGGACCGTGCTCGCCCTGCCCGCCTCCGCCCACCTCGCCGTCGAGGACGTCGAGCACCTCGACGCCGGCGACCTCGCGCTGTGCGACCTGGCCGGCGTGCCCACCCTGGGCTGCCCGGCCGACTCCCCGCTCGCCCGGGCCGCCGCCGAGGGACGCGGCGCCGTCCTGACCGTCACCGGCGGCCTGGCCGACCACCCCGGACTGGTCACCGTCGTCGGCCGGCTGCGCACCCTGCGCGTCGAGCGGTGCTCCTGCCCCTGCGACGACGGCGAGCGGCACGTCGTCCGGCTCGAGCCGCGCTACGTCGCCCTCGAACTCCCGGGCGAGGCACGGCGCCGCGTGCCGATGGCCGCCTTCTCCTCCCCCGAGCACGCGCTCAACCCCGGCTACCTCGCCCGCGCACTGCGGCACGCCAACACCTGCCACGCCGACCTGCTGCGCGAGACCCTCGCCACCGCCACCGGGCGTGCGCCGGGCGAGATCCTCACCGCCGAGATCAGCGGGCTGACGCCGTCCGGTCTCGAGGTCACCTGGGTCGACGCCGCCGGCGCGCACCGTCGCGGTCTCGCCTTCCCCCGCACCGCCGCCGACGCCGACGACCTCGCCCTGCTGATGCGCGGGCTGCTGCACGTGGGCCTGCGCTGAGCGGGGGCCACTAGGGTCGGTGCGTGGAGTTCCGCGAGATCGCCGACCGGGTCTGGGTGCACCGCGCTGCCTGGTTCGACCTCAACATCGTCGCCATCGGCGGACGTGACGGCGTCGTCGTCGTCGATCCCCACGGCTCGACCGCGGCCGGACGACAGGTGCGCGACGCCATCGCAGCGCTCGGCGCCGGGCCGGTGCGGGCGGTGATCAACACCCACGAGCACTTCGACCACACCTTCGGCAACGCGGCCTTCCGCGAGGCCGACCCCGACGTGCCCCTCCATGCCCACGAGGTCGCGGCCGAGCGCACCCGGGACGTCGGCGAGCGGGTCCAGCGCGCCTACGCCGAGGAGCACCCCGACGACGAACGCACCCCCGAGGTGCTCGCCACCGAGATCGTGCCGGCCGACCACACGTTCTCCTCGGTGCGGGTGCTCGACCTCGGCGACCGTGCGCTCGAACTCGTCCACCCCGGGCGCGGCCACACCGCCGGCGATCTCGTCGTCCGCATCGGCGACGCCGACGTTCTCCTGGCCGGCGACCTCGTCGAGGAGTCCGCCCCACCCGCGCTCGGCGCCGACTCCCACCCCATGGACTGGCCGCTGAGCCTCGACACCGTGCTCAGCCTGACCACCCCGGCGACCGTGGTGGTTCCCGGCCATGGCGCCCTGGTCGACCGGGCGTTCGTGGAGGAGCAGCGCAACCTGCTGGGCATCGTCGCCGAGACGATCCGCGACCTCGCCGGCCGCGGCGTCCCGCTCGACCAGGCGCTCGAGGTCGGCGAGTGGCCCTACCCGCGCGAGGTGCTCGCCGACGCCGTGGCCCGCGGGTACGCCGACCTGCCGCGGGCACAGAAGCGGCTGCCGCTCGTCTGACCACCCCGACGCATGGGGGCGGCGCTGCGGATGCGGAGCACCGTGGGGACATGACGATCCCACCGGACCCCACCCACGAGCCCGCCGGCGACGACCTGCTCCCGGCCGACCTCGTGCCCTCCGACGACAACCCGCTGGCTGAGGGTCTCCCCGACGGCGAGACCGCCGGCGACCTGCGACACGAGGGCAAGCACGTCGACCACCGCCTGCACGAGGAGACCGGTCGCGACTGATCGCGGCGCGTCGGCCGGGCACGGCGCGTCCGGCTTCCTACCCTCGTGCGGTGAGCGATCGATACGGCAGCGACGTCCTGGCCGGCGACTGGCGGGTGCCGAAGCGGGGCCGCGCCGTCGAGCACCCCGCCGACCCCGGCCTCGTGGTCGAGGAGGTCACCACCGACTGGTGCGGCGAGATCGTGGCGGTCGACCGCGACCTGCACACCGTGACCCTGGAGGACAGGCGCGGCAAGCGCCGCACCTTCCCGCTCGGTGCGGGCTTCCTGCTCGAGGGACGCCCGGTCATCCTCACCGCGCCCGTGCGGCAGAAGGCGCCCGCCGCGCCCACCCGGACGGCGTCCGGCTCGGTGGCGGTGCCGAACGCGCCGGCCCGCGTGGCGCGTGCGAGCCGGATCTTCGTCGAGGGCCGCCACGACGCCGAGCTGGTCGAGAAGGTCTGGGGCGACGACCTGCGCATCGAGGGCGTGGTGGTGGAGTACCTCGGCGGCGTCGACGACCTGGCCGACCACCTGCGCGACTTCCGTCCCGGTCCGGGCCGCCGGGTCGGCGTCCTGGTCGACCACCTGGTGGCCGGCTCGAAGGAGAGCCGCATCGCCCAGGGCATCGCCCGGTCGGCGGTCGGGCCGCACGTGCTCATCGTCGGCCACCCGTTCGTCGACATCTGGCAGGCGGTGCGCCCCGACCGGCTCGGGCTGGCGGCCTGGCCGACGATCCCGCGCTCGATCGAGTGGAAGAAGGGCGTGTGCCAGCACCTCGGCTGGCCGCATCGCGACCAGGCCGACATCGCCCGCGCCTGGCAGCACATCCTCGGCCGCGTGCGCTCCTTCGCCGACCTCGAGCCGGCGCTGCTGGGCCGGGTCGAGGAGCTGATCGACTTCGTCACCGCGGACGGTCCCACCGGCTGAGGCCTGTGCCAGGATCGGGATCAGCTCGCCGATCGGGAGGACACCATGAGCGACCAGCAGCCGTACCCGGGCACCTCCGGGGAGCACGACCCGTCCGGATCGGGCCCGCAGCCCTACCCGCAGCAGCCGTACCAGCAGCCCTACCCGCAGCAGGGCTACCCGCAGCAGCCCTACCCACAGCAGGGGTATCCGCAGCAGGGGTATCCGCAGCAGGGCTACCCGCAGCAGTACCCCGTCGGGTACGCGGCACGGCCGCCGATGAACCCGGCCGACGAGCGCACGTGGGGATGCGCGGCGCACTGGTCGGCCCTCGTCGGCGCCGTGGTGGCGATGGCCTTCGTCGGGCCGCTGGTGGTGATGCTGGCCAAGGGCAACGAGTCGGCCTATGTGCGCCGGCAGGCCGTCGAGTCGCTGAACTTCCAGCTCTCGATCCTCATCTACGCGATCGTCTCGTTCGTGCTGGCGTTCGTGCTCATCGGGTTCCTGCTGCTGCCGGTCGTCGGCATCCTCTGGCTGGTGTGCACGGTGCTGGGCACGGTGCGCTCCTCCAACGGCGTGGAGTACCGCTACCCGCTGACGATCCGGATGGTCAGCTGACCATCCGGATCGTCCGGGGTTGTTCAGGGCGTCAACTGCGCAGCGGGCGGCCCTGCGGGTCCTTGCTGTCCGAGGCGAGCAGGATGATGCCGTCGATGAAGGGCCACAGCGCGCCGAGGCCGCAGGTGAAGATCGTGACCAGCAGCTGCCACACGCCGGTCTTGGTGTCGCCGATGTAGAAGCGCCCGATGCCCAGCGGGATGAGGATCTGGAGCAGCCCCGCGATGAGCTTGGACTTGTCGGAGTAGGGCACCCCGGTCACCGGGTGCACCCCGTACGGCGCCCCGGGCACGGCGCCCGGCGGCGGGTAGCCGCCCTGCGGGTACCCCTGCTGCGGGTAGCCCTGCTGGGGATATCCCTGCTGGGGGTGGGCCTGCTGCGGGAAGCCCTGGGGCGGGGGCGGCGGATGCTGTCCGGGCTGCGGGTACCCCGGCGGCGGAGGCGGCGGAGGCGTCTGGCCGTAGGGCGGCGGAGGCGGCGCGCTCGACGGCGGCGGGGCGTTCGGAGGCGGGACGGACTCGCTCGGTTCCGGTGGCGGCGTGGTCATGGCCCCACCCTAGGCCCGCTCAGCCCAGCAGGTCGCGGACGACGGCGTCGGCCAGCAGCCGTCCGTCGCGGGTGAGCACGAGCCGGTCGGCGTCGGCCTCGATCAGCCCGCGGTCGAGGAGATCGGGGACGGCGGCGCGGCCGGCGTCGTCGAGCACCGCCAGGTCGAGTCCGCTGCGCAGCCGCACCTCCAGCAGCACGCGTTCGACGCGCCGATCGTCGTCGGCGAGCACCTCGCGGGCCTGGGCGGGGCTCAGCCCGGCACGCAGCCGCTCGGTGTAGGCGGCGGGGTGCTTGCGGTTCCACCACCGCACGCCGCCGATGTGGGAGTGCGCACCCGGCCCGACGCCCCACCAGTCGGCGCCCTGCCAGTAGAGGACGTTGTGGCGGCATGCCGCACCGGGTCGCGCCCAGTTCGACACCTCGTACCAGGAGAGTCCGGCGGCCCCGAGCAGATCGTCGACGAGCACGTACTTGTCGGCGAGGTCGTCGTCGTCCGGTGCCGGGATCTCCCCGCGGCGCACCCGGCGGGCGAGCGCGGTGCCGTCCTCGACGATGAGGGCGTAGGCCGAGAGGTGGTCGGGCTCGCAGTCGAGTGCGGCCCGCACAGAGGCCTCCCAGTCGGCGAGGGACTCCCCCGGCGTGCCGTAGATGAGGTCGAGGCTCACCTGCTCGAAGCCGGCCTCCCGCGCCCAAACCACCACCTCGGGCACCCGCCGCGGGTCGTGGGTGCGGTCGAGCACCCGCAGCACGTGGGTCACCTGGGACTGCATGCCGAAGGAGACGCGGGTGAAGCCGAGCTCGCGCAGCCGATGCAGGCTCGCCGGCGTCACGGAGTCGGGGTTGGCCTCGGTGGTCACCTCGACGTCGTCGGCCAGCCCGAACTCCTCGCGGACGGCGTCGAGCAGGCGCCCGAGGTCGTCGGGAGCCAGGAGCGTGGGGGTGCCGCCGCCGACGAAGACCGTGTCGACCGGCCGGTCGACCTCGCCCAGCACCCGGCGGGCCAGGCGCACCTCCTCCACGGCGGTCGCGGCGTAGTCGATGCGCGCCACCCCGGGGCCGAGCTCGTCGGCGGTGTAGGTGTTGAAGTCGCAGTAGCCGCACCGCACGGCGCAGAACGGCACGTGGAGGTAGAAGCCGAACCCGCGCTTCCCCACCGCGGCGAGAGCCGAGGCCGGCAGGGCGCCGTCGTCGGGGACGGGCTCGCCGTCGGGCAGGGCGCTGGGCACCGGGTCATCCTCACACGGGGGCGGTCGCTCACCGGAAGTCGCGCGAGCGCAGGCGGCCCTCCAGCGCCTGGGCGGCGTCGGGGAGGACGTCGGCGAGTGCGGAGAGCTTGTCGGCCACCAGGTTGGTGACGCCGTCGCGGCGCTCGACGATCCCGCGGATCACCATCGTCTGGGAGCGGGTGGCCACCGCGCGGTGCTTGCGCCACAACCCCTGACCGCAGACGACGTTGAGCATGCCGGTCTCGTCCTCGAGGTTGAGGAAGGTGACCCCGCCGGCGGTGCCCGGGCGCTGCCGGTGGGTCACGACCCCGGCCACGTGCACCCGACGACGGTCGGCGACCCGATGCCGTCCGTCGGCACCGCCGGTGAGGTCGGTGACGGCATGGATGCCGGCCTGCCGCAGCGTGGCGCGCAGGAACGTGAACGGGTGCTGCTCGGTGGTGACGCCGGTGGCCCACAGGTCGGCGAGCATCGTGCCGACGTCGTCGAGGAGCGGCAGCTGCGGCGCCGTGGCGGCCACGGCGACGCCCTCGAGATGCTCCTCGCTCTCGGTCCACCCGGCCTGCCATAGGGCCTGGCGGCGATCGAGACCCCAGCCCTCGCAGGCGCCGGCGGTGGCCAGCGCCTCGAGCTGGCGAGCGTCGAGCCCGGCCCGGCGGGAGAGGTCGGTGAGGTCGCGGAAGGGCCGCTCGGCCCGGGCCGCGACGATGCGGGCGGCCACCTCGCGGCCGATGCCGCGCACCTCGGCGAGCCCCAGTCGCACCGCGAAGCCGGTGTCGCGGCGGTGCTGCGGCGTCGGGTCGGGGGTGCCCGCGACGAACGGCGGCGGCTCGCCGAGGTGGTCGTGGCGGCAGGCCTCCAGCCCGGTGGCGGTCGGGACGACGTCGTCGCGCAGCGGCTCGAGGTCGGCCTCGACCCCCGAGCGCAGCAGGTCGGGACGGCGCACCTCGACGCCGTGGCGCAGGGCGTCCTGGGTGAGCGACTGCGGGGAGTAGAAGCCCATCGGCTGCGCGCGCAGCAGCCCGGCGAGGAAGGCGGCCGGGTAGTGCAGCTTGAACCACGAGCTGGCGTAGACGAGGAGCGCGAAGGAGAGCGCGTGGCTCTCGGCGAAACCGAAGTTCGCGAACGAGCGGATCTGGAGGTAGATCGCATCGGCCCGCTCGCCGGTGATGCCCTTGCGGGCCATGCCCTCGTACAGCTTGCGCTCGATGCGCTCGATGCGTTCGAGCCCGCGTTTGGAACCCATCGCGCGGCGCAGCAGGTCGGCGTCGTCGGCGTCGCAGTCGCCGAGGATCATCGCCATCTGCATCAGCTGCTCCTGGAACAGCGGCACCCCGCGGGTGCGTTCGAGGACGCCGCGCACCGACTCGTGCGGGTAGGTGATCGGCTCGCGGCCCATGGCCCGCCGGATGTAGGGGTGCACGGCGCCGCCCTGGATGGGGCCGGGGCGGATGAGCGCGATCTCGATGGCCAGGTCGTAGAAGCAGCGCGGCTGCAGGCGCGGCAGGGTGCCGATCTGGGCGCGGCTCTCGACCTGGAAGACGCCGATGGAGTCGGCGCGGCAGAGCATGTCGTAGACGGCCGGCTCCTCCTTGGGCAGCGTCTGGAGCTCCCAGTGCTCGCCCAGATGCTCGGCGGCCATCGCGATCATGTGGTTCAGGGCGCTGAGCATGCCCAGACCGAGCAGGTCGAACTTCACCAACCCCATCGAGGCGCAGGCGTCCTTGTCCCACTGGAGCACGGTGCGCTTGTCCATGCGGGCCCGCTCGATGGGCACCACCTCGCCGATGGGCTGCTCGGTGAGCACCATGCCGCCGGAGTGGATGCCGAGGTGCCGGGGCGCCCCGACGAGCTGCTCGGCCAGCGCGACGACGCCCGGCGGCGGCGCCTCCCCGGGGGCGGCGGGCGCGGTCTCGGGGCGGCCCTCGGCCAGCTGTTCGGCCACCACGGAGGTCCAGCTGGTGACCTGCTTGGACCAGGCGTCCTGCTGGCCCGGGGAGTAGCCGAGCGCCTTGGCGGCGTCGCGGATCGCCATCTTGGGCCGGTAGCTGATGACGTTGGCGACCTGGGCGGCGTTGCGGCGTCCGTAGGTGTCGTAGACCCACTGGATGACCTCTTCGCGCCGGTCGGAGTCGAAGTCGACGTCGATGTCGGGCTCCTCCTCGCGGTGCTGGGAGATGAACCGCTCGAAGGGCAGGCCGTAGCGCACGGAGTCGATGGCGGTGATGCCCAGGGCGTAGCAGACCGCGGAGCTGGCCGCCGACCCTCGGCCCTGGCACAGGATGCCGTTCTCGCGGGCGAAGGCCACGATGTCGTGGACGATGATGAAGTAGCCGGGGAAGTCCTTGCGGTCGATGATGGCCAGCTCCCGCTCGACCCGGTCGCGGGCCTCGGCCTCGTGCGGGGTGCCGGCGTAGCGCAGCGCGAACCCGCGTTCGGTGAGCACCCGCAGCCAGCTCGCCGGGGTGTGCCCCTCGGGGACGCCGCGCTTGGGCAGCCGGGGGCTGGCCTTGCGCAGGTCGAAGGCGATCTCGTCGGCCAGGACGACGCTGCGGGCCACGGCGTCACGGTGCCGGGCGAAGCGGCGCAGCATCTCCTCCCCCGAGCGCAGGTGCGCCACCCCCGAGGCCGGCAGCCAGCCGTCGAGCTCGGCGAGGCTGCGCCGGGCCCGGATCGCGGCCATCGCCGCGGCCAGCCGCCGCTGGGACGGCGTCGCGTAGTGCACGTTGTTGGTGGCCACGGTGGGCAGCCCGTGCTCGGCGGCGAGACCGGCCAGCACGCCGTTGGCCACCGAGTCGCCGGGATGGGCGTGGTCGTGGAGCTCGACGACGACGTGCTCGCGGCCGAACCGCTCGACCAGGGCGCGCAGCGCGGACGCCGCCGCATGAGGCCCGCCGGCTGCCAGCGCCTGGCGCACCGCGCCCTTGCGACAGCCGGTGAGCACCAGCCAGTGGCCGCGGCCGCGGTCGACGAGCTCGTCGAGGTCGTGGTCGGGGCGGCCCTTCTCGTCGCCGCGCAGATGCGCCTCGGTCATCGCCCCGGCGAGCCGGTGGTAGCCCTCGACCCCGCGGGCCAGGAGCAGCAGGTGGGTGCCGCCGGGATCGGCGACCCCGAGCTGGGGCGCGTCGAGCCCGAGGCTGAGCTCGGCGCCGTAGATGGTGCGCAGCTGCGGGAACTCCCGCGCGGTCTCGGCGAACATCGGGGCGCCGGCGAAGCCATCGTGGTCGGTGAGCGCCAGGCCGTGCAGGCCCAGCCGCACCGCCTCGGCGACGAGCTCCTCCGGCGCGCTGGCGCCGTCGAGGAAGCTGAAGTTGCTGTGGCAGTGCAGCTCGGCGTAGGGCACCACGGGGCCCTGCGGCGCGACGACGTCGGGCACCCGCGGGCGGCTCTTGCGGCCCGAGATGGGCGCCTCGGGCGGCGGCGCGGAGCGACCCGAGAGCCGGCGCTCGAGCTCCTGCCAGGGCACGGCGGGGTTGCTGAAGCCCATCAGCGCGACCGCTCACTCATAGCCCGCGACCGCCTCCCAGGCGCCGCCGAGGTGGGTGACCAGCCAGGCGCGGCCGTCGGCGCCGACGACCTGGACGCGCATCGTCGGGGCGCGGCGGGCGGCGTCCTCGCGCCACCACTCCTCCTCCCACCAGCCCTCCTCGACCGGCCACGGACCGGCCCAGCCGACGATCGGCTGCCAGCGGTCCTCCAGATGCAGACGGGTGGGTTCGCCGCTGAGCAGCCCGCGCTCGTCGAGGACGACGGGCCGGCCGCGGCCGTCGTGGATCTGCACCGGCCACGGCACCGGGAAGACCCGGGACGGCGCGGGGCCGGGCAGCGCGCCGGGCCAGGGCAGGTCGCTGGGCCGCAGCCCGTGCGGGCGTTCGCCCCAGGGCACGAGGGTCTGCCGGGCCGCCGGGGAGCGCCCGCCCTGCACGACCGGGGTGAGCACGCGGTCGTGGCCGAGCAGGCCCTGGAGCCGGGCGATGCCGCGCTCGACGCGGGCGTCGGTGCCGCCCCACAGCGCCTCGGCGTGCACGTGCTCGGGGACGACGATCTCGGGCACGAACCGCAGCCCGGTGACCCCGGCGTGCACCGACCCGAGCCCGACACCCTGCCCGGCGCCCTGGCCGGCGAGCTGGTAGCGCAGCCGGTCGAGGACGTCGGCGGCGGTGAACCAGCGCGGATGCAGCCAGCTGCGGGCGAGCAGCGCGGGCTCGCCCTCGGTGAGCACCTCGATGCGCAGCTCGGTGCAGACCAGCCGGCGCTGCAGCAGCCCGGCGACCAGCTGCTCGCAGGTGCGGCGGGCGGAGAAGCAGATGGTCTCGGCGGAGTCGAGCGCGGGTTCGAAGGCGATGTCGACGACGAGGTCGGGCGGCGGGACGCGCGGGGCGAACCGGGCGCTCTCGACGCCGCCGAGCACCTGGTGCAGCCGCGAGGTGGCCGCCCCGAAGCGGGTACGGACGTCGGGGGCCGGCAGCGGCAGCAGGTCGCCCAGCGTGGTGAGCCCGAGGCGGCGCAGCAGGCTGACGGCGTCGGCGTCGTCGATGACCTCGACGGGCAGGTCGACGAGGAAGTCGCGGGCGCCGCCGGGCGGCACGATGCGCGACTCCTGCGGGCCGGCGAGCCGGGCGGCCTGCTCGGCGGTGAGCAGGTCGTCGGCGACGCCGATGCGGCAGTCCCACACCCCGGCGGTCACGAGCCGCTCGGCGATCACCGCGGCGGTGGCGGCCTCGTCGCCGTAGAAGCGGCCCGGCGAGCGCAGCGCGGCCAGGCCCGGGCGCAGCAGCGCCACGCCGGGCCGGATCTCCTCCAGCACCGCGAGCACCGTCTCGAAGGCGCGGGCGTCGCGGTCGGGGTTGTCGGGCAGGAGCAGCAGTTCGGGGCAGCGGCCCTGGGCGTCGCGGCGGCGCATGCCGCGCCGGATGCCGAAGGTGCGGGCGGTGTCGGTGCAGGCCACCACCCGGTGGGCGGCGAGCACGGCGGCGGGACGGCTTGCCGGGACCGCGCTCCCCGACCCGCCGGACTCCTCGGCCAGGGCGGCGACCACCGGCCAGTCGGGGCACCAGACGACGAAGACCCGGGCGCTCATCCGGCGTCCGCCGCCCACATCGGCATCGGGGTGCTCGCGGGCACCGGCTCGCCGCCCAGCACGAGCCGCTGCGGGGGCGCGGAGCCGCGATGCACCTCGACGACGGCGCGCCGGGCACGCAGCAGGCCCTCACCGCGCCCGACCCCCGACCACGACACCTCGGCCAGGCGCAGCCGGGCGGCGCACCGCGGCCACTCCCCCTGCACGACCAGCGCCGCCGAGCGCTCACGCAGCCGGGCGGCCAGCCGCTCGGCCAGGGACGGCGCGATGCGCCCACGGGGCGGGCGCAGCACCACCAGGTCGGCGATGTCGACGAGCGCGGCGACGGCCTCGACCCACTGCTCGCCGGGGTCGGGCACCAGCACGGTGCGCTCGAGGTCGACCCCCCACTGGGCGGCTGCCTCGAGACCGAGGTCGTCGATGCCGACGACCCCGCACCAGGCGCCCGCGCCGGAGGGTCCGGCCATGAGGGCGAGGGTCAGGGTGGTGCTGTCGACGCTGTAGGCGGCCCCGGCGCGCAGCCGCAGGACCGGGGCGAGATCAGGGTGCGTGACGAGGTCGACGCCGGCGTCGGTGCCGACCAGGCCGCCCCGCTCCAGCCGCGCGATGCGCTGGCGCAGCAGGGCCACCTGATCGCTCGGAGGAGGGACGGTGGTGGCCACGCCCCATCATCGAACACCTGTTCGAACAAATCAACCGGGAGTCCACTGCCGGTCCGCCCCGGGCGGTCCCCGGGCTGGAATGAGCCGGAGATCAGCCGGAGATCAGCCGGAGATCACTGGTAGAACGCGTCGATGCGCTCCTTGTTGCGATCCTCCACCACGTTGCGCTTCACCTTCAACGACGGGGTCAGCTCACCGCTCTCGATGGAGAGGTCGTGGTCGAGGATGTCCCACTTCTTGATGGTCTCCCACCGGTTGAGCTTGCCGTTGAGCTCCTCGACGTACTCCCCGATCACCGCGCGCATGCGCTCGCTGCGCACGACGTCGGTGTAGCTCGCGCCGGCCATGTCGTTCTCGGCCGCCCATGCGGTGGCGGCATCGGGGTCGATGGTGATGAGCGCGACGACGAAGTTGCGCTCGTTGCCGAAGACCATGAACTGGCTGACCAGCGGGCAGATGGCCTTGAACTTGGCCTCGATCGCCGGCGGGGCGATGTACTTGCCGCCGGAGGTCTTGAAGAGGTCCTTGATGCGGCCGGTGATGCGCAGGTGGCCGTCGGCGTCGAGGGCGCCCTTGTCGCCGGTGTGCAGCCAGCCGTCGGCGTCCAGCGCCTTGGCGGTCTCCTCGGGCAGGTTGTGGTAGCCGGCCATGATGTGCGGGCCGCGCAGCAGCACCTCGTCGCCCTCGCCGATCTTGATCTCGGTGCCCGGCAGCGCGGGGCCGACGGTGCCGATCTTGTAGTCGTCGGGGTGGTTGACCGAGGCGCCGGCGGCGTTCTCGGTCATGCCGTAGCCCTCGAGGATGAGGATGCCGGCGGCGTGGAACCAGTTCGCGATGTCGGCATTGAGGGCCGCGGAGCCGGAGATGAAGAACTTCACCCGGCCACCGAAGCGCTCGCGCACCTTGGCGAAGACGAGCTTGTCGAAGAGACCGTGCTGGAGCTTCAGCGGCAGCGGCACGGGCTTGCCCGCGCGCTTGAGCTCGTCGACGGCCATCCCGACCTTGAAGGCCTGGTCGAAGATCTTCTTCTTCGCACCGCCCTCGCTCTCGGTCATGGTGACGATGCGGGCGTAGGCCTTCTCGAAGATGCGCGGGGCCGCACCCATGAAGGTCGGGCGGACGACGGCGAGGTTGTCGATGATCTTGTCGACGCGGCCGTCGATGGCGGTGGCGAAGCCGCAGGCCAGCTGGGCCGAGAGCAGCACCTTGCCGAAGGCGTGGGCCATCGGCAGCCACAGGAACTGCAGGTCGTCCTCGTGCAGGATATCCTGCACCCGGATGGCCTCGCCCTCGTAGACCCAGGAGCGGTGCAGCAGCCGCACGCCCTTGGGGCGGCCGGTGGTGCCGGAGGTGTAGATGAGGGTGGCCAGGGCGTCGGGCGCGATGCCGCGGGCGACCTCCTCGACGGCACCCGGGTGCTCGGCCAGGTAGGCCTCGCCCTCGCTCGCGAGCTGCTCCAGGCCGACGACCCAGCCCTCCGGGGCGTCGGGGGCGTCGACCTTCTCGAAGGTCACGACCCGGACGACGTCGGGCAGCTGCTCGCGGAAGGCGACCAGCTTGGCGACCTGCTCGGCGTCCTCGGCGAAGACGACCCGCGAACCGGAGTCGGCGAGGATGTAGGCGACGTCGTCGCCGTTGGTCGAGGGGTAGACGGTGGTGGTGGCGCCACCGGCGCACATGACCGCGAGGTCGGCCAGGATCCACTCATAGCGGGTGCCGGACGCGATGCCCACCCGCTCCTCGGCCTGCAGGCCCAGTGCCAGCAGGCCCGCGGCGAGCCGCTCGACCTGGCGGCCGGCCTGGCGCCAGGTGACGGACTCCCACGCGGTGCCGACGGGGAAGCGGAACGCCTCGACCTCGGGGCTCTTCGCCACCCGGTCGAGGAACTGGACGGCCACGTTCTGCGGCAGGTGGTCCACGAAGCTGGTGTCTCGCACGATCGCCATGCGGAGTAACTTAGATCACGATCCCTACTCGCGGGTCACATGTCCGCCCTTACGACGGCAGCGCGACGTCCTCCTGGCCTCCGGCGAGAGCCCGCACGTACTTCTCGGCCTTGTCGCGGGCCTCCGGCACCAGGTCGGGGACCTCCAGCAACCGCGGCAGCAGGGTGCGGTCGGTGCTCACCGCCCGGTAGAAGGTCGAGACGCTGACGCCGTGGCCGGGACGGTGCACGACCTCGACGGCGTCGCCGGCCGCGAGCACGCCCTCCTCGAGCACCCGCAGGTACGGCCCGGGGCGCCCCTCGGCCGCGAACCGCTTGACCCAGGCCCGGTCGTCGTAGCCGCAGTGGCCCATCCAGCGCTTGAACTCAGCACAAGGCGTGCGCACGGAACGGACCTCGAGCAGCACGGTGCCGATGCGCCACCGCTCGCCGATCTCGGCCTCGTTGACGTCGATGCCCTCGGTGGTGAGGTTTTCCCCGAACTGCCCCGGCGCCACCGGCTCGCCGAGCCGCTCGGCCCACAGCCGCAGATCCTCGACGGCGAAGGCGTAGACGGCCTTGTCGAGACCGCCGTGGTACTTGCGGTTGGAGACCTGGTCGCCCTCGAGGCCGAGGGCGTGCACCCGCACCGGCCCCTCGACCGCGGTCTTGTCGATGGAGGTGCGACCGATGGTCGCCCAGTCCGTCTCGCGGGGCAGTCCGACGTTCACCGACAGCAGCTGGGCCATGACCGGATCCTCGCACGATCCCCGGCCGCGGATCACTTTCCTTTTCGGAAAGTCGCGCCTATGCTTTCCGTCATGGAAACCTCTCGGGAACAGCTCACCGAGGCCCACCGCGCCCTGCTGCGCGCCGAGGCCTCCCCCTTCATCGACTACCCGCGGCTCGGCCGCTGGTACCCGTTCGCCTGGGCCGCCTGGGCCGCCTGGCTGGTGACGACGATCGATCTCGACCCGTCCTCGCCCCTGGCTCAGCTCGCCCTGTCGCTCTCACCGGTCGTGATCGCGTTCCTCTTCCTCGGCTGGTACGCACGTCGGCACGGCGCCCTCCCGCGGGACGGCCGCGCCGCACCCGCACCGCTGCGCCGGCTCGCCCGCGTGCTGTGGGCGCTCGCCGTCGTCCTCGTCCTGGTCGTGGTCGGCGCGGACGCCGTCCTGGGCCCCGTCGTCTCGATCCCCCTCGCCGCCGTCGGCGCGGGCGCCGCCATCGCCTGGTACGAGGCCTCCTACGCGCGGATCGCGGCACGGCTGCGCCGGGAGCTCGCGTGATCGACGACCTCGACCCGCTGATCCACGCCCCCAAACGGCTGGCGGCGATGGCGATCCTGGAGATCTCGACCCAGGCGACCTTCCCGGCGCTGCGCGAACGGCTGGCGGTCAGCGACTCCGACCTGTCCAAGCAGATGAGCGCGCTCGAGGCGGCGGGCTACGTCGAGGTGCGCAAGAGCGGTCGGGGCCGTGGCAGCACGACGACCTTCCGCATCACCGACGCGGGACGCTCGGCCTACCGTCGGCACCGTCGTGCGTTGGAGGCGATCCTGACCTCCGACCCTTCCCCGGACGTCGTCCCCGAGCGCTAGTTTCGGGCCATGGGATCCCTCGCACCTCGCCTGCGCGACCCCGTGCTCGTCACCGGCGCGTTCGGGCTGGTGGGGCGCGCGGTCGTCGAGCGGCTGCTCGCCGACGGCCGCGCCGTCGTCGCCAGCGATCTCGACACCCCCGCCTTCCACCGCTGGGCGCGCCGTCTCGGTCGCCTGCACGGCGAGCGGGGCGCGTTCCGGGCCGACCCCGCCGACCTCACCGACGAGCACCAGACGCGGCACCTCGTCTGGTCGAACCGGCCGCGCGCCGTCGTCCACCTGGCCGCGGTGATCCCCCCGGCCTGCTACCAGCGCCCGGGGCTCGCCCGGCGGGTCAACGTCGAGGCCACCGGCCACCTGGTCGAGGCGGTGGCGGCGGCGTCCGCACCGCCGCGGTTCGTGCTGGCCTCCAGCGTGGCCGTCTACGGCCGCCGCAACCCGCACCGCACCAGCGACCTGCTCACCGCGGCGACGCCGGTGGCGCCGTCCGATCTCTACGGCGAGCACAAGGTCGAGGCCGAGACGCTCGTGCGCGAGCGGCTCGCCTCCTTCGCGGTGCTGCGCCTCGGCGGCGTCCTGAGCGCCGACGTCGGCGGCGCCGGCACCGGGATGGCCTCGATGGACTTCGAGGGCATGCTGCCCACCGACCAGCGCATCACCACCGTCGAGGTGCGCGACGTCGCCCGCGCCTTCGCCGCGGCCGTCGCGCTGCCCGACGACGTCCTCGCCGCGGTGGCCGGGCGCACCTTCCTCATCGGCGGCGACGAGACCCATCGGCTCGTCCAGGGCGCCATCACCCCGGCCATCACCGCCGCGATGGGCCTCGAGGACGCCGTCCCGCCCGGGCGCCCCGGCGACCCCGACGACGACGCCAGCTGGTTCGCCACCGACTGGATGGACACCGCGGAGTCCCAGGCCGTGCTCGACTACCAGCGCATCAGCTGGCCCGACCTGCTCCAGGAGGTGCACGACCGCGCTGGAGCACGCCGCTACGCGTTCCGACTCGCCGCACCGGTGCTGAACGAGGTCATCCGGCGCCGCCCGGCCCGCCTCCGCGCGGTCGGCCGCACGCACGCCGACCCGTGGGGCGACGTCGCGGCCACCTTCGGCTCACCCCGGGAGCACTGAGGGGGCCTCCTCCCCCGGGGCTCAGTCCTGCACGGCCTTCGCGATCGCGAGGCACATCGTCAGCCACGAGGCGGTGTCGAGGCGGCGCATCTCGGCCGCGTCGTCCTCCAGACGCCACAGGGCGTTGACGAGCATCCGCACGATCACCCAGTCGCGAGCGCGGTCCTCCTCCAGGCCGGCCGCGTCGATCACCGCGTGGAAGCGGCGGCGGACGCCGTCGCGCACGTCGCCGGCCAGCTCGTCGAAGCGGTTCCACAGCAGGGGCGCCGGCTCGAAGTGGGGGTCGCCGGACAGCGGCTTGGGGTCGATGGCGCGCCAGCCGCCGGCCGTCGGGTCGGCCAGCACATTGGCGTAGTGCAGGTCGGTGTGCAGCAGTCGACCGTCGGTGGCGGTGTCGGTGGCGAGGTCGCGGGCCAGGTGGGCGGCCTGCTCGACCATCCGCCGCGGGAGCGGCGCCGAGCGCGGGAGAGCGGCCAACCGGGCCGCCCAGTCCTCGCACAGCACGGAGAGCAGACGCAGCTGGGGCGGAGCCGGCAGGTGGAGGCCGCGGTACAGCTCCCCGACCGTCTCGCACGCCGCGACGTCCCACTCCTCGCCGAGATCGCGCGATGCCAGCCGCTCCAGCAGCAGGGCGCCGCGGCGCGGATCGGCCCGTAGCAGCGTCACGGCACCGCGACCGTGCCAGTGCTGCAGCGCCAGCGCCTCGTGCTCGGACTCCTCGTCGACGAACCCGATCTTCAGGACGGCGTCGGCCCGCTCCCGCGTGCGCACCGGGACGACGAGCGCGCAGTACCCGTGGGTCGGCTCGCCGTCGACGACGAGCTCCCACTCCCCCAGCAGATCGCGAAGCAGCCGCGGCACCGACTCCACGAACCCCGCCCACGCCGGACCGCGGGCGGCGATGGCCGTGAACGACGGCGGGAGGGTCACGAGGGCCACGGCGTCATCCCATCACGGGGGTGGTGGGGGCCGTTGGTCTGAGTCACCGGCCGCCCGGTGGCCCCCTACGCCGCTGTCGTTGGTCAGCTGACGTTTCGTACGTCCACCGCCGGACTCATCTCACTGCTGGGACTGGAGTGACGAGCTCAGACCGTCCGGATCCAATGGTCCGGCGGGACGTCGGGGCGGCCGGGCACGGCCTCGGTCGTCTCGACCCAGCCCTCGCCCCAGAGCGCGTCGGCCACCCGCCGCCAGAAGGGTCCGGCGGCGGTGTTGAGGTGCTGGAAGGGGATCTCCCAGCCGCCCGGGTGCCGGCCGATCACCTCGGCCGCGAATCCGAGGCCGACACCGCCGCGGCGCGCGGCCGGGACGACGAAGAAGGCCTGGAGGAGATGCTCGCGTTGCTCACCGGGTCGCACCAGCGCGAAGCCGATCGGGGCGTCGTCACCGGTGTTCGGGTGCGGACGCCACGCCAGGTACCCGTGCCGATCGGGCGCGGGATAGGCGTCGAGCCACTCGTGCCGGTAGCGCCCGTCGGCGTACGGGAAGCCGTCGACGGCCGGCGCGAGGTCGTGCCGGAAGTCCTGCCACAGCCACGCAACGACGTCCCACTGGTCGTCGGCGACGGGCAGTACCTGCACGACGCGCCTACTTCTTGCCGGCCTTCTCCGCGCCGCCGCCCCCGGTGGAGAGCGCGGCCACGAAGGCCTCCTGGGGGACCTCGACGCGCCCGACCATCTTCATGCGCTTCTTGCCCTCCTTCTGCTTCTCCAGCAGCTTGCGCTTACGGGTGATGTCGCCGCCGTAGCACTTCGCGAGGACGTCCTTGCGGATGGCGCGGATGTTCTCGCGCGCGATCACCCGGGCGCCGATGGCGGCCTGGATCGGCACCTCGAACTGCTGGCGCGGGATGAGCTCCTTGAGCTTGCCGGCCATCATCACGCCGTAGGAGTAGGCGGCGTCCTTGTGCACGATCGCGGAGAACGCGTCGACCGGCTCGCCCTGGAGCAGGATGTCGACCTTCACCAGGTCGGCCACCTGCTCACCGGAGCGCTCGTAGTCGAGGGAGGCGTAGCCCTTGGTGCGCGACTTCAGCTGGTCGAAGAAGTCGAAGACGATCTCGCCCATCGGCAGCGTGTAGCGCATCTCGACACGGTCCTCGGACAGGTAGTCCATGCCCTGGAGCGTGCCGCGCTTGGTCTGGCACAGCTCCATGATCGTGCCGATGTAGTCGCTGGGGCTGAGGATCGTGGCCCGGACGACGGGCTCGTGCACCTCGCGGATCTTGCCCTCGGGGAACTCGCTGGGGTTGGTGACCTCGTGCTCGGTGCCGTCCTCCATGACGACGCCGTAGACCACGTTGGGCGCGGTGGAGATGAGGTCGAGACCGAACTCGCGCTCGAGGCGGTCGCGGGTGATCTCCATGTGCAGCAGACCGAGGAAGCCGCAGCGGAAGCCGAAGCCCAGCGCGCCGGAGGTCTCCGGCTCGTAGGTGAGCGCGGCGTCGTTGAGCTGCAGCTTCTCCAGCGCCTCGCGCAGATCGCCGAACTGGTCGCCGTCGATCGGGTAGAGACCGGCGTAGACCATCGGGTTGGGGTGCTTGTACCCGCCGAGCGCCTCGGTGGCGCCGTGGTTCTGAGTGGTGACGGTGTCGCCGACCCGCGACTGGCGCACGTCCTTCACGCCGGTGATGAGGTAGCCGACCTCGCCGACGCCGAGCTCGCCGGCCTTGACCTGCTCGGGGCTGATGACGCCGATCTCGAGCATCTCGTGGGTGGCGTTGGTCGACATCATCTTGATGCGGTCGCGGTGGTTGAGCTTGCCGTCGACGACACGCACGTAGGTGATGACACCGCGGTAGGTGTCGTAGACGGAGTCGAAGATCAGCGCACGCGCCGGCTTGTCGGCGTCGCCCACCGGCGGCGGCGTCTGCTGGACGACGTGGTTGAGCAGCTCCTCGACACCCACGCCGGTCTTCGCGCTGACCCGCAGGACGTCGTCGGGGTCGCAGCCGACGAGTCCGGCCAGCTCGGCGGCGTACTTCTCGGGGTTGGCGCTGGGCAGGTCGATCTTGTTGAGCACCGGGATGATGTGCAGGTCGGCGCCCATCGCCAGGTAGAGGTTCGCCAGGGTCTGCGCCTCGATGCCCTGGGCTGCGTCGACCAGCAGGATCGCGGCCTCGCAGGCCTCGAGGGACCGCGAGACCTCGTAGGTGAAGTCGACGTGGCCCGGGGTGTCGATCATGTTGAGCACGTAGTCGCCGGGCTCGGCGCCCTGCTCGTTGCCCGGCGCGACCCGCCACGGCATGCGCACCGCCTGGCTCTTGATCGTGATGCCGCGCTCGCGCTCGATGTCCATGCGGTCGAGGTACTGGGCCCGCGCGCTGCGCTCGTCGACGACGCCCGTCAGCTGCAGCATGCGGTCGGCCAACGTGGACTTGCCGTGGTCGATGTGGGCGATGATGCAGAAGTTGCGGATGACCGACGGATCGGTGCGGCCGGGCTGGGGTGCGGCCTGGGGCGGGACAGCGGGCACGGAGTGTCTCGGGTCTCTCGATCGGGTGGCGGTGCGGACGTCGTCCGGCCATTCTCCCATCCCCCGGGCCGCGGGCCGAACCGAAGCCGGGAACCGGCGTCAGTCGGGGAGTCAGCCGGCGGGAGCGACCAGACCGCGGTCGAAGGCGTAGACGATGGCCGCGGCGCGGTCGCGCAGGTCGAGCTTGAGGAAGATGCGGCCGATGTGGCTCTTCACCGTGACCTCCGAGATGACCAGGGTCGCGGCGATCTCGCTGTTGGTCAGACCGCGCCCCATCAGCCGCAGCACCTCCAGCTCGCGGGCGGTGAGCTCCTCGACGGCGTCGCTCGCCGCGACCGCGGACGGCGCGGCCCGGTAGGCGCTGAGCACGCGCCCGGTCACCGTGGGATCGAGCAGCGCCTGCCCGGCGGCCACCGCTCGGACGGCGCGCACGAGATCCTCGGCGGGGCTGTCCTTCAGCAGGAACCCGGCGGCTCCGGCGCGCAGGGCGCCGGAGAGCAGCTCGTCGTCGTCGAACGTGGTGAGCACCAGCACCGGCGGCGCCGCGGGGTCGGCCGCGAGCGCGCGGGTGGCGGTGATGCCGTCGACCCGGCGCATCCGCAGGTCCATCACCACCACGTCGGGGGCGTGCGCGGCGACCGCGGCGGCCACCTGGTCGCCGTCCTCGCACTCGCCCACGACCTCGATGCCGTCGCGGCGGCGCAGGATGCGGCGCAGGCCCGAGCGCACGAGCTCCTGGTCGTCGACCAGCAGCACGCGCACCAGCTCCTCCGGCGTCGCCATGCTCACTGCGTCACCACCCGGCGGATCGTCGAGAGCGCCGGCAGCGGGAAGCAGGCCAGCAGCGGTGCCAGGGCGTCGTCCTCGGCCCGCGGGAGCACGACCCGCACGGTCCAGAGCCGTCCCTCGACGCCGGCGGTGAAGCGCGCCCCGATCTGCTCGGCGCGCTCGGCCATGCCGCGCAGCCCCGAGCCGTCGGCGTTGCGGGTCGCGCCGCGGGGCACCGGGTTGCGGATGGTCAGCAGTCCGTGGTCGCTGTCGAGGTCGAGGCGGACCAGGGCCCGCGAGCCGGGCGCGTGCTTGGCGACGTTGGCCAACGACTCCTGCACGATCCGGTAGAGCGCGAGGGACGTCGCCGGTGGGACGTCGTCGCCCGCGCCCTGCGCGTGATCGACCAGCAGGACGACGTCGAGGCCGGCGGCCCGGAAGTCGTCGACGAGCTCGGGGACGTCGGCGAGTCCCGGCAACGAGGCGCGGGCACCGCCGGTCTCGGCCTGACCGAGCAGCCCGACGACCCCGCGGATGTCGTTCATCGCCTGCCGGCCGACCCGCTCGGCGTCGTGGAGGGCTGCGGCGACCTCGGCGGGGTCCTCGCCGTCCTCGAGATCGCGGCGTGCCGCGGTGAGATGGAGCATCGTGACGCTGAGGGAATGGGCGACGAGATCGTGGATCTCCCGCGCGATGCGCTGGCGCTCCTCGAGCGTGGCCTGCCGGGTGCGTTCGGCCTGACTGCGCCGCTCGGCCTCGAAGCGCAGCTGCTGGAAGCGCATGATGAAGCCGACGTCCCACCCGATCACGATGGCCGCCAGCCACACCCCGCTCGCCTCGATCGGCAGGGTGCCGTCGGCGACGAGCACGAGCACCAGCGGGAGCGTGGCGGCCACCGCGAGGCCGCTGCGCAGGAGCGGCAGGCAGGCGCCGAGCTCGCCGGCCATCAGCACGAGCAGCGCCGGGGCGAAGTCGTACTCCACCGGATAGCGGTGCATCAGCAGCAGCGTCGCGCCGCCGGTGAACACCCAGAAAAGGGGCGCCGGAGCGACGCGGCCGAGGGAGGAGACCGACCACGGGAGCAGCGCGACCAGCACGAGCGCGGCCGCGGCCGGCATGTCGGCCAGCGGCCGTTGCAGGACGACGACGAGCGCGGAACCGCCCAGCACACTGTGGATGAGCAGCGGGATCCACAGCGGGAACGCCGGGTACCCGTTCGCGACCCACCGGTCGTGGGTCGCGGCCACCTGCAGGGTGACGCGCATCAGCAGGGCACGCACGGTGCTCAGCGTAGGGCGAGGTGACCGGCTGCACATCCGACTCCGGGCGGAGCGGGCCGCTGCGCGCTCCGCCCCTGGGAGGGTCGCCAGGACCCGACCACCGGTGGCAGCCCGGCGGGTGGCCGGATCCCTAGCGTCGTCGTCATGACGACCGCACCCTCCCCCACCTGGCAGCGCGTCCACCTCCGCTCCGCCGGGGTGCGCGACCTGCTCGACGACCTCGACGCACGGATCGCCGCCGGAGAACCCGCCCACGCCGTCCGCATCGACCGGGTGCCGGAGGGCTACGACGACCTCGACGACCTCCTCGTCCAGGTCTACGGCACCTGGATCCGCCGCCTGCAGGCCCGGCTGGAGCAGGCCTGGGAGCTCGACGTCCCGCTCACCGACGTCGGCCCCGAGCACGCCGCAGCCGCGGCCTGGGCGACGACCGCCCGCGAACTCCCGGGTGCCCGCGCCCTCCTCGACGCCTACGCCGACCGCCCGGCCCTGCGCCGCCTGCGGGCCTCGGAGGAGAACTGGATGGCGCTGACGACCGGGATCGACGGCGCGACCCTCATCGACATCGCCCGCGCCGGCGTCGCCCGCACCCCCGCAGCGACGCCCGCTCCGGACGCCGTCCCGGCCCGGCTGAGCTTGCGCGAGCGGCTGGGCCGCGAGCTGCGCGCGCTGCGCATCGCCTGATCCCGCGCCGACCTCCCCGGCCCTCCCGATACCCCCACCCGACGCCCGCCCGGATACCGAGTTGTCCGGGCGGGCGTCGGCGCGTCACAGTGCGCGGGTGGCAGGACACATCCCTCACGGCAACACGGCCCGGCGGCTCCAGTGGAGCTTCCTGCCGCCCGCGCTGCGTCGGGCGATCGAGCAGCAGTGCGGCGCCCCGATCGTCGAGGCGATCTCCTGCGACGCCGGCTTCACCCCGGGGCTCGCCTCGGTGCTCATCGACGCCGACGGCGGGCGCCACTTCGTCAAGGCGGCCTCGGTGCAGGCGCAACGGATCTTCGCCGAGGCCTACCGGGAGGAGGCCCGCAAGCTGCGCGGCCTCCCCGAGGGCGCACCGGCGCCCCGTCTGCTCTGGACCCTCGGGGTCGGCCCCGACGGCGGACCGGCCACCGACGGCTGGGACGACTGGGTGGTGCTCGGCATCGAGTACGTCGAGGCCCGCCAGCCCCAGCGCCCCTGGCGGCAGGACGACGTGAACGCCGTCCTGGCGATGCTGACCGCCACCGCCCCGCACCTCGCCACGGCCCCCGACGTGCTCGGCCTGACCCCGGTCGGGCGGGAGTTCGCCGACTGGCCGGCCTTCTGGGAGCGCCCCGCCCTGGCCGCCCTCCCCCACGCCGCCGAGGCGGCGGAGCTCGCGGCCGGCTTCGCCGAGGCGACGGCCGGCGAGGCGATCGTCCACACCGACATCCGCGACGACAACCTGCTGCTCTGCGACGACGGCCGGGTGCTGCTGTGCGACTGGAACTGGCCGGTCGCCGGGGCACCGTGGATCGACAGCGTGCTGCTGCTCATCGGCCCGCGCGGCGACGGGCTCGACGTCGAGCCGCTGCTCGCCGCCCACCCGCTCACTGCGGACGTGCCGCCGGCCCACATCGACGCCTGGCTGGCGCTGGTCACCGGCTACTTCCTCGCGATGGCCGCCGAGGCGGTCCCGCCGACCTCGCCCCACATCCGGGTCGCCCAGCGCTGGCAGGGCGAGGTGTGCTGGTCGTGGTTGGCCGAGCGCCGCGGCTGGACGTCCGCCGTCGTGGCCGACGGGGTCTCCGGCGCCCGCTGAGGATTTGAGGCCGGACGACGCGCACTGTTAACCTCGTGCGTCGCGCGGCGGCTGCCTGCGCCGACCCACAGACTTCCGCTCCGCATCCGATTTCGATCCGAAGGCACATCAGTGGCGAACATCAAGTCCCAGATCAAGCGCAACAAGCAGAACGAGAAGCGCCACGAGCGCAACAAGGCGGTCAAGACCGGCCTCAAGTCGGCGATCCGCAAGTTCCGCGAGGCCGCCGAGGCCGGGGACAAGGAGACCGCTGTCGCGCTCGGCCGCGACGCGGCCAAGAAGCTCGACAAGGCCGCCTCCAAGGGCGTCATCCACAAGAACCAGGCCGCCAACCGCAAGTCGGCCATCGCGAAGAAGGCCGCGTCCCTCTGACGGACGCCCCACGCGTGCGAACGCCCCGACCGCACCGGTCGGGGCGTTCTGCTGTTCCGGGCCCTTCACCGGCGCGCGGTCAGCGTGACTCGCGCAGCCCCGCGATCGTGAGCACGAGACGCTCCAGGGTGTAGGAGGCGTCGCTGGCGGCGCCCTTCACGTCGGCGTCGGCGCGCGCCACGGCCCGCACCGCCGCGGCGAGACCGGCCGGGCTCCAGCCACGGGACTGCTCGCGCAGGGTGCGCAGCTTCCAGGGCGGGACGCCGACCTCGCGGGCCAGGTCGGCGTCGCGCATGCCGCGCGGTACGCCCTGGAGACGGGCGAGGCCGCGGGCGCTGCCGGCGAACGCCGAGGTGACCAGGACCGCCGCGGTGCCGCCGTCGAGCGCCCAGCGCAGCTCCTCGAGGGCGCGCTGGCGGTGCCCGGAGAAGGCGGCGTCGGCGACGGCGAAGGACTTCGCCTCGGCCCGCCCGCCGAAGTAGCGCTGCACCTTCTCGACCGTGAGCGCCTCGCCCGGGAAGTCGTGGGCCAACTGGTCGGCGGCCGCCGCGAGGGAGCGGAGATCCTGGCCGACCGCCTGCACGAGGAACGAGGCGGCCTCGGGGTCGATACGTCCCCCGTGCAGCCGGACCTCGGCTCCGACGAAGGAGGGGAACTCCGAGGCCTTGAGCTCCTCGGACTTCCACTCGACCACCGTGGGCAGCTTGCGCAGCTTGTTCAACGTGCCGCTGCCCTTGACGCCACCGCCGTGCACCAGCACGAGCGCGACATCGTCGGCCGGGGCGCCGGCGTAGTCGAGGATGCCCTCGACCGACTCCTCCGGGAGGTTCTCCAGGGCCCGCACCACGACGCAGCGCGTGGTGGAGAAGAGGGACGGCGCGGCGAGCTCGCCCAGCGTGGCGAGGCTGAGCTCGGCGGCGAGGGTCTCGGCCAGCTCGGCGTCGGCGTCGTACTCGCGGATCGCCCGCCGTGCCGCCTGGACCGAGCGCTCGTTGAAGAACTCCTCCTTGCCGGTGACCAGGACGACCCGACCGAGCAGGTCGGCTGCCCGAGGGCCGTTCGCGGTGCGGGAGGAGGTCTGCGCCATGGTGGGGCCAGCCTGTCACAACCCGCCGACGATTCACGGCCGGGTGACCGCCGTGGCGACGCCGTCGCGCTGGGTGATCGCCACGGCTCCGTCGCGGTCGGTGCGGAACACCAGCGTGCCGTCGCCCTCCAGCGCCTCGACCGTGGAGGCGGCCGGATGCCCGTAGTCGTTGTCGGCGCCCACGCTGATCACGGCGACCCGCGCCTGGAGCGAGGCGAGCCAGCCGAGGTCCTGGTAGCGGCTGCCGTGATGCGGCACCTTCAGGACGTCGACCCGCAGCCCCGGCGTCGCCCGGGCGAGCTGGGCCTGACCGTCGGGTTCGAGATCCCCGGTGAGCAGCACGCGCAACCCGCGGGTCACCGCGAGCAGGACGACGCTCGCGTTGTTGGCCGTGCTGCCGTCGCCCGGCCCTGGATGCGGTGGGCCGGGCTGCGGCCACATCGAGGTGAAGTCGATCCCGTCGGTGCGCCAGTGCTGGCCGCCGGTGAGGGTGTGCAGAGGGATCGCGTCGGCGGCGGCGATCGCCTCGACGTCGTCGACCGCTCCCGGTGGGTCGAGCAGGGTCGTGACGAGGATGCCCCCCACGGCCCGCCCGTCGACGGCCCCGGCCAGGCCGTCGACGTGATCGGCGTGGAAGTGGGTGAGCACGAGGAGCTCGATGCGCCGGATCCCGAGCTCGCCCAGACAGCGGTCGATCGCCCGCGGATCCGGCCCGACGTCGACCACCACCGCACTCCCCGGACGGTCTCCGCGCAGCACCAGGCCGTCGCCCTGCCCGACGTCGCAGGCCACCAGCACCCAGCCCGACGGCGGCCAGCCGGGCGTGGGCGGCCGGACCAGCACGACCACCACGAGCGCGAGTGCGACCGCGGCTCCCCGGACGCGGGTCGAGACCAGGCGAGGTCCGGCGACCGCGACGGCCCCACACACGAGCACCAGCACGGTGAGCGCCGCGGGACCACTGCGCCAGTCCAGCGCCGCCATCGGCAGATCGGCACCGTGGCGGGCCACGACGACGATCCACGCGACGCACCAGCTCGCGAGGGTGCCGAGCAGCCCACCGGCCCAGGGCCACACCAACTGGACGAGCCCGCCGGCCAGGCCGATCACCGTGGCCGGCCCGACCACCGGGGCCACCAGCAGGTTCGCCCCGACGGCCACCAGGCTCACCTGGCCCGACAGTGCCGCGACGATCGGGGTGCAGGCCACCTGGGCGGCGACCGGCACCGCGATCGCCTCCGCCACCCAGCGGGGCAGCCAGCGACCCAACGCCTCGCACCAGGCCGGAGCGAGCAGCAGGATGCCGGCGGTCGCGAGCACCGAGAGGGCGAAGCCGGCCGAGACCGCGAGCCGCGGATCGAGGAGCAGCAGGACGACGATCGCGACCCCGAGCGCCCGTGGTCCGCGCCGCCGGGCGTCGGGCCCGAAGGCGACCAGGGCGACCGCTCCCATGACCGCCGCCCGCAGCACGCTGGGCTCGGTACGGGCCAGCACCACGAACGCGGCGATGGTGAGAGCACCGAGGAGCAGCGACCACCGCCCCCGCACGCCGATCAGTCGGGCCAGCGTGAGCATCGCCGCGAGCAGCAGTGTGAGGTTGGTGCCGGAGACGGCGAGCAGGTGGGTGAGGCCGGTGGTGCGGAAGTCGGCCGCGAGATCCTGCGGCACCGAGGCATCGTCACCGTCGACCAGGGCGGGCACCAGCCCGGCCTGCTCGGGCGGTCGATCGGCGACCGAGGCGCGCAGCGCTGCGCGGACGTGGGCCGAGACCCGCCACCAGACATCGGGCGCGGCCACCACCTGCGGCGGGCCACGGGGATCAACGAGGGCGGCGGCGTCGCCGTCGGCAGGTGCCAACCGGCCTCGCACCTCGACGGTGGACCCCACTGCGACCCCGCTCCAGGCGGCGTCGCCGAGTACCACCACCGGCGCCCGCACCCGCCAGCGCCGACGGTCGGCCTCGAGGGTCCGCACCTGGGCGCGCACGACGACGATGTCGCCGAACCGACCCGTCACCCGGTGGGGGTCGTCGGTGACCACCAGGCGCAGCGAGGCGGAGGCGCGTCGTGCGGCGAGGTCGGCGACCGGCCCCCGGCCGACGTCCTCGGAGCGGAGGACGGCGATCAGCAGCACGGTGGCGGCGACAGCCACCACGGCGACGGCGGTCGTGGCGGTGATGCCGGGAGCGGCGCTGATGGCGGGGCCGGTGGTGGCGCTGACGCGACCGCGGGCGCGCGACCGCACCACCGCCGCCGCGCAGGCCGCCAGGACGACGCCGCCGAGGGCGAGCCCGGCGAGGGCCGCGCCGCGAGCGGCCACGGCGAGCCCGGTGAGCGCTCCGGCCCAGGCGCCGATCGCGAGCAGCGGAGCCCGCAGGTCGAGCCGAGCGGCCGGGGCGGCAGGATCGGCAGAGTCGGCAGGATCGCCGTCCGCGGAGGCCCTCACACCGTCACCCAGGGCCGGATCTGCGCCAACGTCGCCTCACCGATGCCGTCGACGTCGAGCAGTTCGTCGACGGAGGCGAAGCCTCCGTGCTCGGTGCGGTAGGCGATGATCGCCTGCGCCGTGACCGGGCCGACCTCGGGGAGCGCCTCCAGCGCGGCGGCGTCGGCGGTGTTGAGGTCGACGAGGTGATCGGGCGCCGGAGCGGCCGCCGCCGATCCCGACACCGGCGGCTGCGCTCCCGATGCCGGCTCCCCCCGAACGCCCACCAGGATCTGCTCGCCGTCGACCAGCACCCGGGCGAGGTTGAGGCTGGTCAGGTCGACGCCCGCGCGAGCCCCGCCCGCCGCCTCCAGCGCGTCGACCACCCGCGACCCCGCGGGCAGCACGGCGATGCCCGGACGGCGCACCCGCCCCGCGACGTCGACCGTCACCTCGGCGGGAGCGACCGACGGCGCGGCGCTGGGGACCGCGGAGACCGCCCCGGCCGAGGCGGACGGGAGCGGATCGCCCGGAACCGCCGCGCCGACCGGACTCGGCGCGGGCACGGGGACGGCGCTGGGCCGGGCGCGCACCAGGAACCAGCAGGTGAGCCCGAGGCCGAGGGCGAGCACGAGGGCCACGGTGGTCAGCCCGCCGGGCGAGAGCGCGAGCCGACCGCGCAGCGTGTCGGGGACGGCGACCTCGGCGACGCGAGCCCAGACCGACTCACCCGCGCGTCGCGAAGCGTGGCGCCCGGGCACCGCCAGCGACGGCGGCGCCCCGACCGGCGCCCCGATCGGCGTCCCGACCGGCAGGTCCGGCACGCTGATCGGGTCGAGCGCGTCGTCGGCATCAGGCTCGACCGGCGTCTCGCCCCGCACCCGCGTGGTGCCTCCCCACCAGGTGGCCGGCCCGGGGACGACGACAGGGGCGTCGTCCTCCGTCGGGGCGGGAGCGGTCGCGGCGTCGCCGTCGGAGGCGGGCGACCAGGTGCCGTTGAGCTCCGCGCGCAGAAGGGCCAGCCGCCGATCGACGGCCGCCTGGTGATCGGTCGAGACCCGAGCTCGCATACCTCGACGCTAGGGACGCCGCAGGGTGCTGGGCACCCGCCGGCTGCGATCTGGGGAGGACCAGCGCGGCGCCCCCGCCTGTGGAGGATTCGTGGCCTCGCCACACGAGCCCCGGGCAGGACTCAGGTCAGGACTCAGGCAGGAATCAGGGCACCGGCGCGACGCAGACCGCGATCATCCCCGGCCCCACATGGGCGCCGAGCACGGCGCCGAGCTCGCCCGCGGCGACCTCGCCGACGACCTGCTCCCCCAGCCGTTCGCTCAGCCGCGCGGCCAGATCGGCGGCCCGGTCGGGGTTCGCCAGGTGCGCGACGCTGACCTCGACCCGCTGCTCGCCCGCCGCTTGGACGGCGAGGTCCTCCAACCGCGCGAGCGCCCGGCCGGTGGTGCGCACCCGCTCCAGCGAGCCGACCTTCCCGTCGGTGATCTGCAGCAGCGGCTTCACCGCGAGCGCACCGCCGAACAGCGCTGCCGCGGCCCCGATGCGGCCGCCGCGGCGCAGGTACTCCAGCGTGTCGACGTAGAAGAGCGAGAGGCTGGCGGCGGCCCGGTCGCGCGCTGCCGCCGCGACCGCCTCGACGTCTCCTCCGGCAGCGGCCACCGCCGCTGCCGAGAGGGCGGCGTACCCGGTGGCGATGCCCACCTGGCGGCTGTCGACGACCGCGACGGGCAGCGGTGCCCGGCGGGCGGCGACCTGCGCCGACTCCACGGTGCCGCTCATCTCCCCCGACAGGTGCACCGAGACGACCGCCTCGTAGCCCTGCGCCGCGAGCTCCTCGTAGCGGGCCAGCAGCAGCTCGGGCGAGGGCCGCGAGGTCGACACCGGCGTCCACGCCCGCAGGGCGGCCGCCACGAGTTCGGGGGTCGCCTCGGGGGCACCCTCGTCGTAGGCGCTCGCGCCGATGATCACCTGGAGCGGCACCACGACGACACCGTGCTCCGCGGCCAGCTCCGCAGGGAGGCTGGCCGTGGAGTCGGTGACGACGGCGACGCGCTGGCTCACCGGCCGGTCACACCACGATGTTGACGAGCTTGGGGGCGCGCACGATGACCTTGCGCACCGGCCGGCCGTCGATGGCGCGGACGACGTCGGCGTCGGCCAGCGCGAGGGCCTCCAGGTCGGCTTCGGCGATGTCGGGGGCGACCTCGAGCCGCGCCTTCACCTTGCCCTGGATCTGGACGACGGCGGTGACCGACTCCTCCACGAGCAGGGCCTCGTCGACGGTCGGCCAGCCCACCCGGGCGACGGTCGGCTCGTGTCCCAGCCGCTCCCACATCTCCTCGGCGGTGTACGGAGCCACCAGCGAGAGCAGGATCGCGACGGCCTCGGTGGCCTCGCGCACCGCGGGGTCGGCCGGCCCGCAGCCGGAGTCGATGGCCTTGCGGGTGGCGTTGACCAGCTCCATGGTGCGCGCGACGACGACGTTGAACCGGTAGCTCTCGATGAGCTGGGCCGCGTCGTGCAGGGTGCGGTGGGTGACCCGGCGCAGGGCGACGTCGCCCTCGGCGACCGGAGCACCCGGGTGCGAGGTCACGTCGCCGGCCAGCCGCCAGGCCCGCTGCAGGAACTTCAGCGACCCGGCCGGCGAGACGTCGGCCCAGTCGATGTTGTCCTCCGGCGGGCTGGCGAAGATCAACGTCAGCCGGACGGCGTCGACGCCGAACTCGGCGAGCTGGTCGCCCAGGTTGACGCCGTTGCCCAGCGACTTGCTCATCTTGCGGCCGTTGTTGATGACCTTGCCCTGGGAGAGGTACGCCGAGAACGGCTCGTCCCAGTCGATGAGGCCGGCGTCGCGCAGCACCTTGGTGAAGAACCGCGCGTACAGCAGGTGCAGGACGGCGTGCTCGTCGCCGCCGATGTAGAGGTCGATCGGCCCCCACGCCTTCGCCAGCGCGCTGTCGAAGGCCTGGGTCTCGTCGTTCGGCGAGAGGAACCGCAGGAAGTACCACGAGGAGTCCACGAAGGTGTCCATCGTGTCGGTGTCGCGGGTGGCGGGGCCACCGCACGTCGGGCAGGCGACGTTCACCCACTCCGTCGCCGCGCCGAGCGGGGAGGTGCCCTTGGGCTTGAGGTCTGCGCCGCGCAGGTCGGGCAGGGTGACGGGCAGCTGGTCGTCGGGCACCGGCACCTCGCCGCACGTGGCGCAGTGGATGATCGGGATCGGCGCGCCCCAGTAGCGCTGACGGCTCAGCAGCCAGTCGCGCAGCCGGAAGTTGACGGTGCCGGTGCCGTGCTCGCCGGCCTCGAGCAGCTCGATGACGGCCCGGATGCCGGCCGCCTTCTCGCTCAGGCCGTTCAGCGGCCCGGAGTTCACGTAGGTGCCGTTGCCGGTGGTGGCGACGCCGGAGACGGCGGGGTCGTCGTCGCCGGTGTCGACGACCATGCGCACCGGCAGGTCCATCGCGCGGGCGAAGTCGAGGTCGCGCTGGTCGTGCGCGGGCACGGCCATGATCGCGCCGGTGCCGTAGTCGGCCAGCACGTAGTCGCTGGCCCAGATGGGCAGCTGCTCGCCGTTGACCGGGTTGGTGGCGTGGACGCCGAGGAACACGCCGGTCTTGGGCCGGTCGGTGGCCAGCCGGTCGATGTCGGAGGCCTTGCGCACCTCGGTCAGGTAGGCCTCCAGGGCGGGCCGCTGCTCGTCGGTGACGAGGGACGCCGCCAGCTTGGCGTCGGCGGCCACCACCATGAAGGTCGCGCCCCACAGCGTGTCGGGGCGGGTGGTGAAGACGGTGACCGGGTCGTGGCCCTCGACGGCGAAGCTGACGTGGGCGCCCTCGGAGCGGCCGATCCAGTTGCGCTGCGCGTTGACGACCTTGTCGATCCAGGTGGGCTGCAGCTCGTCCAGGCAGTCGTAGAGCTCCTGGGCGTAGGCCGTGGTGCGGAAGTACCACTGGGTCAGCTCGCGCTTGGTGACCTCGGCGCCGCAGCGCTCGCAGGTGCCGTCGGCCAAAACCTGCTCGTTGGCCAGCACGGTCTGGTCCTGCGGGCACCAGTTGACCGGCGAGTTCTTGCGGTAGGCCAGGCCGCGCTCGTGGAAGCGCAGGAACAGCCACTGCGTCCACCGGTAGTACTCGGGGTCGGAGGTGTGCAGCCGCCGGGTCCAGTCGAAGCTGGTGCCGTAGCGCTGCATCGAGGCGAACTGGGTCTCGATGTTGGCGTAGGTGTAGGTGGCCGGGTGGGTGTCGTTGCGGATCGCGGCGTTCTCGGCCGGCAGCCCGAAGGAGTCCCAGCCCATCGGGTTGAGCACCTCGTAGCCGCGCTGCCACCAGTAGCGGGAGATCACGTCGTGGATCGCGAAGACCTCCGCGTGCCCCATGTGCAGGTCGCCGCTGGGGTAGGGGAACATCGTGAGCGCGTACTTCTTCTCCCGCTCCCCCGCCAGCACGGCGTCGTCGTCGGCGCGGAAGGGCTCGAGCCGCTCCCACACCGGCAGCCACTTCTCCTCGACCGCCTTGACGTCGTAACTCTCGCTGGCCTGCGTCTCGCTCATCGTCATCTCTCTTGCGCCTGGGGGACCCCGCCCCGCTCCGTCCGCCCGCGGTGCGGGCATGAAAAAGCCCCTCGCGCAGAGGGGCGGCCGCGTCGTGTCCGGCTGGGCCGGTGAGGACGACGCGGCTAGATAAGGAGCAGGGTCCGATGCATGGCGGCATGATACCGCTCCCGCGCGTGGCTACAGTGCGGGCCATGACCCTCACCGACCTGTTCCGGCTCGACGGCAAGGTCGCCGTCGTCACCGGCGCCTCCAGCGGCCTCGGGGTCGCCTTCGCCCAGGGCCTCGCCGAGGCCGGTGCCGACGTCGTCCTCGGCGCCCGCCGCGCCGACCGGCTCACCGAGACCGCGGCCCTGGTCGAGGCGGCCGGACGCCGCGCGCTGTGCGTCGAGACCGACGTCGCCGATCCGGCCGCGTGCCAGCGGATCATCGACCTGGCGATGGAGGAGTTCGGCCGCGTCGACGTGCTGGTCAACAACGCCGGCATCGGCACCGCGGTGCCCGCGACCCGCGAGACCGTCGAGCAGTTCACCCAGGTCATCGACGTCAACCTCAACGGCTGCTACTGGATGGCCCAGGCGTGCGGGCGCGTGATGGCGCCGGGGTCGAGCATCATCAACATCTCCTCGGTGCTCGGCATCACCACGGCCGGCCTGCCGCAGGCCGCCTACGCCGCCTCGAAGGCGGGCCTCATCGGACTCACCCGCGACCTGGCCCAGCAGTGGACCGGACGCAAGGGCATCCGGGTCAACGCGATCGCGCCGGGCTTCTTCGCCTCCGAGATGACCGAGCAGTACCCGCCGGGCTACCTGGAGAGCCAGCAGCAGCGCATCCCCGCGGGCCGCAAGGGCGACCCGCGCGAACTGGCCGCCACCGTCGTCTTCCTGGCCTCGGACGCCGCCGGCTACATCACCGGGCAGACCCTGCCGGTCGACGGCGGCATGACGATCACCTGACGCCACCCGCCCGCCCTTCCCGCACACGCGCCGCGGCCCCGGATCCTCCTCGGATCCGGGGCCGCGGTCGTCGTGCTGGGTGGTGCAGGGTGGTGCAGGTCGGCCGATCAGCGCTTGCGGAAGGCGACGCAGACCGCCGGACGCGGGAAGTCGTCGCTGTGCGGCCAGGTGCTGGTCGGCGTCTCGAACGTGGCGGTGTCGCTCTCACCGGGGTGCTGGACGGCGAAGAACAGCGACCGGTTGTTGTCGGTGATGAACGGGCCGCAGGTCTCGGCGTTCTTCGGCATGGTCACGAACTGCTGCACCTGGCCGCGGTTCGCGCCCTCGACGGCGACCCGGAAGAGGCCGTCGTTGGAGCCGAGCACGTTGCCGTCGGTGGCGATCCACAGGTTGCCGAGCGAGTCGAAGGCGACGTTGTCGGGGCAGCTGATGGGGCTGACCTTGGACTTGTCGAAGCCCGCGAAGTAGGTCTCGGGCGCCGACGGGTCGCCGCAGACCAGCATGAGGTCCCACCCGAACGTCGTGGCCGTGTGGTCGTCGCCGTCGGCGGTGAGCTCGAGGATGTAGCCGTTGCGGTTGCCGCTGGCCGAGGTCAGGGGCTGACCGAGGGCCGAGCGCACCATCGAGGTCGACAGCGGGTTGGCCTCGTCGACCGGCGTGGTCGCGTTGCCGCGGTTGGAGTTGTTGGTCAGGGCCGCGTAGACCTTGCCGTTGACCGGGTTGATGTCGACGTCCTCGGGACGGTCCATCTTCGTGGGGCCGACCTTGTCGGCGGCGAGGCGGGTGAAGATGAGGACGTCGTTGACGCTCATCCCGTCGACGAACGACTGGGTGTCGCTGGTCAGCGGGATCCACTGACCGGTGCCGTCGTACTTGCTGTCCGCGGTGCCGTTGCCGGTGAACTTCGCGACGTAGAGCGTGCCCTTGTCGAGGAGCAGCTTGTTCTTGGCGCGCGCCTTGGCGGTGTTCGCGGGGTCGAAGGTGCCGGCCGAGACGAACTTGTACATGTAGTCGCCGCGCTCGTCGTCGCCCATGTAGACCACGACGCGCTTGTCCTTGGCGATGACGACGTTCGCGCCCTCGTGCTTGAAGCGGCCGAGCATCGTGTGCTTCTTCGGCGCCTCGTTGGGCTTGAGCGGGTCGACCTCGACGATCCAGCCGAAGCGGTGCACCTCGTGGGGCTCGATCGAGAGGTCGAAGCGCGAGTCGATCTCGCTCCAGCCGCGCGAACCCGAACCGGTGATGCCGTAGCGGGCGTACTGGGCGGTGTAGCGGGAGTCGAGGCTGCCGGACTTGTCGAAGTAGCCGTTGAAGTTCTCCTCGCCCGAGAGCACCGTGCCCCAGGGGGTGAGACCGCCGGCGCAGTTGGCGAAGGTGCCCTTCACGATCGCACCGAACTTGTCCTGCTTGGTCTTCAGGCGCTCGTCGCCGACGGCGGGGCCGGTGAGCTGGAAGGGCGTGGTGGCGGTGATGCGCCGGTTGTAGACGGCCTTCGACAGGTCGCTCGACTGCGCCCAGGAACCGGGCACGAGACCGCGGGTGATCTGGACGACGGACATGCCGTGGTAGGCCATCGAGAGCTGCTTGATCTGCGCCGAGGTGTACTTCCCGGTCGGGTACATCATGTTCTCGTTGGTGTACTCGTGGTTGCACACGAGCAGCGCCTCGGTGGCGCTCTTGCCCAGCGGCAGGACGCCGACGTAGTCGTTGTTGTAGCCGAACTGCTTGGCAGCGGCCTCCGGCGTCTGCTGGTAGACGTCGAACTCCGGGGCGTCGGCGAGCACCGGGTCGCCCCACCGCATGACCACGTCGTGGTCGAAGCCGTCGGCCACGACGACCGCGTCGCGCTTGTTCGGGGCGACGGGCTTGAACTCGACCTTCGCGAGGTCGTCGGTGCCGGCCACCCGGGCAGCGCCGCCGCGGGCGACGGTCGGCGCGCTCTCGGCGGCGGCGGCCGCGCGCGGGTCGAGTGCGAGACCGGTGGCGACCACGGCACCGAGGCCCGCGGCGCCGGTGAACAGGGTGCGGCGCTTGAGCGCGTGGCCCACCTCGTCGCGGATGTGGTTGTTCTCGCTGGTGTTCGGCTCGGGGTGGTCGCAGGCGTTGGCGCACCGGAAGTGACAGGTGGCGTAGCTGCGGGAGCCGTGTCGCAGGCCGGGGCCGACCTCGACGAGCGGCAGGGTGCGACGGGACTCGGGGGCGAGGGTCATGCGGTGATCTCCGATGGTCGTGCGTGCGGGGTGATGAGGCGGTGCTGCGGTGATGCTGTGGTGATGCTGTGGCGGTGCTGCGGGCCGGTGAGGAGACCCGGGAACGGAGTCGGCCGCCGGCTCGGGCGGCCGGGCTCAGCGGCCCGGCTGGGCGCTGCCGCTGATGGCGGATCCGGCGACGCCGTCCGCGCCGGCCGGGACGGGCGCGACGTCGGAGGCCGGCACCGGATCACCGGAGACGATCGCGCCGAACGCGAGCGAGGCGAGCGCGAGGCCGAGCATCGCCAGGACGCCGTCGCGCCGGTCGTGGCGGGCCGGGCGCGGGACGGCGAGCGACCGCGTTGCGGGCAGCACGATCTGGGACATGCCGGAGTTCCTTCCGGGCGGGGGCACGGGGCCCCGCGGACTTCGAACGTGCCCAACCGACCAGTCGCCGGTGAACAGGCGCCCCCACCCAGGTGTCACGTCGGTGAGCGGTGGCGGACGACTCGTCAGCTGTCGCCGGCTGTCGTCAGCGGCCGGTCGGCGTCCGACCGGTCCAGCGGCGGTGGGCGCGGATGAACGTGGTCGCGTCGGCGTACCCGAGGCGCCGGGCGACCTCCTGCACCGGGAGGGCGAGCGGCGGGGCCAGCAGGGCGCCGGCGAGGTCGGCCCGCACGTCGTCGAGCAGCGCCTGGTAGGCCACCCCCTCCGCGGCCAGACGTCGGCGCAGCGTGCGCTCGCTCCACCCCAGCGCAGCGGCGACCGCGGCGGCGGGCGCGCCGTCGGGGAGCAGTTGAGCGAGGACGACGCGCACCTCGCGCTCGGCGTCCCCGGCCCGGCGGCGCCGCGAGGCCAGGTCGCGGCACAGCGATTCGGCGGTGTCGCGGTCCAGGGCGCCGGCGTCGCGCAGCGGCAGCGCAAGGTCGGCCGCGGGGAACCTCAGCAGCGCCTCCCCGGGGCCGACCGTCAGCCGCGCCCGCACATCGGGCACGAGTTCGCGCAGCACGCAGGCGATGGCCGTGGCATCGCGCGCCACCACGAACGTCCGGACGTCGGCGGGCACGTGGGCGCCGTCCACGACGACCTCGACGGCGTCGTCGCGCGCGGTCGTCCTCGGGAGGGTGAAGACGTGGCTGAGGTCGAGGTAGCGCAGCGTCAGGTCGGCCAGGTCGAAGAGGGTGCGCGAGGTCGCCAGGGCGTAGCCGAAGGCCCCGAAGGTGGCGGCGCGGTAGCGGGCGCCGACGGCGGCGCCGGCGTGCGGCCGGCGTGCGTGCAGGTTGCGGATCACCCGCAGCTCCTGGGCGGCCGTGACCTCGCCCGGGCGCAGGTCGGGGCTCGTCCAGGTCTCGAGCAGGCCGGTGCCGTCCAGCAGGTCGCCGAGCCCGATGCCCTCCTCGACGCCGAACGCGACGAGCAGGGCCACGCCCTCCACCGAGCGGGGGAAGCCCGCGCGCACCGCAGGGTCGGGCGCCGCCGGCAGGCGGGGTGGAACCGAGGACATGTCCGGAATTGTCGATGATCGCGGGGTCGACGCGCACTACCGTCCTCGACGTGGAACCTCGTGTCGTCATCATCGGAGCCGGCTTCGGCGGGCTGGGCACCGCCCGCGCACTGCTGCAGCGCGGCATCACCGACATCACCGTGCTCGAGCGCGCGGACGACGTCGGCGGGGTCTGGCGCGACAACACCTATCCGAACGCCGCCTGCGACGTCCCCTCGCCGCTCTACTCGTGGTCGTGGGCGCCGAAGCTCGACTGGCAGCGCCGCTACGGCACGCAGCCGGAGATCCTCGACTACATCCGCGAGACCGCCGCCCACGAGGGGCTCCTCGAGCACGTGCGTCTCGGCGTCGAGGTGGCCACCGCCGACTTCGACGAGGACACCGCCACCTGGACCGTCACCGCCACCGACGGTGCGACGTGGAGCGCCGACCTCGTCGTCTTCGCCACCGGCCAGCTCTCCAACCCGATCATCCCGAACATCCCCGGCGAGCTCGACGGCCCGACCTTCCACTCCGCGCAGTGGAACCACGACGTCGACCTGCGCGGCAAGAAGGTGGCCGTCATCGGCACCGGTGCCAGCGCGATCCAGTTCGTGCCGGGCATCGCCGACGACGCCGCGCAGATCACGATCTTCCAGCGCTCGGCGCCCTACGTCGTCCCGAAGCCCGACCAGGCCTACCGGCCGCTGCACCACCAGCTCTTCTCCCGGTTCCCGGCGCTGATGGCGGCCGAGCGGGGGTCGTGGTTCTGGCTGACCGAGCGCTTCAACGCCTCCCTCACCGGCGACTCCCCCATCAGCGGACCGTTCCTCAAGACCCTCGAGACCGCCTGGCGGGCGAACCTGCGCGCCACGATCAAGGACGCCGCACTGCGGGCCAAGCTCCAGCCGGACTACCCGCTGGGCTGCAAGCGGCTGCTGTTCTCCAACGAGTGGTACCCGACCCTGGCGCGCGACCACGTCGACGTCGTCACCGACGCCGTCGCGGCGATCGAGGCCGACGGCGTCCGCACCGCCACCGGCGAGCTGTACGAGGCCGACGTCCTCATCTGGGGCACCGGGTTCGCCGCCACCGACTTCCTGCGCGGCATCGAGGTCTCCGGCCCCGGCGGGAAGCTCGCCGACACCTGGACCGAGGGCGCGCACGCCCACCTCGGCATCACGGTGCCGGGCTTCCCGAACCTCGCGATCGTCTACGGCCCCAACACCAACCTCGGCGGCAGCTCGATCATCAAGATGCTCGAGGGCCAGGCCACCTACATCGCCGAGCTGGCCGAGGCGCTCGCTCAGGAGCGGGTGCGCACGTTCGAGCCGCGCGCCGACGTGGCGACCTCATGGGACGACCAGATGCAGCGCCGCCTGGCGCACGGCGTGTGGTCGGGATGCAGCAGCTGGTACGTCGAGAAGACGCCCGGCGGCGGCCAGCGCATCACCACCAACTGGCCCGGTCAGGTCGCCGAGTACGTCGAGCGCACCGCGAGCGTCGACTGGGCCGAACTCGTCACGACGTGACGGACTCGACCGCCCCCGGCACCCCCTGCGTCTCGAGGGTCTCCAGCGCGCGGGCCTTGGCCCACCGGTAGTCGGCCTTGCCCGAGGGCGACCGCTCGACCAGCGGCACCCGGACGACGGCCTTCGGCAGCTTGTAGCGCGCCACGTGCTCGGCGGCGGCGGCCACGAGGTCGTCGTCGCTGGCCTCGGCGCCCTCGGCGAGCTGGACGACGGCCACCGGCTCGCTCCCCCACCGCTCGGAGGGGCGCCCGACCACGACGACGTCGCGGACGGCGGGGTGAGTGGCGAGCGCCCGCTCGACCTCCTCGACGAAGATCTTCTCCCCGCCGGAGTTGATGGTGACGCCGTCGCGCCCCAGCAGACGGATCGCGCCGTCGGCCAGCAGGTCGGCGCGGTCGCCGGGGATCGAGTAGCGCACGCCGTCGATGACCGGGAAGGTGCGCGCGGTCTTCTCGGCGTCCCCGAGATAGCCCAGCGGCACCCGGCCGCGCTGGGCGAGCCAGCCGCCGCCCTCGCCGGGCTCGAGGGTGCGGGTCATCAGGTCGTCGACGACCGTGGTGGTGGGCACCGGGGTGAAGGTGGCGGTGGCCGCCTCCATGCCCTTGAGCGACATCGAGCTCAGCTGGAGTCCCGTCTCCGAGGACCCGGCGGCATCGAGGATGATCAGGTGCGGCAGCAGCTCGAGCAGGGTGTCGCGCACGGACGGCGTCAGCGGGGCCGAGCCGTTGTTGATCGCCGCCAGCCCGGAGAGGTCGTGGCGACCGGTGCGGATCTCGTCGATGATCGGGCGCGCCATGGCGTCGCCCACGATCGGCAGGCTGATGCAGCGCTCGCGGACCGCGGTGGTCAGCACGTCGCCGGCGTCGAAGCTGCGCACGTCGTGGGGCAGCACGACCGCTCCGCCGTTGGTGATCAGATGGAAGGTCGACCACTGGGCGGCGCCGTGCATGAAGGGCAGCGCCATGAGCGTGCGCATGCCGCCCTGCGCGGCCACGGCCGCCGCCGCGATCTGCTCGTAGGAGGTGAACGGCTCGTTGGTGCCGAACGGCGTGCCACCCATCGAGGTCACGTAGATGTCGTCGTTGCGCCACAGCACGCCCTTGGGCATGCCGGTGGTGCCGCCGGTGTAGAGCACGAAGAGGTCGTCGCCGCTCGGCTCGGGCATCCCGGCGGACGGCGCCGGCGTGGCGACGGCGTCCTCGTAGGCGACGGCGCCGTCGAGCAGCGGGTGGCCGGAGTCGTCGGCGACCTGCACCAGCACCCGCAGGTCGGGGAGCTCGGCGCGGATGCGGGCGACCGCGGGGGCGAACTCGGCGTGGTAGATCAGCGCGGTCGTGCGAGCGTCGCGCAGCAGGTAGCGCAGTTCGTCGTCGACGTAGCGGTAGTTGACGTTGAAGGGCGCGACCCGGGCCCGGTAGCCGGCGATCATGCCCTCGAGGTACTCGTTGCCGTTGCGCAGGTAGAGCCCGAGGTGGTCCTGGCCGGACTCGTGACCGGCCAGCGTGCTGCGCTCGGCGTGCACGCCGAGACCGGCGGCGACGAGGAAGTGCGCGAGACCTTGCACGCGCTGCTCCATCTCCGCATAGGTCAGCCGGCGCTCGCGCCAGACCAGCACCTCCTGATCGGGCACCGCGGCCGCGACGGTGGAGAAGACGGTGGAGAGGTTGAAGCCGTCGCGCATGGGTCCGCCTGAGTCCGTGGATACGAGAACGTGTTCTGGTTCCGGATGCTAGCGCGGAGTGATCCGCGCCACACCCGATCAACGCTCGCAGATGCGGCGGGGTTCCCGGACGCCGTATAGGTTGACCCGGACAACCAAGTATCGGCGCCCCCGCCACGGTCGCCACCGTCGGAAGAGGAGTCATGTCGGTACACGACGAGATCGGGACGAGCCGTCCGGCCGCAGTCGACCCCGCAGCCGCCGAGCGCGAGATCCGCGCCCACACCTCGCCGGGCCGGGCCCGTCTCGAGCTGCTCGCCGTGGGCCTGGGCGGCCTCGCGGTCTCGATGGCGCAGACCCTGCTGGTGCCGGTGCTGCAGACGCTGCCCGGCGAGCTCGGCGCGAGCTCGGCCGACGTCGAGTGGCTGCTCACCTCGACCCTCCTGGTCGCCGCGGTCTCGGTGCCGGTGCTCGGTCGCCTCGGCGACATGTACGGCAAGCGCCGCATGCTGCTCATCTCGCTCGTCGCGCTCGTGGTCGGCTCGCTCATCACCTGCTTCACCGACAATCTGGGCCTGCTGATCCTCGGCCGCGGCATCCAGGGCATCTCGATCGCGGCGATCCCGCTGGGCATCAGCCTGCTCGCGACCCTCCTCCCCCGCGACCGCGTCGGCTCGGCCATCGCCGTGATCAGCGCGATGCTGGGCGTCGGCGGCGCGCTCGCACTGCCCATCGGCGGCCTCATCGGCGAGCACGCCGACTTCCACGCCCTGTTCTGGCTCACCGCCGCCATCGGAGCGGTCGCGGTGGTCGCGATCGCCGTCCTCGTGCCGGAGTCGCCGGTGCGCACCGGCGGGCGGATCGACCTGATCGGCACCGTGCTGCTCTCCGGAGCGCTCGTGGCGCTCCTGCTGCCGCTCGCCGAATCCTCCTCGTGGGGATGGACCTCGGGGCGCACGCTCGGCCTGCTCGGCCTCGGCGTGGTGCTCGTGCTGGTCTTCGGCTGGAGCCAGACCCGCATCGCCGAGCCGCTGGTCGACCTCGTGGCCCTGCGGCGTCCTCCGATCGTGCTCACCAACATCGCCTCGGTGCTCTTCGGCTTCGGCCTCTTCGCCTCGATGATCGGCACCGCCGGCTACCTCCAGGCACCGGAGTCGACTGGGTACGGGTTCGGCGCCTCGATCGTCTTCAGCGGCGTGTGCATGCTGCCCGGCGGCCTGGCGATGCTGGTGCTCTCCGACACCACGGCCGGCATCATCCGGCGCATCGGGGGCGCCCGCACCCTGGCGCTCGGCGGCGCGATCCTCGCGTTCGGCTGGCTGATGCGCATCGTGCTGACCGGGGAGCTGTGGATGATCGTCGTGGGCAGCGCCGTGGTCGGCATCGGCGCCGCCATCGGCTACGCCGCGATGCCCAGCCTCATCAACGAGCACACGCCGCCGACCGAGATCGCCGCGGCCAACGGGCTGAACTCGCTGGCCCGCAGCCTCGGGACGTCGATCGCCAGCGCTGTGGGCGGCTCGCTGCTCGCGGCCCACACCATCAGCGTGCAGGCCGGCGAGGTCTCCTTCGATCTGCCCTCGCTGGGTGGCTACCGGCTCCTGTTCGGGCTGTGCGTGGCCGCCTCGGTGGCCGCCGCCGCGTTGGCGCTGGCGATCCCGCGGCCGGCGTCCGACTGACTCCGCGCCCGTCACCGGACCTGCCGCCCGTCCCGACCGGCGGTATGGGAAACTGACCGCGAACGTCCGTCCGACACCGCAGGAGATGCAGCGATGGCCTTGCCCGCGCGCCGCGAGGGGTACGTCCCGGTCCCCCGTCAGCCCACCGACGACATCACCCCGGAGCCGGTCGTCCTCCACACCTCCACCGACGCGGGCTGGATGGTCGCGCTGCTCGGCGCCGGCGGCGTCGTCCTCTCGAGCTGGACCCTCTTCGGTCTCGGCGAGAACGGCATGTGGGCGGGCTACTGGTGCTCCCTGCTCGGCACGATCGCGGCGATGGCCGCACTGGGCCTGCGCACCACGATGCCGCGGCTGCCGCTGCTCGCCACGCTCGGCTTCTGCGGCGGCCTGCTGATCGTCCTGGGCATCGCCAAGGACTGGGGCACGATCCCGCTCATCTCGATGGTCGCCGGCGGCGCGGCGATCGTCATCGGCGCCGGCATGCAGTCGGCGTCCGCCGGGCGCTGACGGCGCCACCACGACCTCGCGAGGCCGGTCCCCGACAGGGGGCCGGCCTCGTGTCGTGTGAGGAGCACGACGTCGACTCGCATAACCCCCCGGGGGGTTGTAGGATCGCGACATGACGACCACCGCAGACACCACCGCCCGCCACGGCCACGGAGCCGACGTCCTCGCCGACCTCTCGCCCCTCCACCGCGAGCTGCGCCGGGCGATCCCCGACGTCTACCGCGGCTTCCACGCCCTCCACGCGGCCTCCTTCGCCGAGGGCGAGCTCGACGTGCGCACCAAGGAGCTCATCGCCCTGGCGATCGGGGTCGTCGAGGGCTGCGACGGCTGCATCGCCTCCCACGCGGAGGCCGCCGTCCGCGCCGGCGCGACCCGCCAGCAGGCGGCCGAGGCGATCGGCGTGACTTTCTTGATGAAGGGCGGACCTGCGACGATCTACGGACCGCGCGCCTACGACGCCTTCTGCGAGTTCGAGGACCGCCAGCGCCCCGCGGCCGAGTGACCCTCCGGCCGACACCCACGAACCCCGACCGATCCCACGAGGAGAACCACCATGTGCGTCCCCACCCCCTGCACCTGCGGCAAGACCACCTGGGCCGGCTGCGGCGAGCACATCGCCGACGTGAAGCGCGTCGTGCCGGCCGAGCAGTGGTGCGAGGGCCACGACGGCGAGACCGTCGACGCCTGAGCCTGCACCCGAGCCCGCATCCGGGCCTGGATCCGCGCGTCCGGGTCCGTTCGGCGGATCGATGACGCACCATAGAGGAGTGCGAGGACGATCCCGGGTCGGTGCCGCCGTCCTCGTCGCCCTCGTCCTGGTCGCCGCCGTGCTGCTCGGTGGGGCCCGCCGCAGCCACGGCACCGAGACCCGCGTCGCGCGCTGCGAGCGCTACCAGCAGACGGCGGACGCCGTCGAGAGCCGGGTTCCGGCTGCGGAGGCCGCCCTGGTGGTGATCGGCGACTCCTGGTCGGTCGGCCTGGGCCTCGCGGATCGGTCGGCCGCCTGGCCGAGCCGGTTGCCCTCCTCCACGCGCGTCGCCGGCTTCTCCGGCTCCGGATACGGCGCCCTCGCCTCGTCGTGCGGCGCCGTCTCGTTCGCCGACCGCGCACCCGAGGCGCTGCGCGACACCGCCCCCGGAGTGCCTGTCATCGTCGAGGGCGGCCTCAACGACTGGGACTCCACCGACGCCGAGATCACCGCCGGGTTCCACAACCTCATGCGGGAGCTGCGGGGTCACGAGGTGCTGGTCGTCGGACCACCGGCGGCCCCCGCCCGGGCGGCCTTCATGGGACGGGTGTCCAGCCTGCTGGCCGACCTCAGCCGCCGGGCCGGCGTCCGCTACCTCCCCACCGACGATCTCGACCTGATCTACCAGCCCGACGGCCTGCATCCGAGCCCGGCCGGAGCGGCCGTGTTCGGCGACGCTGTCGCAGCCGCTCTGGACTGACGACGGACCTCAGCGGTCGGCCGCGACCCGGAAGCCGAGGTTGCCCGTGCTGTCGCCCGGAGCGCTGTGGTCGCGCGCGGCCACGCGGTAGCGGTTGCAGTAGGAGTCGTGGCACAGATAGGAGCCGCCCCGTCGCACGCGGTCGGCGGCGGAGGGCCCGACGTCCCAGGTGCTGGCGGTCCACTCCCACACGTTGCCGACGGCATGGTGCAGGCCGTAGCCGTTCGGCGCGAGCGCCTTGACCGGCAGCGGCCCGACCGAGGCGGGTCCGCCGTCGGGCAGGTCGGGGAAGCGTCCCTCCCAGATGCGGGCGCGGCGGGTGCGGCCCTCCTCGGGATGCGTGTCGCCCCAGGGGTAGATCGCGCCCTCGAGGCCACCACGGGCGGCGTACTCCCACTCCTGCTCGGTGGGCAGCCGGACGCCGGCCCAGGCGCAGTAGGCCTCGGCGTCGTGGGCCGAGACATGGACGACGGGGTGCTGGGCGAGGCGGGCGGCGTCCGTGCCCGGGCCGCCGGGATGCCGCCAGTCGGCGCCGTCGACGGCGCACCACCACGTGGCTCCGACGGGGCGGCCGCGCACCGCGGAGGGGTCGGCGACGAGGAGATGGAAGACGAAGGACCAGCCGGCCTGTTCGGCCTCGGTGACGTAGCCGGTCTGCTTGACGAAGGTCGCGAACTGCTGGTTCGTCACGGTCGTCGCCGCGATGCGGAACGGCGCGACGCCGACGTCGCGTACCGGCCCCTCCCCCTCGCCGGGGTTGGCGAGCGGACCCTCGTAGCCCATCGCGAACGTGCCGCCGTCGAGGTCGATCAGGCCCTTGATGCGCGGAGCGGCCGGGCGCGGCGGACCGATGGTGAGCAGATCGGCGCGCGGGTCGGAGCCGGGCGCAGCGTGCTCCTCGTGGGGTCCACGACCCGGGGCGCAGCACCCGCTCATCCCCGGCCTCCCACGGCGCGCACCATAGTCGACCGGATCACTCGACTTCTACTCCCGGTCGCCCGATGTTCATCACATTTATCTCGCGTGACTTTATGGAGTTAGTGGCGTTGGGCGGGCGTGCGATCGCTTCTCACCCGCCCCCTCCCCCGACGCAGCCTCCTGGCCTCCGGCGCCGCCGGTGCCCTCGCGCCTGCCATCGCGCCGACCGCCGATCCCGCCACGGCGGCAGGGGCTCGCAGCTCTCGCGGGGGCCGCAAGGGCCGGCGTCCCAACATCGTCCTGATCCTCGCCGACGACTTCGGCTACGGGGCCCTCGGCGCCTACGGCCAGCAGGTGCTCAAGACACCGCACCTCGACAGGCTCGCGGCCGAGGGCATCGCCTTCACCCAGGGCTACTCCGGCGCCAGCGTGTGCGCGCCGTCCCGCACGACGCTGCTCACCGGCATGCACGGCGGGCATGCGCGCGTGCGCAGCAACTCCTTCCGCACCACCGGCGTCCAGCCGCGGCTGCTGGCGCGCGACACCACCATCGCGCAGGTGCTGGCCGCCGCCGGCTACCGCACCGGCATCTACGGCAAGTGGGGCTTCGGGGACGACGACTACCTCACCCCCACGCCGATCGGCGTCACGTGCAGCATCCACCAGGCGGCCGACGTCGGCACCGGCGACTTCGCGGTGTCGAACCGGCACGACCCCAGCCACCCGCTCCAGAAGGGCTTCGACGCCTTCGAGGGCCTGGTCACCACCGAGCACGCCTTCCAGTACTGGCCCGACTACCTGTGGCGCCAGAACCGCCGCGTGCGCCTGCCCGCCAACGAGGGCGAGGTGAAGGGCACCTACGCCCCGCAGGTCTATCTCGAGGGCGCGCTCGACTTCATCGACGCGCACCGCGACGAGGAGTTCTTCCTCTACTTCGCCCCGCAGCTCGTGCACTTCCCCAACCAGGTGCCCGACACCAAGCCGTACGACGACCAGCTGACCTGGACGCCGGACATGAAGGCCTACGCCTCGCAGTACACGCTCCTCGACGACCACGTCGGGCAGATCATCGCCAGGCTGAAGGAGCACGGGCTCGCCGAGGACACGCTGGTGATCTTCACCGGCGACAACGGCCCCACCCCCAACGAGCACCTGCTCGTCGGATCGACCCGCTGCGCCGACGTGCAGTCGCCGTCCCCCGACTCGGCGCTGGCCGACTACCTGTGGGACACCAACGGCGGCCTGCGGGCCGGCAAGCACAGCCTCTACGAGGGCGGCATCCGGGTGCCGTTGGTCGTCTGGGGCCCCGGGGTGGTGCGCCAGGACGGCGCCGCGGTGGCCGACAACCCGTGGGGCTCGGTCGACCTGCTGCCGACGCTGGCCGACTTCGCCGGCATCACCGCCCCCTCCGACGTCGACGGCGTGTCGGTGCGCGACTGGATCACCGGTGAGCGCCGGGGCCGCATCGCGCACCCGCCGCTGTACTTCGAGCGGCCGCCCAACACCGACCAGAACCTCGACGGCGGCCCGCCCGCGCAGCTCGTCTACACCACGGCGCTGCGGTGGGGGAACTGGAAGGCCGTGCGTCACGCGCCGGGTCAGGACCCGAGCATCCCCGACAGCCAGGCGAAGTTCGAGCTCTACGACCTCGACTCCGATCGCGGCGAGCTGCTCGACGTCTCGCTGCTCAACCCCGACGTCGCCGCGCGCATGCAGAAGCGGATGCGGGCCAACCACGCGCCGCCGCCGTACGCCCGCAAGGCCTACCGGCCGCGCCGTACCGGCCGGGAGTTCCGGCTGCGCGGCTGACCCCACCGATCGTCCGTTCCCTCCCCTGAAGGACTCCCCCGTGCCGTTGCGCCGTACCGCCCTCGCCGTGCTGCTCCCCCTGCTGGCGCTGCCCGCCGTCGCGATCCCCTCCCTCGCCCCGGCCCTCGCCGGCCCGGGCACCGCCGATCGGTGGACGGCCGCACCGGCGATGCCCGCGAACCGCTACGCCGGCCCCGACGGCACCTCCTCGATGCACGGGGACGCCGGCGCCTCCGACACCACGCCGTTCGCCGGCCCCGGCGCGGGGGCGGTGCTGGGCCAGCCGGTCGTGCTCGGGTCGGTCTGCCCGACGATCCTCGCGGGCTCGGACGCCATGCCGATCGCCCTGTGCACCGAGTACGTCGACCGGGCGCCGACGGTGAACCTGCTCGATCCGCAGACCCTCCTCCCCCTCGCTCGGCTGCACCTGTCGGCCGGCGCCCTGCTCGGCGGCGTCTACGCCTATGTCGACGACCGCGACCGGCTCGTCACCGTCGACGGCGGCACCGGCGACGTCGTCCGCATCGCGCACACGCAGGACGGGCCGCTGGGCACCTGGCAGCTCGCGATCGACGACCGGTTCCCCACGGCCCCGGCGTTCCGGAAGGCCTGCGGCAGCACGACGTGCGACGCGATCGCCACCGTCTCCCCCGGCTACGACGGCCGCATCTGGTTCGCCACCAGCGCCGGGCGCGCGGGCTACGTCGCCCCGCGCACGAAGCGCGTCGTCCTGCGCACCCTGGGTGCCCCGGGCACGTCGAAGGCCACCGAGAAGGTGTTCAACAGCATCGCGACCGGCCCGGAGGGTGCCGCGGTCACCACCGACCATGCCCTCTACCTCGTGCGGGCGACCCGCACCGGCGCGATCCGGGTCGTGTGGCGCCGCGCCTACGACCGCGGCCCGGCCCGCAAGCCCGGCCAGCTCAGCTACGGCAGCGGAGCGACGCCGACCTACTTCGGCCCCCGCACGGGGCACGAGTACGTCGCGATCACCGACAACGCCGCCCCGCGCGAGCACCTGCTGGTCTACCGCTCCGACACCGGCCGGCTGGCCTGCTCGGCCCCGCTGTTCGCGAAGGGCGCCTCCGGCACCGAGAACTCCCCCATCGGCATCGGCGGCTCGGTGTTCGTCGCCAGCACCTACGGCTACCCCTACCCCGCCGGCACCGACGGGACGCCGTCCGAGCCCGCCTCGGCCGACTTCACCGGCGGCATGCAGCGTGTCGACCTCACCCGCGACGGGTGCCGCACGGTGTGGCGCACCGACGTGGCCTCCTCGGCGGTGCCGCGGTTCTCGCGCGCCGAGCAGGTGATCTACACCGTCACCCGCGACGCGAACCAGGTGTACCGCCTCGTGCGGATCTCCCCCGACACCGGAGCCGAGCTCAGCTCGCTCACCCTCGGTGCCGGGCCGGCGTCCGACACCCTGCAGATGGTCGGCACGATCCTGCCCGGCGGCACCCTGTTGCAGGGCACGATCGTGGGCTACACCGCGATGCGGCCAGGCTCCTAACCGAACGCCTCGACGACGAACCCTGCGAGCAGCACGCCGAACGCGCCGATCTCGGCGACGGCAAGGCTCACCATGAATCCGCGCACGAGCGCGCCCGGATCGCGCAGCTGGTTGTCGGTGTCGCGGCGGATGCCGTGCACGGTGTAGCTCGCGACGGAGGCGGCGAAGTAGAAGGCCAGGACGCCGGCTGCGGCGAGGTCGACGGCCGTCGTCCAGGCCGACAGCTCCACGAAGGCGGCGACCAGCAGCAGCGCGAAGGAGTAGAGCAGCGCGGCGCGGTGGGCGATGTCGGTGTAGGGGTGCGCGTGCCCCTGCGGGCTGGCGAGGATCTGGCGGTACTTCAACTGCCCGAGCAGCAGCGCCCAGAGGAACATCAGGCCCGCGAGCAGGAGCACGATGCGGGTGTCGGTGCCGAGGTGGTCCACGGGGCCATCCTGACGGCTCGGCACCATCCGGGGGGACCGGCACGCCCCGATCGCGGGCCAGGATGGCACCCGGCGTGACACACCTCAGCGGGAGTCGGACAGGTAGGGGGCATGAACCAGATGTCACGGGCACCCGATGCCGAGGGTGAGTTCACCGCCTTCTACCGGCGCGAGTACGGCGACCTGCTCCGCTTCGTCCAACGACGTGCCGGACCCGACGTCGCCGAGGACGCCGCGGCCGAGGCGTTCCTCGTCGCGTGGCGGCGGCTGGACGAGGCGCCGTCCGAGCCCGAGGCCGCGCGTGCGTGGCTCTTCGGCATCGCGCGCCACGTGCTCCTCAACCAACACCGCGGCGACCGACGCCAGCGGGCCCTCGGGATCCGGCTCGCCGACCACCCGACCGCCCTCGGGCCGGCCGGTGCGGATGAGCCCTCGACCCTCCTGCTCGACCTCCAGCGGGTCTGGCCGCGCCTGACGAGCGTCCACCAGGAGGCGCTGGCGCTCACGATCTTCGAGGACCTCGACGCCCCTTCCGCAGCGGAGGTTCTCGGCATCTCGCCGGTCGCCTACCGCCTGCGTCTGAGCCGGGCACGACGAGCCCTGCGGCTCCTCCTCCAGACCCATCCCCTGTCGGCCGCAGCGCCGACCCCCGCGCACGAAGGGACCCTGCACCGATGAACACCACCCACGAGAACGCCCTGCGACGCCTCGACGCCGCCGACCCCGCCGCCGACGCCGGCTCGCTGCGCGCGCAGGCCGACCTGGCGCGCATCCTGCGCACCCCCCGCGACGCCTCGATGGCGCCGGCTCGCCGGGCGCACCGGCCCGTCGCGCGCATCGTCGCCGGCACGGGGGCGGTGGCGGCCGCCGCGGCGACCGTCTTCGTCGTCCTCCCCTCGTTGACCGGGGACGACCGTGCCTTCGCCTCCTGGACGCCGCAGGGCACCGCCCTGACGGCCGCGGAGGCCAACCAGGCGGCCGACGACTGCCGTGCGGCCCAGTCCGACGCCGCAGGGTCCGACCTCGCTCCGCAGCTCGCCGCGGCCCGGTCCGCGCTGGCCGAGCGCCGCGGCGACTGGACTACCGTCGTGCTGACCGGCCCTGGCGGGTTCGACGCCCTGTGCGTCACGAACACCTCCGCGGCCGGCGACATGTTCGGCTCGATCGGCGTGCCGAACGTCGACACCTCGCCCGCCGCACGCGCGATCGAGATCACCGACCTCGGCACCGGGACCATCCGCTCAGGGGATCTCTCCCTCGTGGCGGGCCTCGCGGGCGCCGACGTCGTCGGCGTCACCTACCGCAGCCCCAGCCGCGGGGACGTCGAGGCCACCGTGGCGGGCGGGCACTTCGCCCTGTGGTTCCCGGGCGATGAGCTCATGGCCGCGGAGTCCGCCGGGGTCGAGCTGACGCTCACCTTCGCGGACGGCAGGGAGGAGTCGGTGCGGGCCGGGCTCGGCGACTGAACCACCGCCCCAACCCGAGCCCACACCCGAGCCCACACCCGAGCCCGAGCCCGAAATGACGAGAGCCGCCCCGAAGGGCGGCTCTCGTGTCGGTGGAGCTGAGGGGACTCGAACCCCTGACCCCCTGCATGCCATGCAGGTGCGCTACCAGCTGCGCCACAGCCCCGTACCTGTCTCCCCCGCTCGCGCGGTGACGACCTGCGGAACATTAGCCGACGGGTGGCGAGGAAGGAAAATCGGGGTGGGTGTGTCACGCGAGGTGTGACGTTGTGCAGGCTCAGAGGCCCGATCCACCTGCAGAGCGTCACACCAAGGACAAGGTTCGGCGGTCACCCGCCGAACCTTTCAGGGGGCCGCGCCCGTCCCAGAGCCCCTCAGCCCGTGACGACCCGGTTGTAGGCGGTGAGGCGCAGCGGGCCGGGTTCGAGGGCGTCGAGCACCACCCAGCCGCAGTTGTCCAGGCCGCGCAGCACGGTGCGGCCCTCGGTCGGCCAGCCGACGAGGGCCGGGACGGCGTCGCGGATGGCGGCGCCGTGGGAGACGGCGATCCCGACGCCGCCGTCGGGGACGGCGTCGAGCAGTTCGAGGAGGGCGGCGGTCATGCGGGCGACGACGTCGGCGGCGTCCTCGCCCCCGGGGACGACGTCGAAGTTGCCGCGGCGGAACTCGGCGAACTCCTCCGGCGCCAGCGCGCCGTACTCGGCGTGCGTGAGCCCTTGGCGCTCGGCGAGGAAGTACTCCCGCAGGCGCGGGTCGGTGCGCACCGACAGGCCCGTGGCCTCGGCGAGATAGCCGACGGTCTGGCGGGCGCGGAGGCTGTCGGAGCTCCACAGCACCGCCGGCTCCAGCCGCGCCAGGACGGCGGCCGCGGCCGCGCCCTGCTCATGGCCCAGCTCGTCGAGCTCGGACTCGGCCTGGCCCTGCACGCGGTGGACGGCGTTCCAGGTGGTGCGCCCGTGCCGCAGGAGGACGAGGCGGCGGCTCACCGCTCGCCGGAGACGACGTCGGCGGGCAGCTCGATGAGCGGGCAGTCGCGCCAGAGCCGCTCGAGGGCGTAGAACTGGCGCTCCTCCTCGTGCTGCACGTGCACGACGATGTCGCCGTAGTCGAGGAGCACCCAGCGGCCCTCGCGGTGGCCCTCGCGGCGGATCGGCTTGGCGCCGGCCTCGCGGAGCTTGTCCTCGACCTCCTCCACGATGGCGCCGACCTGGCGCTCGTTGCTGGCCGAGGCGAGCACGAAGGCGTCGGTGATGGCGAGCTGCTCGCTGACGTCGAAGGCGACGATGTGCTGGGCGATCTTGTCGCTGGCCGCGCGGGCGGCGACGTGGACGAGGCCGACGGCGTAGTCGGTGGCGGTCATGAGAGGAGGTCCTCCGCGGGGAGCGCGCGCCGGGGCGCGGGCTCGGGGTCGAGGGCGGGATAGAGGTGGTGCTTGGCGATGTACTGGACGACGCCGTCGGGCACGAGGTACCAGACCGGCTCGCCGCGCCGCGTGCGGTCACGGCAGTCGGTGGAGGAGATCGCCAGGGCGGGGATCTCCAAGATGGTGACCCGGTCGGAGGGGATGGCGGCGAGCATCTGCTCGTCCATCTCGTAACCGGGCCGGGTGCAGCCGACGAACTGCGCCAGCTCGAAGAGTCCAGCGGCGTCGCGCCAGGTGAAGATGTCGGCCAGGGCGTCGGCGCCGGTGATGAAGTACAGGTCGGCGTCGGGCATGGAGGCCCGCAGGTCGCGCAGGGTGTCGACGGTGTAGGTCGGCCCCGCCCGGTCGATGTCGACGCGGCTGACGGTGAAGCGCGGGTTGGCGGCGGTCGCGATGACCGTCATGAGGTAGCGATGCTCGGCCGGTGAGACCTCGCGATCGGACTTCTGCCAGGGGTCGCCGGTCGGCACGAACACGACCTCGTCGAGGTCGAACCAGGACTGCACCTCCGAGGCCGCCACCAGGTGTCCGTGGTGGATGGGGTCGAAGGTGCCGCCCATGACGCCGACCCGGCGCCGCGCCGTCATGCGGGAGCCATCATGCTCAGCTGTGCTCGCGGCCGTTGCCGAAGGCGATGAGGGCGAAGAGCAGGAACAGCAGGATGCCGAAGGCGATACCGCCGACCACCCAGTGGTTCCATCCCCCACTGGTCTCCTCGGCGGCCCGGGCGATCAAGAGCGTCGTCATGCGCCCAGACTACCGGCCCGGGTCGTCGTCAGCGGACGTGCCCGTCGCCGGTGACGATGTACTTCGTCGAGGTCATCTCCGGCAGCCCCATCGGCCCTCGCGCGTGGAGCTTCTGGGTGCTGATGCCGATCTCGGCGCCGAAGCCGAACTCGCCGCCGTCGGTGAAGCGGGTGCTGGCGTTGACCAGGACGGCGGCGGAGTCGACCGCGGCGGTGAACAGGCGGGCCGCGCGCTGGTCCTCGGTCACGATCGCCTCGGTGTGGTGGCTGGAGAAGCGCCGGATGTGGGCGATGGCCTCGTCGACGGAGGCGACGACCCGCGCGGAGATCTCCAGGGCGAGGTACTCGGTGGCGTAGTCCTCGTCGGTGGCCGGCTCGACGCCGTCCTGGGCGGCGAAGACCTCGTCGCCGTGGATGCGCACGCCGGCCTGCTGGAGCGCGGCGACGATGCGCGGCACGAAGAGGTCGGCGATGTCGGCGTGCACGAGCAGCGACTCGGCGGCGTTGCAGACGCTGGTGCGCTGGGTCTTGGCGTTGAGCACGATCGCGACCGCCTTGTCGAGGTCGGCGGCGGCGTCGACGTAGACGTGGCAGTTGCCGACCCCGGTCTCGATGACCGGCACCGTCGACTCCTCGACCACGGAGCTGATCAGGCCGGCGCCACCGCGCGGGATGAGGACGTCGACGTACCCGCGGGCGCGCATGAGCGCCTTGACGGTGTCGTGGGAGTCGGCGGGCACCAGCTGGATGACCTCGGGGTCGACGCCGGCGGTGGCGACGGCATCGCGCAGCACCGCCACGATGGCGGCGTTGCTGGAGGCGGCACTGGAGCTGCCGCGCAGCAGCACCGCGTTGCCGGACTTCAGGCAGATGCCGGCGGCGTCGGCGGTGACGTTGGGCCGGGCCTCGTAGATCATCCCGACGACGCCGAAGGGCACCCGCACCTGGCGCAGCTCCAGGCCGTTGGCCAGGGTGCTGCCGCGCACTACCTCGCCGACGGGGTCGGCGAGCCCGGCGACGCCGCGCACGCCCTCGGCCATGTCGGCCAGGCGTGCGTCGGTGAGCCGCAGCCGGTCGATGATGTTGGACGGCGTGCCGCCCGCCTCGGCGCGGGCGACGTCCTCGGCGTTGGCGGCCAGGATCTCCGCAGCGCGGGCGAGCAGGGCATCGGCCATGGCCACCAGGGCGGCGTCCTTGGTCGCGCGGGTGGCCAGCGCCAGCCCGTGACTGGCCTCGCGGGCCCGGACCGCGAGGGCGAGGACGTCGTGCTGCGAGGTGGCGGTGGCGCTCATGGGGAGATCGTAATGAGCCGAGCTGTCCGTACCGGCCGCGCGTGCAACCGCCGGACGGGCGCCGCCGTCCTACGCTGCGATCCGACCCCACGCGAAAGGCCCGCTCGTGCCCACACCGCTCCGCCGTACCTCCCTCGCCGCCGTCGCGGCCCTCTCCCTGACGGCGTTGGCCGGCACCGGGCAGGCCGCCCGCGCCGACGACCAGCCCCGCTCGACCGTCGCCGCTCCGCTGGGCCTGTGGGCTCCCGCCTCGCTGACCCTCCAGCGCATGGGCGGCATGGTCTACACCGACCTGGGATTGCGGGCGATCGCCCATGACCGCGCCTTCGAGCTCCGCTCGACCCGCGCGTCCTACGACGACCCGATCCGCACGGTCTGGGAGTCGCCCACGGGCCCGGTCGCGCTGCCCGACGGCACCCAGACCGACTTCAACGGGCTGCCGGATCTGGTGAAGGTGACCTTCACCAAGGACGGCGCCACGAAGCCCGCGCTGACCACCTCGGTCAGCGGGTGCCTCTCGGGCTACATCACCGAGCGGGTCAGCCCCGACGCGCCGGCGACCTCGCCCTACCCCCGCCAGTGCTACTACAACCCCTACTCGCTGGGGTCGGTGCAGGGCATCCAGGCGGGCTGGTCGACGATGCTGATCCCCAACGGCCTCGGGGTGCGCCTGCGGACCGGTCACTACACCGCGACCGCGACCATCGCCGAGCCGTACGCGTCGTCCTGGAACCTCGCCCCGCAGGACGCCACCCGCACCATCGAGGTCACCGTGGAGAAGGGCGAGGGACCGATCCCGGTCGACCGGACGCGGCAGCACTCCCCCGCCGCGCAACCCGCCGCGCAGCCCGCCGCCCAGCGCCCGACGGGGCAGCGCGCCGGCGACCCGCCGTCCACCACCCCCGACCTGCGGGCCCTGCCCGCCTGGGGCATCGCCCTGAGCCCGAACGGCAAGCGCCTGCTCTTCTCGGCCACTGTGTGGAACGCCGGCACCAGTCCGCTGGTGGTCGACGGGTTCCGCCGCGACGGCGAGGACCTCATGGACGCCTACCAGTACTTCTTCGACGCCGACGGCGAGCAGACCGGCTACCAGCAGGTCGGGCAGTTCGAGTGGGACCCGCGCCCGACCCACCTGCACTGGCACTTCGAGGACTTCGCCAGCTACACCCTGCTCGACGCCTCGCAGACCGAGATCGAGAAGTCGAAGAAGGAGGCGTTCTGCCTGGCCAACACCGACGCCGTCGACCTCACGGTGCCCAACGCCCGCTGGAACGTCGACAACTCCGATCTGTCGACCGCGTGCGGCGACTACTCCTCGCTCTCGGTGCGCGAGGTGCTGGCCTCGGGCTGGGGCGACACCTACGCCCAGTTCCGCGCGGGCCAGGCCTTCGCGATCGACGACCTGCCCAACGGCACCTATTACATCAAGGTCGCGGCCAACCCCGGTGGCAACCTGATCGAGAGCGACACCACCAACAACACCGCCCTGCGCAAGATCGTGCTCAGCGGCAAGCCCGGCACGAAGCGCAAGCTGACGGTCGAGCAGGTCGGCATCATCCAGGAGGGCTGCGGTGGCACCGCAGTGGTGGGCGCCGCCCGCGGCTGCTGAGACCCGCCCCCAGGAACGCCAGAAC
>NZ_BAAAZH010000010.1:143363-148648 GCF_039536805.1 Nocardioides fonticola | reverse complement strand
AGCCGGGCGGGGGTTCTGCGTACGTGCGGGACGCCGGTGGCGATCAGCCCTTGCGGGCGTTGATCTCCTCGGTCGCCTTGGGCAGGACGGCGTGCAGGTCGCCGACGACGCCGAAGTCGACGAGCTCGAAGATCGGCGCCTCCTCGTCCTTGTTGACCGCGACGATCGTCTTGGAGGTCTGCATGCCGGCGCGGTGCTGGATGGCACCGGAGATGCCGTTGGCCACGTAGAGCTGCGGCGAGACGACCTTGCCGGTCTGGCCGACCTGGAAGCTGTGCGGCTTCCAGCCGGAGTCGACGGCGGCACGCGAGGCGCCGACGGCGGCACCGAGCGCGTCGGCGAGGCCCTCGATCGGCTCGAAGTTGCCGCCGGTGCCACGACCACCGGAGACCACGATCGCGGCCTCGGTGAGCTCGGGGCGACCCGAGGCCTGACGCGGCTGGGAGGCCACGATCTGGGCCTTCTTGGCGGCGTCGGAGATGGTGGCCGCGAACTCCTCGACGGCGCCGGCGCCGGCGGTCTCCTCCGGAGCGGCCGAGTTCGGCTTCACGGTGATGATCGGGGTGCCGGTGGTGACCTTGGCCTTGGCGGTGAAGTTGCCCGCGAAGACCGACTGGGTCGTGGTGCCGTCGGCGTCGACGTCGACGGCGTCGGTGATCAGGCCCGAGCCGGTCTTGATCGCGAGGCGACCCGCGATCTCCTTGCCCTCGTAGCCCGAGACGATGAGGACGGCGGCCGGCGAGGTCTTCTCGATCAGCTGCTGGAGGACCTCGGCCTTGGGGGCCACGAGGTAGCCCTTGATCTGCGCGTCGTCGACGACGTAGATCTTCTCGGCACCGAAGGCCTTCAGCTTCTCGACCGCACCGGCGGTCTGGTCGGCGCTGGCGATGAGCACCGCGGAGGGCGAGCCGATGCGCTTGGCGATCGCGAGCAGCTCGAGGGTCGGCTTGCGGACGGCGCCGCCGACGTGGTCGACGAGGACCAGGACTTCAGACATGGGGATTCCTTCTTCTCTCGCGCGCGGGGGGCGTCAGATGAACTTCTTGGACGCCAGGAAGCCGACCAGCGCGGTGGCGCCGGCGCCGTCCTCGTCCTTGACGATCTCGCCGGCGGTGCGCGGCGGGCGGGCGGCGGTCTCCTCGACGGCGGTCCACGAGACCGACAGGCCGACCTGCGAGGCGTCGACGCCGATGTCGGAGAGCGACCAGGTCTCGAGCGGCTTCTTCTTCGCCGCCATGATGCCCTTGAAGGAGGGGTAGCGGGCCTCGCCGGTCTGGTCGGTGACCGAGAGGACCAGCGGCATGGTGCCGCCGATGACCTCGGTGGCGGTGTCGCCGTCGCGCTTGATGCGGACCTGGTCGCCCTGGGTCTCGATCTGGGCGGCGAAGGTGACCTGCGGGAGGTCGAGGCGCTCGGCGAGCATCGCCGGGACGACGCTCATGCCGGCGTCGGTCGAGGCCATGCCGCACATCACGAGGTCCGGGACGCCGATCTTCTCGATGGCCTTGGCGAGCACGAGCGAGGTGGCGATCGCGTCGGAGCCGGCGATGGCGTCGTCGACGACGTGGATGCCCTTGTCGACACCCATCTGGAGCGCCTTGCGGACGGCGTCGACGCCCTTCTCCGGACCCACGCACAGCGCGGTCACCTCGATGTCGTCGCCGCCCTTCTCCTTGAGCTGGAGGGCCTGCTCGACGGCGTACTCGTCGAGCTCGGAGAGCAGGCCGTCGACGCCGACGCGGTCGACGGTGTTGTCGGACTCGAACTTCCGGTCGGCGGTGGCGTCGGGGACGTACTTCACACAGACAACAATGTTCATGGTGGTGATCGGCCGGTTAGGGCCCCTCCTGTGCACTCGGATGTGATCGTGAGGTTACCGCTCGGTCACCTTCTCGCACACGAGGATGTGCGGGTGGGGAGCGTCACATGGCTGACAGCGCCACTGTCACCGTCGCTGTCGGGGTCGTCTCCAGTGTGCCGCGCCCCGACGGCGTACCGAAGGGATGCTGCTGACTGCTTGCGGGTGGTGCGTGGCGGCGTGGATCAGGATCGCAGAACTCGTTCGAGCACGCGGCCCATCACCACATAGAAGACAGCACCGAGTCCCCAGTTGGCCAGGGCATCGCGGGTCGCGGCGTCGGCGCCCTCGAACCGCACGATCCCGTCGACACGGGAGAAGACCCCGAGGTCGACGGCGTCGGCGACCTTCAGGACGGTCTCGACGACGGCGTTGGCCCGCGGGGCGTCGAGCGCGATGAGCAGCGCCCCGGTCGCCAGCACGACGGCCAGCACCGAGCAGATCGACCACACCGTCGGTCCGAGGCGCCGCCGCAGCCCGCGGCGGCCGCTCCCCCGTCCAGTCCCTCGACCGCGCCCGATCCCACGTCCCGCACCCCGTCCCCTCACGACCCCAGGATCGCATGTGAGCCGGACCACGCCGCGCGATACCCCCGACCTCATTGCGGATGAAAATCATTCTCATCTAGCGTCCGGGGCGGGGAGGGAGACCCCACCTCCGATCGACAAGGAACCCCGTGATCCGCCACCTGCTCCTCGCCTCCGGCATCGCCGGCGCCACCCTCGCCCTCTCGGTCCCGCTCGCCGGCACCGCCTCGGCCGAGGCCCCCGTCTGCTCCGACCCCGTCGCCCGCGTCATCCACACCGCCCACGAGCGGCTCGGCGCGGCCGGCGAGCCGGTGCACGCGGTCGAGGGCGTCTACTGCGCCGTCGTCCCGCGCTGACCGCCGCACCGGCATCAGCACGACGCTCCGTACGACCATCCGTACGACCATCCGTACGACCAGCACCCCCCGCGTGGGGATCCCGTTCCGGCTGTCACCTCCAGCCCGGCTCGTCGCCGCCCTGACCCTGCTCGCCGCAGCGGTCGGGGCCGGCGTCCCCCTCGCACCCCTGTCCGCCCCGGCCGCCTCGGCGGCCGGGGCGGGCCCGCGGTGCGGGACGACCCAGACCACCGCGACCGGCACCTGGCGCACCCGGCCCGCGCCCGCCTTCCCCACGGGCGAGGCCACGCTGAGCGCCGCTGCCGTCGACCCCGCCAACCCCACCACCGCGTACGTCTCCAACGGCACCGTCATCCTGCGCACCCTCGACGGCTGCACCTGGCAGGAGATCCATCGCATCGATCCCGGCCCCACCGGCACCTCGCGCATCGTCGAACTCTCCGTCCACCCCCGCGACCCCACCTCGGTCTGGGCGGTCGTGCTCACCGCGACACCCGACCTGCCCGTGGCGGGTGCCGCGTCGGTGATCGCGAACCCCTACGGCCCGTCCGCGGTGACCGACCGGCGCGGACTGGTCGGGACGGTCCTGCACAGCTCGGACGCCGGCCGCACGTGGACCTCCTCACCCGATCTGCCCGCACCGACCGGGCGCCTCGCGCTCGTGCCCAGTGCCCCGGCGCAGGCCTACCTGCCCACCGACGTGGGACTGGTGCGCACCCTCGACGCCGGCGCCACCTGGCTCCCGCTCCCGCCGCCGGCCGCCCCGGTGGCGGGCGAGAGCGACGTCCCGGTCATCCGGGAGCTGAGCGTCGATCCGCACGACCCCGCCCTGCTGCGCGGCCAGACCCAGTACCCCGTGCGCTCCACCGACGGCGGCCTGACCTGGCAGCGTGACGGCACCGTCACCGGCTTCTGGGCCGGGCCCTACCTCGACGGCGGCCAGACCCGCACCACCCGGCTCCTCACCACCCACGCGGCCTACGCCAGCGACCAGATCACCGCGATCCAGGTCGAGGGCTTCGGCGCCGCACCCGTGCAGACCCCGGTGCCGGCGGGGCGGATCAAGGGACAGACCTGGCAGGCCGCATGGAGTGCGGTGCGCACGAGCGCCGTGCTGGCCACCTGGGACGCCGGCTCCCCCTCCAACCACCCGGACGTCGGCCTCTACCGCATCGACGTCGACCCGAAGGGCCGCGCCCGGGTACGGGCCCTCGACAAGCCCGCGCTGCCGCCGGTGCTCGGCGTCCAGGCGGACGACGCCGGCTCGTTCCACCTGCGCACCCGCACCGACCTCGTCACCTACACCCCCCGCGGCCTGCGCCCACCCGGCGCGACCGCCGGCGGTGCGAGCACCGGACCGACGCTGGAGACGGTCGGACCGGTCCGGACGACGGGCGTGCTGCGCGCACCGACGGTGGTGACCGTGCCGGCCGGGAGCTCCCGCCCGGTCGATCTGCGGCTCACCGCGCCGCCGCGGGCCCGCCCTCTCGACGTGTACTTCCTCCTCGACACCTCGACCAGCTTCGATGCCGACATCGATGCCCTCGCCGACGGCCTCGGCGGCCTGGTGGAGCGCGTCGCCGGCGCGGGCATCGACGCGTGGTACGGGCTCGGGGAGCTCGGCACCAGCGACGGCGGACGCCGCTACCGGCGGTGGGTCGACCTCGCGCGCCCGGGCCCGGCCCTGGGACGCGGCTTCGCCTCGCTGCGCACCGGGGGCGGCGCGGAGGCCCACCTCATGGCCCTCGACCAGGTCGCGACCGGGGCCGGGCTGCGCGGCACCACCGGACCCGACATCGCGCCCGGCCAGGACCCCACCTGGCGGCCGGGCGCGCTGCGGCTCGTCCTGGTCGTCACCGACACCGGGTTCGCCGACGAGGGGGACGCCGACGCACCGACGCGCACGCAGGTGTTCACCGACCTCGCGACCCGGCACATCCACACGATCGGCCTGGAGATCGCCCGCGACATCGGCGACGACGGCGTGCCCGGGCGGGCGACCGAGGTGAGCGCCGCGGACGCGGCCGGCACCACGGTCCCGACCCCCGCCCGCGACGACCTCAGCGCCCTCGCCGCCGCCACCGACACCCGCGCACCGGCCGGCGGCGTCGACTGCCTGGGCAACGGGACCGTCGAGATCCCGGCCGGCGCACCGCTCGTGTGCTCGGTGCCCTCGGGCCGCACCTCCGGGGTCTCCCGCATCGCCGACGCCGTCGCCCGCGTCCTGCTCGCCCAGCAGCAGCCCGGATCGGCGACTCTGACGGCCTCCGGCGCCGCCTCCTGGCGGTGGACCGGGCCGCGCAGCGCCGCCCTCGACGTGCGGCGCAGCGTGGGGCTGGCGACGTCGGCGATCGTCGGCTGCACCGCCGCGCAGGCCGGGCGCGACCTGCCGATGCGGGTGAGCGCCACCAGTGCCCGGGCACGACTGGCGACCGCCCGGGTCGTCGTGCGCTGCCGCGGAGCCGCCGCCGCGCCGCCCGCCCAGCCCGAGGAGCGGGCCGCCCCACCCGCCTCGGCCGCACCCGTCGCGCCTGCGGCCGGCGG
>NZ_BAAAZH010000010.1:18418-143272 GCF_039536805.1 Nocardioides fonticola | reverse complement strand
CGCGCCTGCGGCCGGCGGCCCGGCGGCCGCCGTCCCCCCACCGCCACCGCCGCCCGTCCCCGCCACCGTCGGCGGCACGGCACCGGCCTCCGCACCGGGGACGGCGTCCGGCACCGCGGGCAGCCCCTCGACAGCACTGTCCGCGGCCCCCGCCCCGCGGGTCGGCGAGACCGCCGCGCCCGCCCTGCTCCTCGCGGGGGTCGGGGCCCTCATGGGCGCGAGCCTCGGCCTGCGTCGCCGCGCCGAGGGCGCCCGCGTCGTCCGCGTCGTCCGCGTCGTCCGCGCCGGCCAGCGCCCGCGGCGCTGACCCAGCCCGATCCCAGCCCGATCCCAGCCCGAGCCCAGCCCGGCCCCACCCGAGCCCACCGCACCGCCGACGAAAGGCCCCTTCGTGACCTCCGCCCGCCCCCGCTCCTCCCAGCTCCCCCGCGGACCGCGCACGCTGCGCGGATGGCTGGTGATCGCCCTCCTGCTGCTGGTGGCCCTCGAGGCCACCGCGCTGGCGAGCCTCAGCCGGGGCGCCTCCGGCCGGGAGCTGAGCCTCGGCGAAGTCGACCGGCTCGTCGCCCGGGACGCCGTCACGTCGGCCACGTTGCGGCTGGAGGACGACCAGCTCACCGGCACCGCCACCGGGGTCGGCGCCTTCGTGGCGACCGTCCCGACGCGTGACGGCACGGCCACCGCCCTGCTCGACCGGCTCGTCGACCGCGGCGTGCCGATCGTCGTCGACCGCCAACCCGGCAAGCAGACCATCCGGCTGCTGACCAGCACGCTGCTGCCGTTGCTGGTGCTCGCCGCGCTGTTCGGCCTGCTCTTCGCCGGTCCGGCGGGGACGGCCGGCGTCCGCGGCTTCGGACGGCTCGGCGGCAGCCGCGCCGTGCCGCCCTCGGACACCTTCGACGACGTCGCCGGCGCCGACCGGGCCGTCGCCGAACTGCGCGACGTCGTCGACCACCTGCGCGATCCCGCACGCTACGACCGGCTCGGCGCACTGCCGCCCCGCGGCGTCCTGCTCGTCGGGCCGCCCGGCACCGGCAAGACCCTCATCGCCCGCGCCACCGCCGGCGAGGCCGGCGTGCCGTTCTTCTCCGTCGCCGGCGCGGCGTTCGTCGAATCCCTCGTCGGCGTCGGGGCGGCGCGCGTGCGCGACCTGTTCGAGCAGGTGCGCGCCAGCGCGCCGGCGATCGTCTTCATCGACGAGATCGACGCCTTCGGGCGCCGCCGCGGCCAGGGCGACGGCGGCTCGGCCGAGGAGCGCGAGCAGACCCTCAACCAGCTGCTCGTCGAGCTCGACGGCTTCACCGCCGCCACCGGCATCGTGGTGATCGCGGCGACCAACCGGCCCGACGTCCTCGACCCGGCACTGCTGCGGCCGGGCCGCTTCGACCGCCACGTGCTGGTGGATCTGCCCGATCGCGCGGGCCGTGCCCGGATCCTCGCCCTCCATGCCGCACGGCGTCCGCTCGACGCAGATGTCGACCTCGACCAGGTCGCCCGGCGCACCGCCGGGTTCTCCGGCGCCGACCTCGCCGGCGTCCTCAACGAGGCCGCGCTCCTCGCCGTCCGTGCCGGGCGCGCGGCCCTCACCGCCGCCGACCTCAGCGAGGGCATCGACCGTGTGCTCGTCGGGGCGACCACGCCGCGCACGGCCGCCGACCCGCAGGCCCGCCACCTCGCGGCGGCACGAGTGGCGGCCCGGGCGGTCGTCGCGGTCGTGGACGGCCGCGAGTGCGACCGGATCAGCCTGCATGCCACGGGGCCGGCCGGCATCGGCCCGGAGGAGCGGACGGCGTCCCGCTCCCGCTACCTCGCCGGTCTCCGGCTCCCCGCGGCCGGGATCGCCGCCGAGCTCGAACTGCACGGTGAGGCATCGACGCAGTGCGAGGCCGACATCGAGGCGCTCACGACTGCGGCCGACATCGCGGTGCGTCGCTACGGCCTCGGCCCGCGCACCGGGCCGGTGCGGCTGGTCGGCCCCGGCGGCGACCACCTCGGATCGCTGCCCGAGGACGTCGTCCTCTCCGAGCAGGCGCGGCAGCGGGTCGAGGAGGAGGTGCGGGCGCTGGTGGACGACGCCATCGCCGAGGCACGCGAGGTGCTGCGCGTGCACCGGCGGACCTGGTCGGAGCTGACCGAGGCCGTGGCCGACCGGGAGTCGCTGGAGGGCGCGGCGCTGGCGGAGCTGCTGGCTCCGGTGCGCGCGCCGGTGGCGACCCCCGGCCGGTAGGTCCGGTAGGTCCGGTAGGTCCGGTAGGTCTGCGGGAGACCTCGGGTCGGGCTCAGCGACCGACGAACGAGGCCTTGCCCGGGCCGTTCTCGACGAAGGAGCCCATGCCGATCGCGCGGTCCTCGGTGGCGAACAGGGCGGCGAACTGCATCCGCTCGATCTCCAGGCCGGTCTCGAGGTCGACCTCGAGACCGCGGTCGATGGACTCCTTCGCGGCGCGGACGGCGTAGGTGGCGGCGTTGCGGAACTGCCCGGCCCACGCGAGCGCCTCGGTGTAGACGTCGGCCGCGGGGACGACGCGGTCGACCAGGCCGATCGCCAGGGCCTCCTCGGCCTTGACGAACCGGCCGGTGAAGATGAGGTCCTTGGCCTTCGAGGGGCCGATCAGGCGGGTGAGCCGCTGGGTGCCGCCGGCGCCGGGGATGATGCCGAGCAGGATCTCCGGCTGGCCCAGCACGGCGTTGTCGGCCGCGATGCGGATGTCGGCGCACAGCGCGAGCTCGCACCCGCCGCCCAGCGCGTAGCCGGTGATGGCGGCGACGACCGGCTTCGGGATCTTGGCCACCGCGGTGAAGGCGGTGGTCAGGCCGCTGGAGCGCTTGATCATGTCGACGTGCGACATGTCGGCCATCTCCTTGACGTCGGCGCCCGCGGCGAAGACCCGCTCGCCGCCGTAGATCACGACCGCCTTGACGTCGTCGCGGGCGGTCGCCTCGCCGGCAGCAGCCCGGATCTCCTCCTGCACCTGCTCGTTCAGCGCGTTCATCTTGGGTCGGTCCAGCCGGATCGTCCCGACGCCGTCCGCCACCTCGAGTCGCACGAACTCGCCCATGGTCGCCACCTCTCACCTCGTGTCACGTCATGTCGCGCGATCGGCCCACCGACCGCACCGGTCTCCCGGCGCACTCTGCCAGCTTCGGGAACAATGGCACCCGTGACGGCGATGACGTGGACGCATCTGGGGCAGACCGCGCGGGTGTGGCCCGGGCGCAACTTCCCCCTGGGAGCGACCTGGTCGCCCGAGGCGACCAACTTCGCGGTGTACGCACCCGCCGGCACCCAGGCGTGGGTCTGCGTCTTCACCGAGGTCGACGGCCTCGAGGAGGAGGAGCGCTTCGAGCTCACCGAGCGCTCGCAGGGCATCTTCCACGGCGCGCTGCCGGGGCTGGCCGCCGGGACGAAGTACGGCTTCCGCGTCGACGGGCCGTGGGACCCCGCCCAGGGCTACCGGTTCAACGTCGACAAGCTACTGCTCGACCCCTACGCGCAGGCGATCAGCGGCGACCTCGACCCGCAGCAGCCGGCGTTCGGCTACGTCTTCGGCAGCCCCGAGGAGCGGCAGGGCGACGACTCCGCGCCCTACGTGCCGCGCAGCGTCGTCGTCGACCACAGCTTCGGCGGCACCTTCGACTGGGAGGGCGACCAGCCGATGCGCCGCCGCTGGCGCGACACCGTCATCTACGAGGCCCACGTCAAGGGCATGACCGCCCTGCACGATCGGGTGCCCGAGGAGCTGCGCGGCACCTACGCGGGCCTGGCCACCCCGGCGGTCATCGACTACCTCAACGACCTCGGCGTCACCGCGATCGAGCTCCTGCCCGTGCACCAGTTCGTCTCCGAGCCGGCACTGACCGAACGCGGGCTCACGAACTACTGGGGCTACAACTCCATCGGCTACTTCGCCCCGCACAACGCCTACTCCGCCTCCGGCGAGGACGGCCAGCAGGTGCGCGAGTTCAAGGAGATGGTCAAGGCCTTCCACCAGGCCGGCCTCGAGGTGATCCTCGACGTCGTCTACAACCACACCGCCGAGGCCGGTCCGCTCGGCCCGACGCTCAGCTTCCGCGGGCTCGACGACCGCGGGTTCTACAAGCGGGTGGCACCCGAGGTCGGCGAGGACGGCGTCCCCGGCCCCTTCGACGACACCTACTGGGACGTCACCGGCTGCGGCAACACCGTCGACTCCAACAACCCGCTCGCGCTGCGCCTCATCCTCGACTCGCTGCGGTACTGGGTCACCGAGATGCACGTCGACGGCTTCCGCTTCGACCTCATGTCGGCACTCACCCGCACCGGCTACGAGATCGACATGAAGTGCGACCTGCTGATGGCGATCGGCCAGGACCCCGTGCTGCGGCACGTGAAGCTCATCGCCGAGGCCTGGGACGCCTCCATGGACGGCTACCTCGTCGGCCGGATGCCGCCGCCGTGGGCGGAGTGGAACGACCAGTACCGCGACGAGATCCGCGACTTCTGGCGCAACCACACCTCCGGCATCCGCACCGTCGCCACCCGTCTGGCCGGCTCCAGCGACCTCTACGCCGACGACGGCCGCTCGGCGTACGCCTCGATCAACTTCGTCACCGCCCACGACGGCTTCACCCTGCGCGACGTCGTCACCTACGAGCAGAAGCACAACGAGGCCAACGGCGAGGACAACCGCGACGGCACCGACAACAACCGCTCCTGGAACCACGGCATCGAGGGCGAGACCGACGACCCCGCGCTCCAGGCGGTACGGCGCCGACAGGCGGCCAACATCATGGCGACGCTGTGCCTGTCCAACGGCGTCCCGATGATCACGGCGGGCGACGAGCGCGGGCGCACCCAGCGCGGCAACAACAACGCCTACTGCCAGGACAACGAGATCTCGTGGATCGACTGGCGTCCCGACGACGCCTGGCTCGACGTCTACGAGGTCACCAAGGCGGCCCTGCGCCTGCGGCGCGAGCACCCGGCGCTACGGCAGCGCCACTGGTACGAGGGCCGCCCCGCGATCAAGGGCGGCCCCAAGGACCTCGCCTGGCTGCACCCCTCCGGCCGGGAGATGAGCGAGAAGGACTGGCACGACACCGAGCTGCGCGCCGTCGGGATGTTCGTCTCCGGTCGACCGCTGCGCTCCCCCGGCCCGCGCGGCGAGCAGCAGATCGACGCCTCGTTCGTCATCTGGTTCAACTCCGGTTGGCTGCCGCAGCGCATCCAGCTGCCCGAGAACGACTGGGTGCAGAAGGGCGAGGTCGTCGTCTCGACCGACTTCAAGCTCCCGGTCGGCACCATCGTGCACGCCGGCGACCGCCTCTCCATCGGACGCCGCTCGACCGTGGTGCTGCGGGAGGTCTGAGCAGCACCTCCGGATCGAGCGCTCGAGGTGCAAGGCGCCCGGCGCCGAACCTCGAGACCCTCCCGATGGTCAAGGTGCGACGAGCGCCAGCGAGGAGCCACGAGACCCGGTGAGCCGAACGCCTACCGGTACCGGTGGACGCTCGGGTGCGGGGGCTTCGAGGCTCGCTGCGCTCGCACCTCAGCCGCTCGTTCCGGACCGGCTCGCTGCGCTCGCACCGCAGCAACCGGACCGGAGCGGCCCGACCTCAGCTCGGCAGCGCGACGACTCCGAGCTCGGCGACCGAGGCGAGCTGGGCGTGCCGCGGCACGACGCGCACGGTGTAGCCGAAGGAGCCGGCGTGGTCGAGCAGCACGGTGCCGTCGAAGCGGTGGCGCCCGGCCTCGTAGGACTCGGCCACGTCGAGGTCGACGACCCGGGTGTCGACGAGCTCGTCGTCGCTGGTGGTGCGTCCGTGCACGAGCTGAACGGCGACGTCGGCGGGCTCCAGCGCACCGAGCGCGACGAACGCACGCACCGACATCGGCGCACCGACCTCGGGGGCGTCGCCGATGCCGGAGCTCTCGACGTGCTCGACCCGCACCTGCGGCCAGGCCGCGAGCACCCGCGACTTCCAGGCGGCCAGCTCGACGGCGCCCGCGTAGTCGGAGTTGAGGGCCCGGGCGTGCTGCGCGGCCGGGCTGTAGAGCTCGCGCACGTAGTCGCGCACCATGCGGCTGGCGAGCACCTTGGGGCCGAGCGACTTCAGCGTGTGGCGCATCATCTCGACCCACCGGGTCGGGACGCCGTCGGCGTCGCGGTCGTAGAAGCGCGCGGCGACCTCGTTCTCGATGAGGTCGTAGAGCGCGGCCGCCTCGAGGTCGTCGCGCTTGTCGACGTCCTCGACACCGTCGGCCGAGGGGATCGCCCAACCGTTGGAGCCGTCGAACCACTCGTCCCACCAGCCGTCGAGGATGGAGAGGTTGAGACCGCCGTTTAGCGCCGCCTTCATGCCCGAGGTGCCGCACGCCTCGTAGGGCCGCAGCGGGTTGTTCAGCCACACGTCGCAGCCCGGGTAGAGCGGCAGCGCCATCGCGATGTCGTAGTTGGGCAGGAAGACGATGCGGTGCCGCACGGCCGGGTCGTCGGCGAAGCGCACGAGCTCCTGGATGAGCCGCTTGCCGCCGTCGTCGGCGGGGTGCGACTTGCCGGCGATGATCAGCTGCACCGGGCGCTCGGGATCGGTGAGCAGCGCCTTGAGGCGCTCGGGGTCGCGCAGCATGAGCGTGAGGCGCTTGTAGGACGGCACGCGACGGGCGAAGCCGATGGTGAGGACGTCGGGGTCGAGGGCGTCGTCGATCCAGCCGAGCTCGGCCTTGGCGGCGCCGCGCTCGAGCCACGACCGCTCGAGGCGCTGGCGGGCCCCGACGACCAGCCGCTCGCGGAGCACGCGCTTGACGTTCCAGATCTCGGCGGCCGGCACCTGGTCGACGACGTCCCAGAAGGCGTCGACGTCGTCGCCACGGGGGTCGGCGCCGCGGCCGGCGGCGAGCTCGAAGATCTCCCGGGCCACCCAGGTGGGCGCGTGGACGCCGTTGGTGATCGAGCCGATCGGCACCTCCGCCTCGTCGAAGGCGGGCCACAGGCCGTTGAACATGCCGCGCGAGACGTGGCCGTGCAGCAGCGAGACGCCGTTCGCGCGCTGGGCGAGCCGGAAGCCCATGACCGCCATGTTGAACACGGCCGGGTCGCCGCCGGCGAAGTCCTCGGCACCCAGGGCGAGGATGCGCTCCACCGGGACGCCGGGGGTGGCGCCGGGCTCGGCGAAGTACTGCTCGACCAGGGTGCGCGGGAAGCGGTCGATGCCGGCCGGCACCGGGGTGTGGGTGGTGAAGACCGTGGAGGCGCGGCTGACCTCGAGCGCGGTGGCCAGGTCGAGCTGCGGGCCGTTCGGGGCCACGGTCAGCTCGCGGATGCGCTCGAGACCGAGGAACCCGGCGTGGCCCTCGTTGGTGTGGAACACCTCGGGCTCGGGGTGGCCGGTGATGCGGCAGTAGGCGCGCAGCGCCCGCACGCCGCCGACGCCGAGCAGCAGCTCCTGACGCAGCCGGTGCTCGGAGTTGCCGCCGTAGAGGCGGTCGGTGACGTCGATGTAGGCCTGCGGGTTGCCCTCGACGTCGGTGTCGAGCATGAGCAGCGGCACCCGGCCGACCCGGGCGACCCAGATGCGCGCGACGAGGTCGGGCCCGCCGGGCATGGCGATCGAGATGGTGGCGCGCTCCCCCGTGCGCTCGCGCAGGAGGCTGATGGGCAGCTCGTCGGGGTCGAGCACCGGGTAGGTCTCCTGCTGCCAGCCCTCGCGGGAGAGGGCCTGGCGGAAGTAGCCGTGCCGGTAGAGCAGGCCGACGCCGATGATCGGGACGCCGAGGTCGCTGGCGCTCTTGAGGTGGTCGCCCGCGAGGATGCCCAGGCCGCCGGAGTACTGCGGCAGCACCGCGGTGATGCCGAACTCCGGGGAGAAGTAGGCGATGGCGCGCGGGCCGTCGTCCGCGACCTTCTGCTGGAACCAGCGCGGCGCGGTGAGGTACTGGTCGAGGTCGGCCTCCGCGGCGCCGAGCCGGGCGAGGAAGCCCTCGTCGGCCGCGAGCTCGTCGAGCCGGTCGCGCCCGACCGCGCCGAGCAGCCGGACGGGATCGTGGCCCGTGCTCGCCCACACGTCGGCGTCGACGGCGGCGAAGACGTCCTGCGTCGGCGGGTGCCACGACCACCGCAAGTTCGCGGCGAGGGTGCCCAGCCCGGCGAGGGCGTCGGGCAGGACGGGGCGGACGGTGAAGCGACGGATGGCACGCACGGGCGGCACCGTAGTCCGATTCTTTGATCGTTCCAACCCCGCGGCGGGGGTGGTGCCGCCACCCGACTGGACCACCGGGTCGCGGCCGTCGGACGACCGCCCTCCCGGGGGACGTGTCGGCTTGCCTGGCGACCACCCGCACGCTTGGGTGGGGGCATGGTCGGACGCATTCCCGTCATGGACGTCATGCCCCTGGTCGACCGAGGTCGCCAGCCGGCCAAGGCGACCGTCGGCGAGCCCCTGCCCGTGCGGGCGACGGTCTTCCGGGAGGGGCACGACCTGCTCGGCGCCGAGGTCGTGCTCATCGCCCCCGACGGCTCGCGCCGCGACCCCGTGCGCATGACCGAGAGCCCCACCGACCCCGGTCGGCACACCGCCTGGGTCACCCCCGACACCGAGGGCGCCTGGCTGTTCGAGGTGCACGCGTGGTCCGACCCGGTCGCCACCTGGCAGCACGACGCGGCGATCAAGATCCGCGCCGCCGTCGACGTGGAGCTGATGTTCACCGAGGGCAAGCTCCTGCTCGATCGCATCAAGGCCACGCTCGCCCGGCCCGGCGACAAGGCGCTCGTCACCGCCGCCACCAAGGCCTGCACCGACAAGAAGCGCCCACCGGCCGCACGCCTCGCCGTCCTGGAGGACCCCGAGCTCACCGCGGTGCTGCGCGCGAACCCGCTACGCGAACTGGTCACCATCGAGGGGCCCTTCCCGCTCCACGCCGACCGCGTGCGCGCCCTCTACGGCAGCTGGTACGAGTTCTTCCCGCGCTCGGAGGGTGCCGCACCCGACACGAAGGGCGTGCTGCGCAGCGGCACCTTCCGCACGGCCGCGAAGCGCCTGGACGCCGTGGCGGCCATGGGCTTCGACGTCGTCTACCTGCCGCCCATCCACCCCATCGGCGAGATCAACCGCAAGGGCCCGAACAACACCCTCACCCCGGGCCCGGACGACGTCGGCTCCCCGTGGGCGATCGGCTCGAAGGCCGGCGGCCACGACGCGATCCACCCCGACCTGGGCACGATCGAGGACTTCGACGCCTTCGTCGCGCGGGCGAACGAGCTGGGTCTGGAGGTCGCCCTCGACCTGGCCCTGCAGGCGGCCCCCGACCATCCGTGGGTGGCGAGCAATCCGGAGTTCTTCACCACCCGCGCCGACGGCTCGATCGCGTACGCGGAGAACCCGCCGAAGAAGTACCAGGACATCTACCCGATCAACTTCGACAACGACCCCGAGGGCATCCGCGCCGAGGTGCTGCGGGTCGTGAAGCACTGGATGAGCCACGGCGTGCGCATCTTCCGCGTCGACAACCCGCACACCAAGCCGGTCGACTTCTGGGAGTGGCTGCTGGCCGAGGTGCGGGCCAGCGACCCCGACGTCATCTTCCTGGCCGAGGCGTTCACCAAGCCGGCGATGATGCGGGGCCTGGGCTCGGTGGGCTTCCACCAGTCCTACACCTACTTCACCTGGCGCACCGCCAAGGGCGAGATCGAGGACTACCTGCGCGAGCTGAGCAGCATCACCGACCACGTGATGCGGCCCAACTTCTTCGTCAACACCCCCGACATCCTCCACGCCTACCTCCAGTACGGCGGCCCGGCGGCGTTCAAGGTGCGCGCGGCGCTCGCGGCGACGGCGTCCCCCACCTGGGGCGTCTACGCGGGCTACGAGCTCTACGAGCACGTGGCGGTCAAGCCCGGCAGCGAGGAGTACCTCGACTCCGAGAAGTACCAGCTGCGGCCCCGCGACTGGGCCGCCGCCGAGGCGGAGGGCCGCACGCTGGCGCCCTACCTCACCCTGCTCAACGACATCCGCCGTCGGCACCCGGCGCTCCAGCTGCTGCGCAACCTGGTCGTGCACCGCTCCGACGACGACAACATCCTGGTCTTCTCCAAGCAGGCCGGCGACGACCGCGTCATCGTCGTCATCAACCTCGACCCGCACGCCGCCCGGGAGACCACGGTGCATCTCGACCTCGCCGCTCTCGGCCTGGCGTGGGGCGAGTCGTTCGTCGTCCACGACGAGATCACCGGTGCCGACTGGAGTTGGGGCGAGCACGACTACGTGCGCCTCGACCCGTACCACGAACCCGCCCACATCCTCAGCGTCAGGAGGACCGCCCCGTGACCGTCCCGACCGAGCCGCGCGCCCCGCAGAGCGTGGAGCCGGCCCGCGCCGTCGAGCACGCCGCCCACCCCGAGCCCGAATGGTTCAAGACCGCGGTGTTCTACGAGGTGCTGGTGCGCTCGTTCCGCGACTCCAACGGCGACGGCACCGGCGACTTCCGCGGCCTCATCGAGAAGCTCGACTACCTGGCCTGGCTCGGCGTCGACTGCCTGTGGATCCCGCCGTTCTTCCCCTCCCCGCTGCGCGACGGCGGCTACGACGTCGCCGACTACACCGGCGTCCTGCCGGCGGTCGGCACGATCGAGGACTTCCGCGAGTTCCTCGACGCCGCCCACGAGCGCGGCATCCGCGTGATCATCGACTTCGTCATGAACCACACCAGCGACCAGCACCCGTGGTTCCAGGCCAGCCGCACCGACCCCACCGGCCCGTACGGCGACTTCTACGTGTGGTCCGACACCGACGAGCTCTACCAGGACGCCCGCATCATCTTCGTCGACACCGAGCCGTCGAACTGGACCTGGGACCCCGTACGCCAGCAGTACTACTGGCACCGGTTCTTCTCCCACCAGCCCGACCTCAACTTCGACAACCCCGCCGTCGGCGAGGCGATGATCGAGGCCATGTCGTTCTGGCTCGACATGGGCATGGACGGCTTCCGGCTCGACGCCGTGCCCTACCTCTACGAGCGCGAGGGCACCAACGGCGAGAACCTCCCCGAGACCCACGCCTTCCTCAAGCGGGTGCGGTCCTTCGTCGACGAGCACTACCCCGGCCGCGTGCTGCTGTGCGAGGCCAACCAGTGGCCCGCGGACGTCGTGGAGTACTTCGGCGACTTCGAGGTCGGCGGCGACGAGTGCCACATGGCCTTCCACTTCCCGGTGATGCCGCGCATCTTCATGGCCGTGCGCCGCCAGTCGCGGTTCCCGATCTCGGAGATCCTCGAGCAGACCCCCGCGATCCCCGACAGCTGCCAGTGGGGCATCTTCCTGCGCAACCACGACGAGCTGACCCTGGAGATGGTCACCGACGAGGACCGCGACTACATGTGGGCCGAGTACGCCAAGGACCCCCGCATGAAGGCCAACATCGGCATCCGCCGTCGCCTCGCGCCGCTGCTCGACAACGACATCAACCAGATCGAGCTGTTCAACGCGCTGCTGTTCTCCCTGCCCGGCTCGCCGGTGCTCTACTACGGCGACGAGATCGGCATGGGCGACAACATCTGGCTCGGCGACCGCGACGGCGTCCGCACCCCGATGCAGTGGACGCCCGACCGCAACGCCGGGTTCTCCTCCGCCACCCCGGGCAAGCTCGACCTGCCGCTCATCCAGGACCCCGTCTTCGGCTACGCCGCGGTCAACGTCGAGGCGCAGATGGAGAACCCCTCCTCGCTGCTGCACTGGACGCGCCGCATGCTCCAGGCCCGCCGCAACCACCCGGCGTTCGGCCTGGGCACCTTCCACGACCTCGGCGGCTCCAACCCGGCCGTGCTCTCCTACGTGCGCGAGCACCACGCCGCCGACGGACCTGCGGACCTCATCCTCTGCGTCAACAACCTCAGCCGCTTCCCGCAGCCCGTCGAGCTCGACCTGCGGCGCTTCGCCGGACGTCGTCCGGTCGAGCTGCTGGGCGGGGTTCAGTTCCCCGAGATCGGGGAACTGCCCTACCTGCTGACCCTCGCCGGGTACGGCTTCTACTGGTTCCGGCTCACCGCCGCCTCGGGCACGAGCACGGAGGAAGGCGGCATGCTGTGAGCACCGCGACGATCGACCACCTCGACCCCGACGTGCTACGCGCCTACATCGAGCGCACGCGCTGGTTCGCCGGCAAGGGCCGCGACCTGCACATCGGCGAGGTCACCCGCCTCGGCGTCCTGCCGGGCGACGGGCCGGTCGTCGTCGTCCATCTGGTCGAGGTCGTCTACGACGACGCCGCCGGCGGCCGCGAGCTCTACCAGGTGCCGCTGGTCTTCTACCGCGACCCCGAGCCCCGCCTCGAGCACGCGCTCGTCGGATCCTGGGAGGAGCCCGCCGACGCGCCGCTCCCCGGAGCCGTGCACGCCTACGACGCGCTGCACGACCGCGAGGCCACCGCCCAGTGGCTGCGGGCCTTCGCCGCCACCCCGGCCGGCGGTTCCCGCACCGCCGACGCGTTCGTGGTGCACCGGGTGCCCGGCCACGAGCTCGACGTCGACGCCGTCCCGAGCCTCTACCCCGGCGAGCAGTCGAACTCCTCGGTCTTCTTCGGCGAGGACGCCGTCATGAAGGTCTTCCGCAAGGTCACCCCGGGGGTGAACCCCGACATCGAGGTGCACGACGTGCTCACCCGCGCCGGCTCGGAGAACGTCGCGGCCCTCTACGCCTGGCTCGAGCACCTCGACGCCGACGGGAGCCCCTGGCAGCTGGCCATGCTCCAGCAGTTCCTGCGCACCGCCACCGACGGCTGGACCCTCGCCCTGGGCAGCGTCCGCGACCTCCTGGCCGAGACCGTCACCCATGCCCTCGAGGCCGACGCCGCCGACCAGGTGCACGCCCGCGACGCCGGCGGCGACTTCGCCGGCGAGGCGGCCCGCCTGGGCGAGTCGGTGCGCGCCGTCCACGACCTGCTCGCCGAGCAGTTCCCGACCGAGCGCGCCGACGCGCAGGACGCCGCCGCGCTGGCCGCCGTCCTGCATCGTCGCCTCGAGGCCGCCGTCGACGCCGTCCCCGAGCTGGCCGAGCACCGCGACGGCGTCGCCGCGCTCTACGACCGGGTCGCAGCGCTGGAGGGGTTCGAGCGTCAGCGGGTGCACGGCGACCTGCACCTCGGACAGACGCTGCGCACCTCCAAGGGCTGGAAGATCGTCGACTTCGAGGGTGAGCCCGCCGCGCCGCTGGCCGAGCGGGTGCGACCCGACTCCCGGTGGCGCGACGTCGCCGGCATGCTGCGCTCCTTCGACTACGCCCCGCGGGTGGTCGAGCGCGACTTCGCCCTCGACCACCCCGGCACCGACGAGGCCCGCGACCAGCGCGCCGCCGAGTGGGCGCACCGCAACCGCAACCACTTCCTCACCGCCTACGCCGGTGGCGAGCTGAGCGCCGACGAGCGGCTGCTGCTCGACGCCTACACCGCCGACAAGGCCGTCTACGAGACGGTCTACGAGACCCGCAACCGGCCGACCTGGGCGGCGATCCCGCTGCGCGCGGTCGCCGAGATCGGAGCCGCGTGATGAGCGCCTCCTCCCCCGACGCCGCGATCCGGCCCGTGCCGACCGCCGAGCTCGAGCAGATCGCCCGGGGCGAGCACGGCCACCCGCACGCGCTGCTGGGGCCGCACCCCTACGACGGCGCGGTGACGCTGCGCGTGCTGCGCCCGCTGGCCGAGCGGGTCGTGGCCCGCGGCACCTTCGGGGAGATCGCGCTCGAACACGAGCACGAGGGCGTGTGGGCCGGCGTCCTGCCGGTCGCCGACGTGCCCGACTACCGGCTCGTGGTCACCTACGACGGCGTCGAGGTCGGGCCGCAGGACGACGCCTACCGGTTCCTGCCCACCCTCGGCGAGGTCGATCTGCACCTCATCAACGAGGGCCGCCACGAGAACCTGTGGCAGGTGCTCGGCGCACGGGTGCACCACTACGAGGCGCCCGGCGCCGCTGCGGTCGACGGCACCTCCTTCGCGGTCTGGGCGCCCGCGGCGCGCGGCGTACGGCTCAAGGGCGACTTCAACCGCTGGGACGGCCGCGAGCACCCGATGCGCCAACTCGGCACCTCCGGCGTGTGGGAGCTGTTCGTGCCCGACGTCGGCAGCGGCACCGCCTACAAGTTCGCGATCCTCGGCCCCGACGGCCAGTGGCGCGAGAAGGCCGACCCGATGGCCACCTGGGCCGAGCAGCCGCCGCACACGGCGTCCAAGGTCTTCGCCTCCTCCCACGTCTGGGGCGACGGGGAATGGATGGCAGCGCGCCGCGAGAAGCACCCGGTCGCCGAGCCGATGAGCGTCTACGAGATGCACCTCGCCTCGTGGCGCAAGAACTACGACGGCAGCCTGTGGAGCTGGGAGCAGCTCGCCGACGACCTCGTGGCCTACCTCGCCGACCTGCGGTTCACCCACGTCGAGCTGATGCCGGTGATGCAGCACCCCTTCGGCGGCTCGTGGGGCTACCACGTCACCGGCTACTTCGCCGCCGACAGCCGGTTCGGCGACCCCGACGGCCTCAAGCTGCTCATCGACCGGCTCCACCAGGCCGGCATCGGCGTCATCCTCGACTGGGTGCCCGGTCACTTCGCCACCGACGAATGGGCGCTCGCGCGCTTCGACGGCACCCCCCTCTACGAGAGCCCCGACCCGCAGCGCGGCTGGCACCCCGAGTGGGGCTCCTTCATCTTCGACTTCGGCCGCCCCGAGGTGCGCAACTTCCTCTACGCCAACGCCCTGTACTGGCTCGAGGAGTTCCACGCCGACGGCCTGCGCGTCGACGGCGTCGCCTCGATGCTCTACCTCGACTACGCCCGCAAGGACGGCGAGTGGACGCCGAACATCCACGGCGGCCACGAGAACCTCGAGGCGGTGCAGTTCCTCCAGGAGATGAACGCCACCGTCTACAAGCGGGTGCCGGGCATCACCACGATCGCCGAGGAGTCGACGTCGTGGCCCGGCGTCACCCGGGCGACGTCGTCCGACGGGCTCGGGTTCGGCTTCAAGTGGAACATGGGCTGGATGCACGACTCGCTGGGCTACCTGGCCCGCGAGCCCGTGCACCGCAGCTACCACCACGGCGAGCTGACCTTCAGCCTCGTCTACGCCTTCAGCGAGAACTACGTGCTGCCGCTGAGCCACGACGAGGTCGTGCACGGCAAGGGGTCGCTGCTGCGCAAGATGCCCGGCGACCGCTGGCAGCAGCTGGCGAACCTGCGCGCCTACCTGGGCTTCATGTGGGCCCACCCCGGCAAGCAGCTGCTCTTCATGGGCAGCGAGTTCGGCCAGGAGTCGGAGTGGGCGGAGTCGCGCGAGCTCGACTGGTGGCTCCTCGACCACCCCGAGCACCGCGGCCTGCACGCGCTGGTGCGCGACCTCAACGGCGTCTACCGCGACACCGCCGCCCTGTGGCGTCGCGACCACGAGGGCGCGGGGTTCTCGTGGATCGACGCCAACGACGCCGGCCGCAACGTCTTCTCCTTCGTGCGCCGCGGCGCCGAGGGCGATGCCGATCTCGTCTGCGTCGCGAACTTCGCGGCCGTCCCCCATCCCGGCTACCGGCTCGGCCTGCCCGCGGCCGGTCGCTGGGAGGAGGTGCTCAACAGCGACGCGTCGGTCTACTCCGGCTCGGGCGTGGGCAACCTCGGCGGCGTCGAGGCGGTGGCGGGCGACTGGTCGGGGCAGCCGGCCCACGCCGACGTCGTCCTGCCGCCGCTGGCGACGGTGTGGTTCCGCAAGGCCGACTGACCCGACCTGACCTGACCTGACCTGATCGGTCGGCTGGGCGGGGCCGATCAGCAGGCGGCGCCGAGGTCCTCGGCCTCGTTGGCGGCGTAGCCCGTACGCAGCGACCCGATCGAGCCGCCGGTGACGACGTCGTCCTTGACCTTCGCCGGCTTGCTCGCCGGTGCCATCGCGGTGCCCTCGGCCCGGGCGATCGCCTCGCTGACCTTGCGGTGGATGAGCGGGATGTCGGGGTGGGCGGTGTCGATCATCGGCGGCACCAGCGAGAGGGTGGCGATCTTCTGATCGCGCGCCTTCATCGCCAGCGGGATGAAGGTGTCGAGCTCGGAGGCCGGCAGGTTGGTGGAGATCAGCTCGGTGGAGGCCTGCATGATCTTCTCGAAGTTGGTCAGCGCGGTCTGCGGGCTGATCTGGTGCAGCATCGCGTTCATGACGCACTTCTGCCGCGCCATGCGCGAGTAGTCGTCGGAGCCCTCGCGGGCGCGGGCGTACCAGAGCGCCTGGGTGCCGGTGAGCCGGTGGACGCCGGCGGGCACATAGCCGGTGACGTCGTCGCCGAGACCGCCGATCGGGATCGGCTGCCGCACGTTGAGGGTGATGCCGCCGACGGCGTTGACGAGGTCCTTGAACCCCTGGAGGTTGACCATCGCCCAGTAGTTGATGCGCAGGCCGGTGATGCCCTCGATCGCCTGGATCGTGGCGTCGATGCCGGGGTGGTCGGACTTCGGGAACAGCTCGGTGTTGTCCAGCGCCCAGGTGTTGACGCCGTTGAGGTAGTCGGCGTCGAAGCCCTGCGGGAACTGCTGGCGCATCACCGACCCCTTCACGAAGGGGAAGTTCTGCATGTTGCGCGGCAGCGAGATGAGCACCGTGCGCCCGGTCGCGGCGTCGACGGAGGCCACCGTCATGGAGTCCGGGCGCAGGCCCCAGCGGCCGGCGCCGGAGTCGCCGCCGAGGAGCAGCACGTTGTAGCGGCCGTCATGGGCGCCGGAGGCCTGACCGCTGCCGAACATCGTGAGGATGAAGTCGCGCTGGACGCCGACCACGTGGGCACCGAAGAGCAGCGCACCGGCGACGGTGAAGGTGAGGACGCCGTTGACCCCGACGACCGCGCGTCGGTGGGCGAGGCCGAGGGTGAGCGGCTGCCCGAGCCGCCACGCGTCGATGAGGAGCGCGGCCCAGCCGAGCGCGCCGAGGATGAGCAGGAGGCGCAACGCCAGCAGGAACCGGGGCGCGAGCGCGAGGGAGAGCCCGACGTGCGGGTCGAGCGCGAGGACGACGAGGCTGATGGCGCCGACGACGAGGAGCACCAGCCACAGTCGCAGGGCGATGCGACCGACGCGGCGATTGCCCGCCGCCAGCTGCGCCGACCCCGGGGCCACGAGCGTCATCGCCATAAGCGAGAGCGCGCGGCGGAAGCGGATGCGCGCGGCCCGCTCGGCGACGGGCGTGCGCGGCGGATCGACGGCGGGCCGGAGCATGTCGGCCGAGATCCGGCGCTCGGCGGTCGACCCGGGGGAAGTGACGGGCATGGAACGAAGTATCACCAGTCACAGGCGCCCCACGGGTCACGCCACGCCGTCCCTCAGGAACCGTCCTGGCGCTCCGCCTCGATGGCGGCCTTGCGCGCCAACCGGTGCGCGCGCCGGATCTCGGCCTCCCGGTGCCGCCGCCGGTCCTCGTCGGTCTCGAGGATCAGGTCGGGCACCGGCCGCGCCAGGCCGTCGGAGTCGATGGCGACGAAGACGAAGTAGGCGGTCGCCACGTGCAGCGTGCCCTGGCTCGGGTCGTTCCACGGCTGGGTCTCCACGCGCACCCCGACCTCCATCGAGGAGCGACCGACCCAGTTGACCTGGGCGTCGGTGCGCACGATGTCGCCCACGTGCACGGGCCGCAGGAACAGCATCTCGTCCAGCGCCGCGGTGACGGCCGGGCCGCCGGAGTGCCGCTGGGCGACCGCGCCCGCGGTGGAGTCGGCGAGCTTGACGATCTCGCCGCCGTGCACGTTGCCGAGCAGGTTGGTCTGGCTGCGGGCGGTCAGCATCGCCAGGCTCACCCGGGCATACGACGTCGGGCGCGGCAGGAGCAGGTCCGTCATGCACGGCACGGTAGCGTCACCCGGGTGAGTGAACGCCCCGGCGGTGACCACCGCAGCGACGAGCCCGGGTTCGGGTGGCTCTACGGCGGCCGCGACGGTGCCCCGGAGCCCGGCCCGACGCCTGGCCCGACCCCCGGCCCGACGTCCGGCGACAACCCCGACGCCACCCGCATGCTCCCCGTGCAGCCGCGGCCGGCTGGCGGCGCGCCGGCCCCCGGGACGCCGTCGTCCCCGGCCGTGCCACCCCCGTACGGCCCCGGCTCCCCCGGCGGTCCCGGTGTGCCGCCGGGCGGCCCCGGCGGTCCCGGTGGCCCGGCCTCGCCGGGCGGGCCGCGCCTGCCGCGCCCGCGGCTGCGCCCGCGCTTCCGGGTGCGCTACGTGCTCGCGCTGCTGCCGCTCTACCTCGCCTACCTCATCGTCGTGCCGATCATGGCGTGGAACGACGTCGACAAGGTGGCCTTCGAACCCTCCGGCGACCGGCCCGGTGATCAGCCCGGCACCACCTACCTGCTCGTCGGCAGCGACTCGCGCGGCAACCTCACCAAGGCGCAGCGCCGCCAGTACCACACGGGCGACGCCAGCGGCCAGCGCACCGACACGATCATGCTGCTGCACACCGGCTCGGGGCCGAACCTGCTCATGTCGATCCCGCGCGACTCCCTCGTGCCGATCCCGGGCCACGGCACCACGAAGATCAACGCGGCCTACGCCTTCGGCGGCGCCAAGCTGCTGGTGAAGACGATCGAGGAGAACACCGGCATCCGCATCGACCAGTACGTCGAGATCGGCCTGGGCGGCGTGGTCGACATCGTCGACGCCGTCGGCGGCATCACCATCTGCCCCACCTTCGACATGCGCGACCGCCTGGCCGGTCTCAACATCAAGAAGGGCTGCCAGGAGGCCGACGGCGTCACCGCACTCGGCTACGCCCGTTCGCGGCACACCGACCCGCGCTTCGGCGACATCACCCGCGCCAAGCACCAGCGCGAGGTCGTCTCGGCGGTCGGCAAGAAGGTGCTCTCGCCGTGGACCTTCGTCAACCCGTTCCGCTACTGGGGCGTCGTGCACGCGGCCCCGGCGTCCTTCGCGGTCGGCAAGGGCATGAGCCCCGTGCGCGCCGGCCTGTGGGCGATGGCGATGAACAGCGTCAACGGCAAGAGCGGCCTCACCTGCGGCGTCCCGATCAGCGACCTGGCGGTCCACTGGGACCCCACCCGCTCGAAGAAGATGTTCGCCGCCATCATCGACGACGACACCGAGAGCATCGGCAAGGACCTCTGCTCCCCCACCGGACTACCGAAGGCGATCACCGGATGACCACCGCGACCTACGAGACCCTCCGCTTCGAGCTCGACGACGACGGCGTCGGCACCCTGACCCTGAGCCGACCCGATGCGCTCAACGCGTTCGACCTGACGATGGCGCGCGAGCTGTTGCAGTTCTTCGCCGTCGACGCCCACGACGACGCGATCCGCGCGATCGTGGTGACCGGCGAGGGCAAGGCGTTCTGCGCCGGGATGGACCTCTCGGCCGAGGGCAACGTCTTCGGGCTCGACGAGACGCTCTCGCCGACGCCCGAGGAGTTCCGGGCCGCCTACGACCAGGAGCCCTACGAGAACGGGCTGCGCGACACCGGCGGCAAGGTGACGCTGGCGATCCACGCGCTGCCCAAGCCGGTGATCGCCGCGATCAACGGTGCGGCAGTGGGCATCGGCGCGACGATGACGCTGGCGATGGACATCCGGCTCGCCTCGACCCGTGCGCGCATCGGCTTCGTGTTCGGCCGCCTGGGCATCGTGCCGGAGGCGTGCTCGTCGTTCTTCCTGCCGCGCATCGTCGGCTACCAGCAGGCGCTGGAGTGGGTCTACTCCGCCGACATCCTCACCGCCGAGCAGGCCCTGGCCGGCCGGCTGCTGCGGTCGGTGCACGAGCCGGAGGATCTCGTGGGCACCGCCCAGGAGCTCGCCCGCTCGTTCGTGAAGGACCGCTCGGCGGCGGCCCTCGGTCTGGCCAAGCAGCTGATCTACCGCAACGGTGCGGCCGACCACCCGCTCGAGGCGCATCTCTCGGACTCCCTGGCGATGTACTGGACCTCGATCGCCGACGGCAAGGAGGGCGTGGCCGCCTTCCGCGAGAAGCGCACGCCGTCCTTCACCTCCTCAGCACGCGACCTGCCGCGGATCTTCTGATCCGCGGCAGGTCGGGCGTGCGGGGCTGCGATCAGGACGCCGCGCGAGCCGCCTCGGCCTCGGTCGTGGCACCGGCGGTGGCCAGCTGGCCGGCCTTGTCCTCGAGGTGGGCGCGGATGAACCAGTGGAACAGCTCGAGCTGCTCGGTCTGGGCGATGAACATGTCCTGGGTGACCGGGTCGAGCTCCTCGAGCTCCTTGATCCCGGCGCGGTAGCTGGTGATCACGCCCTGGTAGACGAGGTCGAGCGCGCCCAGGTGCTCCTGCGTGGTGGCCCGGCCGATGCTGTACTCGTTCCAGCTGCGGCCGGCGACGATGGCGCCGGGGGTGCCCTGCGGCGAACCGCCGAGGGTGGCGATGCGCTCGGCGAGGTCGTCGGCGAAGCCGCGGACCACCTCCACCTGGGGGTCGATCATCTCGTGGACGGCGATGAAGTGGGGGCCGACCACGTTCCAGTGCACGTGCTTGAGGGTCAGGTGCAGGTCGTTCGCGGCGAAGAGCCGGTCCTGCAGCAGGTCGACGACGCGCTCGGCGTCAGCGGTCTCGATTCCGGGGGTCGTGTACGCGAGCTTCGGCATGTCGGCAGCCTGCCCGCGGACGCCGTCCGGCAACCGCCGGCGACCCACCCGGAGGTGGGGTCAGCGCGGAGCGAGGGTGCGGCCGAAGAGCTCGTGGAGCGCCGCGAAGTGCCGCTCGGCGGAGGCTTCGTCGTACATCGAGGTGTCGGCCATCGTGTAGCCGTGCACGGCGCCGGCGTAGATCTCGTTGCTCGCCCGCAGGCCGGCGTCCGCCAGGACGCGCCCGAGGGCCTCGACGGCCTCGGGCGGCATGGAGGCGTCGTTGTCGGCGTGGCCGTACACGAACTCCGCGCGCGCGGTCGCGAGCTGCAGGTGCGGGCTGTCGGGCGCCTCGGTGACCAGGCCGCCGCCGTGGAAGCCGCCGACGGCCGCCACCCGGTCGGGGTGCCGTCCTGCCGCCCGCGTCGCGAGGCGGGCGCCCATGCAGTACCCGGTCACGCCGACGGGCCCCGCGGCCGCCACCGAGCCCAGGTGGTCGAGCCAGATCGCGGTGTCGGCGTCCGCGAGCTCCGAGGTGAGCGCCGTCATCCGGTCGCCGAGACCGGTGGCGAAGAACCGCTCGCGAGCGCCGGGAAGCCGCAGGTCCTCGGTCGGCGCGAGCTCCTCGGCGCGGCCGGATCGGTGGAACACGTTCGGCGCCAGCACCAGGTAGCCCCACGACGCGATGCGCTCGGCCATCGTCGCGATCTGCGGGCGCAGGCCGATGGCGTCGATGAACAGCAGGACGCCGGGACACCCCTCCTCGCCGGCCACGTAGGCCTCGGCGGCGCCGTCGGGAGTCGGGATCTCGATCGTGCGGGTCACGTCGTCCGACGCTAGCCGGGACGACAAGGGTGGGCCGGGGCCGCCGACGTGGGGGGTGAGGACGGCCCCGGGCCCAGGCCATTCCTACCGGTCCGCGACCCAGCGCGCGGCAGGACCGTGGAATTGCCCCGTCGACCACCCCTCAGGGGCGCAGCCTGTGACGGTTGGGGCCGCTGAGCACCCCATCCGTCCAGACCAGCGATGCACCGCCGACGGCGACAGAAGAGCTTCCAGGGGTCTAGACCGATGGGAGCGACGTTCCTCGCCCGTCGGCGTTCCGGCGCATCATGGCCACGCGGTCGCCAACCGCTGTTCACCCCACCCCCCCTCCCTGGAGCCATCAGTGACGAGTCCCTCCCGTCGCACGGGTCGTCGACCCCTGCGCGCCCTGCTGTCCACCCTCGCCGCCATCGCGATCGCGAGCGCGGGCCTGACCGCGGCGACCACCGCGCCGAGCGCCGCGGCCACCACAACCGTGACCGGGACCGGTACCCCCCAGACGATCCCCTACGTCACCGACGACGTCGCCGAGGTCTACTTCCCCGTCACCGGATCGCCGAGCACGAGCGGCATCGAGCTTTCGCTGACGCTCGCCCACCCGTGCGTGAAGGAGCTCGAGGCACGCCTCTACGCACCCGACAACACCACCTATGCGCAGGTCTTCAACTTCAACAACATCGGGCCGTGCTCGGGCAGCACCGAACCGACCACCTTCACCTTTGTCAGCGACTCAACCCGCGCGGCGGGCAGCATGAATGGTCAATACACGTCCCAGACCAACACCTATCTGCCGGTCGAGGGCTTCCTCTCCACCTTCGCCAACTCGACGTCCACGGGCACGTGGAAGGTCCGCCTCTACGACTTCCTCGAGGGGAAGACCGGCACGGTGACCTCGGCGACGCTCAAGTTCACCAGCGACGACCCGGTCGCTGCAGCGCCCTCGGTGACCATCGACAGCGGCCCGGACGACGAAACCGTCGACGTCGCGACCTACACTTTCTCCTCCACCTCGGCCAACGCCGCCGGATTCGAGTGCCTCGTGTCGAACCAGTTCTCGACCCGCTCGACCGGCCCGACGCTCAATGGCGGCTACCAGTCCTGCACGAGCCCGGTGACCCTCGACCTCGCCAACGGGGAGTACGCCTTCCGGGTCCGCGCCGTCGACTCCTCCGGCGAGCCGGGCGAATCCGAGGGACGCCGCTTCGCCATCGAGCGAAGCGCCGAGCCCGACGCGGGTGGCCCCAGCGTGACCATCACCTCCGGCCCCGCCGAGGGCTCCACCGTCACCGGCGACGTCACCTTCGGCTTCACCACCCCCGCCGACGACTTCGCCGGCTACGAGTGCACCGTCGACGGCGCCTTCGTCGCCTCCTGCACCAACCCCTACACCATCACCGGCCTCGCCCCCGGCGAGCACAGCTTCGGCGTGCGCGGGTACGACACCGACGGCAACCGAGGCGCCCTGACGGTGCGCACCTTCACCATCGCCACCCCCGGCCCCACCCAGGCCTGCACCGACGCCCAGACCGCCTACGACACCGCGGTGGCCCAGGTGACCTCGCTCCAGAAGCAGATCAAGGACGCCAAGGCCGCCGGCCAGAAGAAGAAGGTCAAGAAGCTCAAGGCCAAGCTCTCCCAGGCCAAGGCCGACCGCGACGCCGCCGCAGCAGCCCTCGAGGACTGCTGACCCACCACACCACCACCACGACGGCCCGGGGAGACACCTCCCCGGGCCGTCGTGCACCCCGCACTCAGGACGACGTAGCCGACCACGGAACGTCTAGACCGGCTCTGTGATCGGTGCGGCATGCGAGACGGCCCGATGCATCATGTCTACGCGGTAGCCAGCCGCTGTTCACCCCACCCCCCTCCCCTGGAGCCATCAGTGACGAGTCCCTCCCGTCGCGCGGGTCGTCGACCCCTGCGCGCCGCCCTGTCCGCCGTCGCCGTCGTCAGCGTCGCCGTCGCCGGCCTGTCCGCTTCCTTCGTGGCGGCCGACGCCGTCTCGCCGACCGGCCCGGCCTTCTTCCCGACGGCTCCGTCTGGCCCGTCGAGCCCCTCGAGCTCGGCGGCGTCCACGACGACGACGTACAGCGCCGCCATCCAGAGCGGCTCCCCCGTCAACCTCCCGGACAACAGCGACACCGCCACGGGCGTGCCCATCAACGTCACCTCCGCCCAGTCGCTGACCGACATCACGGCCACCGTGAGCCTCGCCCACGGGTGCATCAAGGACCTCACCGCCACCGTTGTCGCGCCTAGTAACCAGGCCTTCGCCGTCCTCTTCAACGCCGGCGACGGCCCCTGTGACGATTCGGAGGGTCACACCTACAGCTTCACGAGCATCGGAGCCGGTCCGCCGGACACGTTGAAGGAGGCGACCGCGAAGGGCCAGACCGGCATCTCGACGTTCAAGCCTGCCACCAACATGAACGACGCCTTCGGCTCCCTCTCGAGCGCGATCGGCACCTGGTACATCTACGTGCGCGACACGGTTCCGGGGAACACGGGCGGCGTCACCGCCGCCTCGCTCACCTTCGACAACCCCACCAGCACTCCGCCGTCGGTGACCATCACCAGCGGCCCGGACGACGAGACCGTCGACGTCCCGACGTTCTACTTCTCCTCCAGCTCCAGCAACGTCGACCACTTCGAGTGCCAGCTCATCGACGACTACGCGACCCGCTCGAGCAGCACCACACTCAACGGCGAGTACGCGCCCTGCACCAGCCCGGTGACCCTGTACCTCGACAACGGCGACTACCGTTTCTCGGTGCGCGCGGTCGACAGTGACGGCAACTACCAGAACACCGACTACCGCTACTTCTCCGTCGAGCGCTCCGCCTCCGAGCCGGACGCCGGTGGCCCCAGCGTGACCATCACCTCCGGACCGGCCGAGGGCTCCACCGTCACCGGCGACGTCACCTTCGGCTTCACCACCCCCGCCGACGACTTCGCCGGCTACGAGTGCACCGTCGACGGCGCCTTCGTCGCCTCCTGCACCAACCCCTACACCATCACCGGCCTCGCCCCCGGCGAGCACAGCTTCGGCGTGCGCGGGTACGACACCGACGGCAACCGAGGCGCCCTGACGGTGCGCACCTTCACCATCGCCACCCCCGGCCCCACCCAGGCCTGCACCGACGCCCAGACCGCCTACGACACCGCGGTGGCCCAGGTGACCTCGCTCCAGAAGCAGATCAAGGACGCCAAGGCCGCCGGCCAGAAGAAGAAGGTCAAGAAGCTCAAGGCCAAGCTCGCCCAGGCCAAGGCCGACCGCGACGCCGCCGCAGCAGCCCTCGAGGACTGCTGACCCACCACACCACCACCACGACGGCCCGGGGAGACACCTCCCCGGGCCGTCGCGCGTCCGGGCTCAGGACGACGCTCGAGGTCAGCCCAGGGCGGCGCGCACCGTCTGGTGGAGGCGGTCGGCTCCGGTGCGCTGCTCCTCGACGGCGGTGGCGATCTCGCGCTGGAGGGTCTCGATGCGGCCGACGATCTCGGTGATCGAGGCGAGGGTCCCGCCGGCGGCGCCGGCGCCGTCGACGACTGCACCGATGCGCTTCTCGACGTCCTCGGTGGCGTGGGCGGTGCTGCGCGCCAACTCCTTGACCTCGCTCGCCACGACCGCGAACCCCTTGCCGAGCTCGCCCGCCCGGGCCGCCTCGATGGTGGCGTTGAGGGCCAGCAGGTTGGTCTGCTCGGCGATGGTGGCGATGACGCCGACGACCTGGCCGATCTCCTTCGAGGCCCGCTCCAGGCCGGCGACCACCTCCGCGGCCTGCCCGGCGAAGCCGACGGCGTCCTCGACGACGCTCACGGCCTCGCCGGCCCGGGCGCCGATGCCCTCGAAGGCCACGCGGACGGCGTCGGTGGAGGCGGCGACGTCGGCCAATGCCGCCACCCGTGCGGTCGCGAACGACCAGACGACGAAGAAGCCGAGCACGCGGCTGGCACGGTGCTCCGGGTCCTCGAAGACCGGCGCAGCGTAGGCGTCGAGGATCTCGGTGCCCACGCGCACCTGACCGACGAAGGTCTCCCGACCGCGCGCGCGTGCCTGGAGAGCGCTGGTAGCGAACTCGGGGACGGCGAACCAGTCCTGGAGGGTGGTGCCGGCCATCGGCCCCGGCGGGCGCAGCAGGTGGGCCCGCATCACGTCGAGGGAGGCGAGCGCGGCCGCGTTCGCGAAGTCGATGCGCATCCCCTCCAGCGCGTCGACGAACAGACAGGCACGCGGACTCGCGGCCAGGCACCCCCGGTACTGCGCGACGCGGAGATCGGCGCCCACACCGGATGGCGCATCGGCAGGCGTGGGAACGAGGGCGATGCGGTCGGCCATGGGATCTCCAGCGGTCGGGAGCGGGACGTTCGCCTCCCCCATCGGCCGGTGACGCGAACTGCTGAGCCGACCGGACGCCGGGGCGAGGTGTCGTCGATGGGCCGAGTACCGTCGGCACGTGATGCACGGGGTGCTCGACGCCATCCGATCGGTACCGCCGGCTGCGGCCTACGCGATCATCGCCCTGCTCGTCTTCGGGGAGGCGGCGGTGTTCATCGGCTTCGTCCTCCCCGGCGAGACGGCCGTGCTGCTCGGCGGGGTGCTCGCCAGCCGGTCCGACCTGGCGATCGCGCCGCTGATCGTCATCGTCGTGCTCTGCGCGGTGGTCGGCGACAGCGTCGGCTTCGAGGTGGGCAAGCGGTTCGGCCCCCGCGTGCTGGCGCTCGGCATGGTGCAGCGCCACGAGCACCGCATCGAGAAGGCCCAGGCGGCATTGCGCCGTCGCGGCGGCCCGGCGGTCTTCCTGGGCCGGTGGACGGCGTTCTTCCGGGCCGTGATGCCGGGGCTGGCTGGCCTGAGCCGCATGCCGTACCGCACGTTCCTGGTCTGGAACGCGATCGGCGGGATCGCCTGGGGTGTGACGTTCTGCCTCGTCGGCTATCTCGCCGGCGCCTCCTACGAGAAGGTCGCCTCCCGCATCGGCGAGGGCGCGGCGGTCGTCATCGCCCTCGCCGTCGTCGCCGGGCTCGTCGCGTGGCACCTGCGCCGCGAGCACGACGAGGAGGAAGCGGCCCCGGCCGACGGATGATCCGGGGCCGACCGGCACCTCATCTGCGGCGGGCCGGGCGCCACATGCCCCAGAAGTGCGGGCCATCTCCCGGGACGTCGTACTCCGCGACGACCTCGAACCCGACGCTGCGGTAGAGCGCGACGTTCTGCGGCAGCTGGGTCTCGAGCCAGCACGGACGCGCCTCGGCGTCGGCTCGCGCCAGGCCGTCGGCGAGGAGGAGTCGTCCAACGCCCCGGCCCTGGGAATCCCCCGCGACCCCGAGGTAGTGGAGGTACCAGAAGTCCTCGCCGCCGGGGAGGTGGCGCACCATGGCGAGGTCGACCCGCAGGCCGCGCGCGGTGCCGCCGCGCAGCGCCCGGACCATCGCCAGCGCCTGCTGGGGCGGGCGCAGGAGCGGCGGGCGGACGCCGGGCGGCAACCAGAGCGCCGCACCGACAGGACGCGCCCCGTCGATGGCGAGGGTCGCCGAGCCCCGCCGCAGATCGGCAGCGACCTGGCAGGCGAAGAACGCCGGCAGGAGCGCCCGGCGCCGCTCGCGATCGGGGGCGATGAAGACGAAGGACGGATCGTCGATGAACGCGTCGGCGAGCACGTGCGCGACCGCGGCCACATGGACGGCGTCCTGGCGGAGGACGCGATGGATCTGAGCCTGCTGCGGAGCCGTCACGATTTAGTACGCTAGCGTACTGAAACGCGGGTGGTCACCTGCTTCCAGAGTGCCGCCAAGTCAGCCAGCGGGGGATACGTCCCCGCGCGACCTCAGATCTGGCTCTGCACCCCCGCAAGGAGCTGGCGCGCCATCACGATGCGCTGTACCTGGTTGGTGCCCTCGTAGATCTGGGTGATCTTCGCGTCGCGCATCATCCGCTCGACCGGGTAGTCGCGGGTGAAGCCGTAGCCGCCGAGCACCTGGACGGCGTTGACGGTGACCTCCATGGCCACGTCGGAGGCGAAGCACTTCGCCGCCGCGCCGAAGAACGTGAGGTCGGCGTCGCCGCGCTCGGAGCGACCGGCGGCGGCGTAGGTCATCTGCCGCGCAGCCTCCACCTTCATGCCCATGTCGGCGAGCATGAACTGCAGGCCCTGGAACTCCGCGATCGACTTCCCGAACTGGCGGCGCTCCTGGGCGTAGGCCAGCGCGTAGTCGAGCGCGCCCTGCGCGACGCCGACGGCCTGGGCTGCGATCGTGACGCGGGTGTGGTCGAGGGTGCGCATGGCGATCTCGAAGCCCTTGCCCTCCTCGCCGATCATCCGGTCGGCGGGGATGCGCACGTCGTCGAAGTACACCTCGCGGGTCGGCGAGCCCTTGATGCCGAGCTTCTTCTCCGGCGCACCGAAGGAGACGCCGGGGTCGGACTTCTCGACGACGAACGCGGTGATGCCGCGGGTGCGCGCCTCGGGGTCGGTGACGGCGAGCACGGTGTAGAACTCCGACTCCCCGGCGTTGGTGATCCAGCGCTTGACGCCGTTGAGCACCCATTCGTCACCCTGGCGGACGGCCTTGGTGGTCATGCCGCCGGCGTCCGACCCTGCCTCGGGCTCGGAGAGGCAGTAGGAGAAGCCGCCCTCGCCGCGGGCGAGCGCCCCGAGGTACTTCTTCTTCAGCTCCTCGGTGCCGGCGAGCTGCACCGGGAGCGAGCCGAGCTTGTTGACCGCGGGGATGAGGGAGGAGGAGACGCACGCGCGTGCGACCTCCTCGATGACCAGACAGGTGGCCAGCGCGTCGGCGCCGGCGCCGCCGTACTCCTCGGGCACGTGCGGAGCGTGGAAGTCGGCGGCGAGCAGGGCCGCGGCGGCCTCGTGCGGGAAGCGGGCCTCCTCGTCGACGATCGCGGCGTAGGGCGCGACCTTGGCGTCGCAGAGTTCACGGACCGCCTGGCGGATCGCCAGGTGCTCCTCGGAGAGCGCGTAGAGCGGGTAGTCGTCGGCCATATCTCGATACTAGGACGTCCGACTAACGGCCTCCCACGGGTACCGATCGGTAAGCTCGCGACGTGAACGAGATCACGACGCCCTGGCAGGATCCCGACGTCGTCGACCGTCTGCTCGCCGCCGAGACCTGGGCCGTGGTCGGCCTCTCGGGCGACAAGAACCGCGACGCCTACACCATCGCGGCCCTGCTGCAGCGGCGCGGCAAGCGCATCGTGCCGGTGCACCCGAAGGCCGCCACCGTGCTCGGCGAGACCGGCTACGCCAGCCTCGCCGACATCCCGTTCCCGGTCGACGTCGTCGACGTCTTCCGACGATCCGACGCCGCCGGCGCGGTCGCCGACGAGGCGGTGCGCATCGGCGCACGCGGGGTGTGGTTCCAGCTCGGCGTCCTCGACGAGGACGCCTTCGCCCGCACCACGGCCGCCGGCCTCGACATGGTGATGGACACCTGCCCGGCCATCGAGTGGCGTCGCCGCTGAGGGCGACCGCCCCAGCGGATCAGAACCCGACGCGGCGCGGCGCCGACCCGCTGCGCACGACCTCGCCCTTGGCGTGGGCGGTGGCCTTGAGCTCGGCCTGGAAGGCGACGATGCGCTCCTGGAGCGCCGGATCGGCCGCCGCCAGGATGCGGACGGCGAGGAGCCCGGCGTTGCGCGCGTTGCCGATCGAGACCGTCGCCACCGGCACGCCCGCCGGCATCTGGACGATCGAGAGCAGGGAGTCCATGCCGTCGAGGTACTTCAGCGGCACCGGGACGCCGATGACCGGCAGGGCGGTGACGGCGGCGAGCATGCCGGGGAGGTGGGCCGCTCCCCCGGCGCCGGCGATGATCGCCTGCAGGCCGCGTCCGGCGGCGTCGCGGCCGTAGTCGAGCATCTCCTGCGGCATGCGGTGGGCGGAGACGACGTCGGCCTCGTAGACGATGTCGAACTCGGCCAGCGCCTCCGCGGCGGCCTTCATGACCGGCCAGTCGGAGTCCGACCCCATCACGATCCCGACCCGGGCCGGGCCGCTGTGCTCGCTCATCTCACTCGCTCTCGTTGCCGAGGTCGCCGCGGAACCACGCGGCGGCGTGCCGCGCGCGCTCCAGGCAGTCCTCGAGATCGTCGCCGTAGGCGTTGACGTGGCCGACCTTGCGGCCCGGCCGCAGCTCCTTGCCGTACAGGTGCACGCGCAGCCGCGGATCGCGGGCCATCGCGTGCGGGAAGCCGTCGTAGAGTCGGCCGACCTCGGGGTCGGGGCCGCCGAGGATGTTGACCATGACCGTCCACCGCTCCCGCGGCTCGGGCGAGCCGAGCGGCAGGTCGAGGACGGCGCGCAGGTGGTTCTCGAACTGCGAGGTGATCGCGCCGTCCTGGCTCCAGTGCCCGGTGTTGTGCGGGCGCATCGCCAGCTCGTTGACGAGGATGCGGCCGTCGGCGGTCTCGAAGAGCTCGACGGCGAGGATGCCGACCACGCCCAGCTCGCCGGCGATGCGCAGCGCCGCCTGCTGGGCCTGGGTCGCCAGCTCGGGGTCGAGGTCGGGCGCCGGGGCGACGACCTCGTGGCAGATGCCGTCGCGCTGCACGGTGGCCACCACGGGATAGGCGGCCGCCTGGCCGCTGGGCGAGCGGGCGACGATCGCGGAGAGCTCGCGGCGGAAGTCGACGAGCTCCTCGGCCAGCAGGCGGACGCCGGTCTCCGCCGCGACCCGGAACGGCTCGGCGCAATCCGCGACGGTGCGCACGAACCAGACGCCCTTGCCGTCGTACCCGCCACGGGTGGTCTTGAGCACGCACGGGAGCCCGAACGCCTCGACAGCCGCGACGTCGTCCACGACCGCGTTGCGCGGGCACGGGACGCCGAGGGCGCCGAGCCGTTCGCGCATGACGGCCTTGTCCTGGGCGTGCACGAGGGCCTCGGGCCCCGGCCGGACGGCGATGCCGGCGTCCTGGAGGGCATGGAGGTGCTCGGTGGGCACGTGCTCGTGGTCGAAGGTGACGGCGGCGCAGCCGGCAGTGACGGCGCGCAACGTCTCGAGGTCGCGGTAGTCGCCGACGAGGTGGTCGGGGATGACCTGGGCGGCCGAGACGCCGGGCGCCTCGGCGAGCAGCCGGAGCGGGAGTCCGAGCCAGGCGGCGGGCTCGGCCATCATGCGGGCCAGCTGTCCGCCGCCGATGACGGCGAGGGTGGGGGCGAGCTCAGGCACGGGCACACCCTAATGGCCCGGAACGGCCCGGCCGTCACAGCCTCCCGGCCCGGGCGCCCCGGCCGATCAGGCCGACGCGGCCTGGCGGGGGCGTCCGGCCGCGTGCGGGGCCTCGGCCTCGAAGCGCAGACCCTTGCCGCGCACCGTGGTGATGAGGTGCGGACGGCGCGGGTCGTCGCCGAGCTTGCGGCGCACCCAGCCCAGATGGACGTCGATGGTCTTCGAGGAGGTCCAGAAGCTGGTGTGCCAGACCTCGCGCATGAGGGTGTCGCGGCTCACGATCTCACCGGACCGGGAGATGAGCGCGTGCAGCAGGTCGAACTCCTTGCGGGAGAAGGAGATCTCCCGCTCGCCGCTCCACACTCGACGGGTGGAGGGATCGACCCGGACGCCCTGTACCTCGAACACACGACAACCGTACGAACCTCCATGGGGCATCCGCCCCCCGAAGGACAGAAGATGTCAGCGGCAGGATAATGCCACCTATGTAAAGGCTGTGGGATCCGGGGGCTGCGTCAGCGGCGGCGGACGGCGACGGGCTCGACGAGCCCGAAGCCGCGCACCGGACGCGCGGGCAGCCGGCGGGTCTCGAACTCCTCGGTCGGCAGCAGCGCGGCGGTCATGGCGTCGATGATGATGCGGTTGCGACGCGCGACGCCGGTGAGGCGGGAGGCCAGGTTGACCGGTGGTCCGAACACGTCGCCGAGCCGCTGGACGACCGCACCGCTGGCCAGTCCGACGCGGACGTCGGGCATCCGGGTGTCGCGGCCGATGACGTTGATGATCCCCTCGGCGGTGTCGTAGGCCTTCACCGGATCGTCGTTCACGAAGAGCACCGAGTCGCCGATGCTCTTGATGACCCGGCCGCGCTGGGTGGCCACGACGTCGGTGCAGCGCATCTCGAACAGCTCGACCAGGTCGCCGATGCGCTCCTGGGTGAGGGTGTTGGAGAGCGCGGTGAACCCCACGATGTCGGCGAAGCCGACCGTCACCTCGACGGTGTGGAGGTCCTCCTCGCTGGCCCGCAACGCCTCCATGCGGGCGGCGGCCGCCGCCAGGTGGCGACGCCAGGCGTAGATGAGCAGACCCTCGAAGGGGCGGTTGAGCTCGCTGACCAGGGAGATCGCCGTCTCGATGCGGTTCTCGGACTCCAAGGTGGCCAGTTCGTCGACCTTCTGCAGCAGCGCGGTGACCTCCCAGTCGGCGAGCCGCGCCATCGTCTGGCCGACCGCCCGGGTCAGGTTGACCGCGACGTCGAAGTCGACGAAGTCGCCGCCGGTGACGCTCAGCAGGAGCCGGGCGGCGTCGGCGTCGGCGCCGACGAAGCCAGCCTCGTCCGGTGCGAACTCCGGGAAGCCCAGCGACCGCCATAGACGGCGGAACTGGTCGGGCGTCACGCCCGCGACCTCGGCGACCTCCTCGGCGGTCAGGACGGGGTCGGAGCCGAGGATCGCGCGTTCGAGGTCACCGGTCCCGGGGTCGGGGGTCGCCCCCGGCGTCGCGGGATCGGCGACCACTCAGGCGCCCTCGTCCGAGGAGCCGCTGTGCACCCGGTGGAGCAGGTCGTTGAGGGTGCGCTGGGCGTCCTCGACGTGCGGGATGTCGGGCAGCTTCACCGATCCGTGCGTGCTGGCGTCGCTGATGATCAGCGTGCCGCAGCCCAGCAGGCGGTCGGTCAGGTGCAGCTCGATCGCGACGTCGCTGATGCGCGAGAGCGGGATGTCGTGGCCGCGGCGGGTCAGCACGCCGGTGCGGGTGACCAGGCGCCGGTTGGTGAAGGTGTAGGACGCCGTGAACCAGACGAGCCAGGGCCGCACGACGTACCAGAGGGCGGCGACGCCGAGCAGCGCCCAGACGACGAGGTCGACGATCTGCTGGTCGACCGTGACCTGCACGGCGGTGCCGATCGCGAGCAGGACGACGAGGGTCAGGAGCGGGAGGATGAGCGCCTTCACGTGCGTGCGGGTGCTGAGCACGATCGTCTCGCCCTCACCGAGGAGCTTGCTGGAGATGGCCACGCGCGGATCATCCCACTTCCGGAGGCTCCGGCGCACCGGGACGCGCTCCTGGCGGACCCGCGGTCCCCTCGGCCGCCTCCCCGTCTGCCTTCTCGGCCACCTGCCCGTCCGGCCGCACGTGCACGACGTCCCCCACCCCGACCGCGACGACCCCGTCAGGGCCGCGCACCTCGAGTCGCCCCTCCGCGTCGATCCCGACGGCACGGCCCCGCAGCGGCGGCGCAGACGGGAGCTCGACGCGGACGTCGCGGCCCAGGGTCACGCACCCCTCGACATACTCGCGGCGCAGGACGTCCGGGGCCTCGGCGGCCCACCGGGCGTGCCGGGCCCGCAGCGCCTCGACCAGCGCGGCCAGGAGCGCGGTGCGGGACGGCGGGGCGCTCGACCGGGCGAGCGCGAGGGAGGTGGCGGTGGGGACCGGCAACTCCTCGGCGCTCAGGTGCACGTTGAGCCCGATGCCGACGACCGCCGCCGGCCCGGCCGGGGTCTCGACCCGTTCGAGCAGGATGCCGGCGACCTTGGCCTCGGGTCGTCCGCCCGCCACCGTCGGCAGCAGGACGTCGTTGGGCCACTTCACCGCCGCGCCGTAGCCGTGCGTCCGCAGCACGTCGGCCACGACGCAGCCGGTCAGCAGCGGCAGCCAGGGCCAGCGGGACGGCGCCACCTCGGGCCGCAGCAGCACCGAGAAGGTCAACGCCCGGCCGGCGGGCGCCTCCCAGGAACGGTCGAGACGACCCCGACCGCGGGTCTGGTGCTCGGCGACGACCGCCGAGGCACCCGACTCGCCGGCGCGGGCGCGCGCGGCGAGCACCGCGTTGGTGGAGGTGGCGGTCGCCAGGACCTCGATGTCGAGGCCGCCGAGCACCTCGGCGTCCAGGGGATCGAGGGGGGTCGGGGGCGTCGGGACGCCGAAGGATGGGCGCGCGTCGGGCTCGGGATCCACGGGCACTACATTGACCCACGACGTCCGGCGGCGGCCGGACGACCCCCGGCAACCCCACTGAGGAGATCGACGAGTGAGCGCTCAGCCCGCTGCAGGCGAAGGTACGGCCCCGGACATCCACACCACCGCGGGCAAGCTGGCCGACCTCGAGCGGCGCCTCGACGAGGCGGTGCACGCCGGTTCGGAGAAGGCGATCGAGAAGCAGCACGCGAAGGGTCGCAAGACCGCACGCGAGCGCATCGAGATGCTCTTCGACGAGGGCTCCTTCGTCGAGCTCGACGAACTGGCCCGTCACCGCTCGACCGCCTTCGGCCTGGAGAAGACCCGGCCTTACGGCGACGGCGTCATCACCGGCTACGGCACCATCGACGGCCGCCAGGTCTGCGTGTTCTCCCAGGACTTCACCGTGTTCGGCGGCTCGCTCGGCGAGGTGTACGGCGAGAAGATCGTCAAGGTCATGGACCTCGCCATCAAGACCGGCTGCCCCATCATCGGCATCAACGAGGGCGCCGGCGCCCGCATCCAGGAGGGCGTGGTCTCCCTCGGCCTCTACGGCGAGATCTTCACCCGCAACGTGCACGCCTCGGGCGTCATCCCGCAGATCTCGATGATCATGGGCAACTGCGCCGGCGGCCACGTGTACTCCCCCGCGGTCACCGACTTCACGATCATGGTCGACCAGACCTCGGCGATGTTCATCACCGGCCCCGACGTCATCAAGACCGTCACCGGCGAGGACGTCTCGATGGAGGAGCTCGGCGGCGCGCGCACCCACAACACCAAGTCCGGCAACGCCCACTACATGGGCTCGGACGAGGAGGACGCGCTCGAGTACGTCAAGGCGCTGCTCTCGTTCCTGCCGCAGAACAACCTCGACGAGGCCCCGAGCTTCGCCGACGTGGCCGACCTCGAGGTCACCGACGAGGACCGTGCTCTCGACACGATCATCCCGGACTCCCCGAACCAGCCCTACGACATGCACGACGTGATCAACACCGTCGTCGACGACGCGGACTTCCTCGAGGTCCAGGAGCTGTTCGCGCCCAACATCATCGTCGGCTTCGGTCGCGTCGAGGGCCGCTCGGTCGGCGTCGTGGCCAACCAGCCGATGCAGTTCGCGGGCACCCTCGACATCGACGCCTCGGAGAAGGCCGCCCGCTTCGTGCGGTTCTGCGACGCCTTCAACATCCCGGTGCTGACCTTCGTCGACGTCCCCGGCTTCCTCCCGGGCGTCACCCAGGAGCACACCGGCATCATCCGCCGCGGCGCGAAGCTCATCTACGCCTACGCGGAGGCGACCGTCCCGCTGGTCACCGTCATCACCCGCAAGGCCTACGGCGGCGCCTACGACGTCATGGGCTCCAAGCACCTGGGTGCCGACATCAACCTGGCCTGGCCGACCGCGCAGATCGCCGTCATGGGCGCGCAGGGCGCGGCGAACATCGTGCACCGCAAGACCCTCGCCCAGGTCGAGAAGGACGGCGGCGACGTCGAGGCCAAGCGGGCCGAGCTCATCGACGAGTACGAGACGACGCTGGCCAACCCCTACATCGCGGCCGAGCGCGGCTACGTCGACGCCGTCATCGCCCCGCGCGAGACCCGCGCCGAGGTCGTGCGGGCCCTGCGCCTGCTGCGCACCAAGCGCGAGTCGCTGCCGCCGAAGAAGCACGGGAACATCCCGCTGTGAGCGGCGAGGAGACCCCGGTGGCCGAGAACAGCGCACCGACCACCCCGCTCCTGCGGGTGGTGAACCCCGATGCGACCCCGGAGGAGATCGCGGCGATCGTCGCGGTCCTCTCCAGCCTGGGCACCGCCGCGGAGGCGCCGCGGCCGCCCCGCTCGGCCTGGGCCTCCCCGGCGCGCGCCGTGCGTGGCACCCACACGGCGGGGGCAGGCGCCTGGCGCGCCTCGGGACTGCCCCGCTGAGGCGCGTGAGCCCACCCCCATCGCAGCATCGACAGGCCGCCCCGTTCGGGGCGGCCTGTCGCGTTCCCGGGCCCCGCCGGTGCGCGTCGGCGGGATTCTTGAGCGGAACCTTCGCGAATCTTGATGTGTCGGATGCACGGTCGTCACACCGCCACCGCCACACTGGTACTACCCCCGAGTAGCCGTACCACCCATCCCCCCACCCTCCTCCCCCGGAGACCTCTGTGACCGATCTGCACCCCGAGGCGTCCCCCGGCGCCGCGCCCGGCTCCCTGCCCTTCGCCGACCCCGACGGCCAGCCCTACGTCCGCCGTCCCGATCCCGCCCTGGCCGCCTACGCGCAGTCCTTCCTGGACGCCGTCGGCGACCTGCCGACCTACCGCCCCACCGTCGGCTGCGTCATCCCCGCCTACAACGAGGCCGAGACGATCGCCGCGGTGCTCGACTCGCTGCTGCACCAGACCCGGCTGCCCGACGTCATCCACGTGATCGTCAACAACAGCACCGACGCGACGGTCGAGATCGCCAGCCACTACGCCGGCCCGCACACCCGCATGACCGCGACCGGCGAGCAGTCGACGGCGGTCTACGTGCACGACATCGGGGAGAACCCCGACAAGAAGGTCGGTGCCCTGAACTACGGCTACCAGCTGGTCGAGCACATGGACTACCTGCTCGGCGTCGACGGCGACACCACGCCCGAGCCCGACGCGCTGGAGCACCTCGTCGACGAGATCGCCAGCGATCACCGCATCGGGGGCATCTCGGCGATCTACTCCATCGACGACAGCGCGCTGGAGGGCGTGAAGTCGAAGTTCCTCGTCGCCGGCCAACGGGCCCAGTTCGCGGCCTTCAACATGCAGAACCTGCTGCGCGGACGCAACATGGCCGTCCTGGGCGGCCAGTTCTCGATCTTCTCCACCGACGCGCTGCGCCAGGTGCTCATCAGCTCCCACCAGCAGACCCCGTGGGTGCGCGACTCCGAGGTCGAGGACTCCCTGCTCTCGCTGCAGATCAAGAGCGCCGGGTACCTGACCAAGATCAGCGCCCGCTCCCGCGCCCACGTCGGCGGCATGACCACGCTGCGGGCCCTCGACGCCCAGCAGGTGAAGTGGAACTACGGCGCGATCGAGCTCATGTGGCCCGGTCAGCGCGGCGACACCCAGGGGCAGCCCTTCCACCCCAACCTGCGCCTGCGGTGGTTCGAGCACGTCTCCATGCTCATCAACGTCGTCACCCGTGCCATGTTCCTGCTGCTGCTGCTCGGCGCGCTCCAGATCAGCGCCTACGAGTTCTCGCCGCTGTGGCTGATCCCCCCGATGGTCGCCACGCTGCTCAACCTGCGGGTGGCGCGCTCGATGCTGGTGGCGAACCGGCGCGACTACCTCTTCGCCCTGCTCGTCTTCCCCGCCGAGATCTACATGTGGGTGCGCATCGGGCACTTCCTGCGTGCCTGGGCGAAGTTCTTCGGACGCCAGCGCACCGACAACTGGGCGGCCCAGGCGCGAGCCGAGCGGGGCAAGGGCTTCTCCTGGATCTACCCCTACCTCAGCCTCGTCTTCATCGTCGTGGTGGCCGCCGCCATCTGGTACCAGTTGCCGATCCCGACCCGTTCGGACGTGCTGGCCGTCGGCTGGCCGATCCTCGGGGTGATCACGGTCCTCCAGACCGCGTGGATGTCGCTGAAGTGCCTGCGCCGCTACCAGGGCTACAAGGCATGAGCCGCATCGCACGTGGGCTGCGCACCGCTGCCCTGGCCGCCGTCCTCGCGCTCGGCCTCGGCGGTCTCACCGCCTGCGACAACCCGTTCTCGGACGACGGCCCCGGTGCCGCCCCCAGCCCCACCGCGCCCGCCGCCTCGATCAAGGCGGAGATCGCCGAGCCGCTGGCCTCGCAGTTCACCCGCGACGGCACCTTCCAGAGCCACATCCGGCGTGGTCCGCTCGACTTCGTCTACACCGTCTACCCGACGAAGGCGACGCCGCGGACCAACGAGTGGTACCCGCGCGGCCGCAAGTACTTCACCTTCACCTTCCAGGCCTACGACCTCTCGCGCTCGCTGCGGGCACCGTTCGCCACCAAGCGCCTGGTCTATCTCGACCGGATCTCGGTCGACTCGCGCACGATCCGCTCGGGGAAGGGCCGACCCGAGCGGCCCTACCGTCTCGACGCCGTCGCGCGACGGATCACCTTCGACCCCGAGCCGCCGACCACCCGCTACGGCATGCTCATCACCTCGCCGAAGGGCGCCTTCGAGCTGCGCAACCAGGTCATCCGGCCGACCGCCAGCGACACCCGGGGTGTCGTGCTGCGCTTCCGGGCGGTCGTCTACGCCGAGACCAGCGCCGGCAGCGGCCGCTTCCGCCGCGAGATCATCGAGCAGCGGGTGCCGATGGGCATCTTCGCCTCCGACAAGGCGACCGTCGCGGCGTCGATCCCCCGCGACGCCAACTAGCCCGATCCGACCCGGCCTGACCCGACCCGGCCTGACCCCGCGCTCGGGCGCCGGGTCAGCGGGGCGAGGCGAGGCGGTAGCCGACGCCGCGCACCGTCTCGATGAACCGCGGGCTGGAGCTGTCGTCGCCGATCTTGCGCCGCAGGTTGGCGATGTGCACCTCGACCGAGCGCTTGTCGGCCTCGTTGACGAAGTACGACGTCACGTACTGCTGGCCGCGCATCGTCAGCACGAGGTCGGCCTTGCTGCGCACGCGCCGGCCGGTGCTGAGCAGCGAGGCGAGCAGGTCGAACTCGGTGCGGGTGAGGTCGATGCCGCGGTTGTCGACGGTGACGACCCGCGTCTCGTAGTTGAGCGCGAGGCCGTTGAAGTGGATCCACGCACCGTCGGCGGCCGGCCCTCCGGCCTCGGGCGGCACCGGCGGCACCGGCTGGAACGGGACGGCGTGCAGGGTCACCGGAGGGACGCCGGCGGCGGGCGCGACCGGCGCAGCCGGTACGACCGGGAGGGCGTTGGGCGGCTGCGGCGGCACGGCGACGACGGTCGGCCCCGCCGCGGGCTGCAGGGGCGGAACCGCCTGCGGGATCGTCCCCGGGATCGTCTGCGGGGTGGGCGCCCCCAGGGGCGGCACCGGCTCGGCTCGCAGACCCTGCGCGGCGGTGTCGACCCACGTGGCCTGCGCGGGCGCCTGCGCCGGCCCCGGTGCCGGCTCGGGGGCCGGCGGCGGGACGGCGGCCTGCACCCGCCCGCGCGGGCGTCGCAGCATCGAGTCCGCGCGGGCGCGCAGCTCGCGCGGACGGAACGGCTTGACGAGGTAGTCGTCGGCGCCGGCCTCGAAGCCCGTCACGACGTCGATCTCATCGGCGAGAGCGGTGATCATGATGAGGTAGGTGCTGCTGAAGTCGCGCATGCGCTTGGCGACCGCGAAGCCGTCCATGCCCGGCATGTTGACGTCGAGGGTGGTGAGCAGCGGCTGGTGCTCGCGGACGGCGTCGAGGCCCGAGGGCCCGTCGGCGGCGAGCACGGTGCGGAACCCGGACTGTGTGAGCACGATGTCGATCAGATCGCGGACGTCGGGGTCGTCCTCGATGATCACGGCGGTCCAGGACTCCCCTGTCTCCATAGGTAAAGCCTAGTGCGACGAGGCGTCAGCCAAGAGCAATACGTCCTAAAGGTCGGATCGGGCGACCACTCCGGTGCGGGCGCGGATTCGGTGGTGCGGCAGGCTGAGGCCATGACCGCGACCATCGCTCCCCTCTTCGTGCTCGCCTCGGCCTCGCCGGCCCGCCTCGCCACGTTGCGCAACGCCGGCCTCGACCCGCAGGTCGTCGTCTCCGGCGTCGACGAGGAGCAGGTCGTCGGTCTGGCCCCGGCCGACCTGGCCCTGCGACTCGCCGAGATGAAGTGCGCGGCGGTCGCCCCGAGCGTCACAGCGGGCGCCCTGGTGCTCGGCTGCGACTCCGTGCTCGAACTGGACGGCGAGCCGTTGGGCAAGCCGGGCGTACCGGAGGAGGCGATCCGGCGCTGGCAGGCGATGCGCGGCCGCTCCGGCGTGCTGCACACCGGCCACAGTCTGCGGATCGCCGGTACCGACGAGGTCGTCTCGGCGCTCGCCTCCACGGTGGTGCACTTCGCCGACCCGAGCGATGAGGAGATCGCGGCCTACGTGGCCACCGGGGAGCCGTTGCACGTGGCCGGCGCCTTCACCGTCGACGGGCTCGGCGGCTGCTTCGTGACCGGCATCGAGGGCGACCACCACAACGTGGTCGGCGTGAGCCTGCCGCTGCTCAGGGAGCTGACCGCGGCGCTGGGTCGCCGGTGGACGGATCTGTGGGTGCGGTGACCTCGCGGGTCTCCCGGGCCGCCGGCTCGTGGACGCCGGGGATCCCCGGGGACTCGGCGAGCTCCTCGACGGCGTAGAGCTCGGCGAGGTGGATCGGTCGGCGGAAGACGAAGGTCCGGAAGATCCAGAACCGCGAGGCGACCCCGAGCGCCAGCCCGACGACGTTGGCGGCGATGTTGTCCGAGACCGGGTCGTCGAGACCGAGCACGTTGCGGCTGATCCACAGGCACAGGATCGGCAGGCCCATCGTGACGATGTTGACGACGACGAACGCCGTGCGCCCGCCGTCGGCGTGGTCGGTCGGCCGGTCGCGGAAGGCCCAGTAGCGGGCCCCGTGGTAGCTGACGATCATGCCGATGGAGTTGGCGATGACGTAGGCCAGGATCGGGCGGTCGGCGAGCAGCGCCTCCTCGCCCTGCCCCGGCCGGAACCCGTGGGCCAGGCCGTTGAAGAGCACGAAGGCGACGATGGTGGCCACGCCGCCGACGGCGAGGAAGCGCCCCGCCTCGGCGATCACCCGGCGCCACCGCTCACCCATGCCGGCAAGGCTAACCGTCGCGGCCACCCCGTCCGGGGCCGGGCCCGGACCGGGCGCGGCGGTCATCGTCCGCCCGACCGCCGCCCGACCGCCGCTCGAGGGCCGCTCGGCCGTCGATCAGCCGCGCAGCGCAGGGGTCTCGATGACGATCGGATCGGCACCGGGCACCCGCACCACGATGCGCACCCGGCCCGAGCCGGGATCGGTCTCCACGCTCACGCCGGGGTCCTCCGAGGGCGGGGTGTCCGGGTCGCCCGCGCCGGGGTCGCCGGTACCGTCGCCGCCACTCGCCTCACCGGGGTCGCCCTCGCCGGACGGCGCGTCCGAGCCGCCATCGGAGGCACCTGCCGGGCCGACGGGATCCGCGGGGAGGAGGAGCGCCCCGGCGACCACCGGGCCGACCCGGAGCAGGTCCGCGCCGTCCGCGGCATCGCCGGCGGCCGGGTCCGAGGCGGGGTCGGTGGCGGGCTCCGATGCAGGCTCCGAGGCGGGGTCGCCGGGGGCGGTGTCCGCCGTCGTCCCGTCGGAGTCGACCGGCGCCGCAGCGGCAGTCGGGGCGACCTCGGGGCTCTCGTGCACGACGACGGCGGCGAGCACGCCCGCGAGGGACACCGCCCCGGTCACGGCGACGGCGATGAGCACGCCACGGCGTCGGTCGCGGGCGTCCGCGGTGCCGGCCGCGGCGCTGGCCGCGGTGCCGACGACCGGTGCCGCCACGGCACCCGCACGGAGCAGGAACCGGCGGTCGCCGCGGCGCAGCGCCGCAGCTCCGCGGCCGAGCCGCTCGAGGGGTCCGCGGGCGCCGGCATCGGCCGCCAGGGTCGCCCAGCAGGCGAGGGAGGAGTCGCGCAGGGCGAGGACGTCGCGCTCGGTGCGGCCCAGGCGTCGCGCGTCCGCGGCGGGGGTCGCACCGTGCAGGAACCCGGCGATCGCGTCGCGACGCAGCGGGCTGAGGGCGGCGAAGGTGGTCGTCCAGAGGGTGTCCGAGGCGGGGGTCGAGGTCGTCGACTCCGAGGCGGGACGGCGGGTGGCTGTCACGGCTCCCTCAACCGCCGAGAGCGGCGAGGGTTCCGTGAGAGATGGACCGCTCTAGACCAGTGCGGTCACTCGACCGGGAGGCCGAGACCGCGGGCGATGAGCATGCGCTGCACCTCGGAGGTGCCCTCGCCGATCTCGAGGACCTTCGCGTCGCGGTAGAACCGGGCGACCGGGTACTCCTCCATGAAGCCGTAGCCGCCGAAGACCTGGGTGGCAATGCGGGTGGCCGTGACCGCCGACTCGGTGCTGTAGAGCTTGGCGACGGCCGCGGCCTGCTTGAACGCGGCCGCGGGCGCGTCGGCGTCCTTCATGGCCGCGGCGCGGTAGGTGAGCATGCGACTGGCGTCGAGCATCACCTGGAGGTCGGCGATCTGGAACGCGACGCCCTGCTTGCGTCCGATCGGCGCCCCGAAGCTCTCCCGCTCGCCGGCGTAGGTGAGCGCCATCTCCAGGCAGGCCTGGATGCAGCCGGTGGCCAGCGCCGAGATCGCCACCCGGCCGTCGTCGAGGGTGGCGAGGAACTGGGCGTACCCGCGACCGCGCTCGCCGAGGAGGTGGTCGGCAGGCACGTGGGCGTCGACGAAGGTGAGCGGGTGGGTGTCGGAGGCGTGCCAGCCGAGCTTGTCGTAGGCCGGCTCCGCGATGAAGCCCGGCGTGCCGGCGGGGAGCATGATCGCCGAGATCTCCGGGCGACCGTCCTCGCGGGTGCCGGTGCGGGCGGTGACGGTGACGACCGAGGTGATGGCCGAGCCGGAGTTGGTGATGAACTGCTTGGCCCCGTTGACGACCCACTCCCCGCCGTCGGCGGTGAGCTCGGCCCGGGTGCGGGTCGCGCCGGCGTCGGAGCCCGCACCGGGTTCGGTCAGGCCGAAGCCGGCGAGGGTGCGCCCGGCGACCAGGTCGGGCAGGAAGCGCTCCTTCTGCGCCTCGGTGCCGTAGGTGAGGATCGGGTTGATGCCCAGCCCCACCCCGGCCTGGAGGGTGATGCCGAGCGACTGGTCGACGCGGCCGAGCTCCTCGATGGCGATGCACAGGCTGGTGAAGTCGCCGTCGGCGCCGCCGTAGGCCTCCGGCGCGGTGATGCCGAAGAGGCCGAAGGCCCCCATCTTCTGCACCACGTCGACCGGGAAGTGGTGCTCGCGGTCCCACCGGGCCGCGTGCGGGGCGATCTCGGCCTGGGCGAAGGCACGGACGGACTGACGGAATTCCTCGTGGTCGCGGGAGAGCTCGAAGGTCACCCGTCGAGTCTAGGCACCGCGTGACCAACGCCCCGGGGGACATGCTCCGGACATGCCCGCGACACCTCCGCGAAGGCGATAGGTTGACCTATCGGGACGTCCGACAACCGGCCTTCCCGTGATCTGTGGAAGGCCCGCCAAGTTGATCGAGTTCCTGCGCCTCATCGGACACCGGTGGCGCGTCATCGTCGCCACGGTCGTGCTCGCGGTGAGCGGCGCGTCGCTCTACACCTATCTGACGCCGCCGACGTACACGGCGACCACGGAGCTGTTCGTCGCGATCGGCAACAGCAGCGGCGACGACAGCGCCAGCGGCATCGGGGCGGCGGTGTTCTTCGTCAACAGCCGCGTGAAGTCCTACCCCGACCTGGTCAAGAGCCCGCTGGTGCTCGACCCGGTCATCAAGGAGCTCGGCCTCGACACGACCTCCTCGGCGCTGGCCGACGACGTCACCGCCTCGGTCGCCGACGGCACCGTGCTCATGGACGTCAGCGTCTCCAGCGAGTCCGCCAGCCAGGCCGCGACCATCGCGAACGCGACCGGCAAGCAGATGGTCTCCATCGTGGAGGACCTCGACCGCTCGTCGACGGGCACCTCGCCGGTCAAGGTCACCGTCGTGCGCCCGGCCACCGTGCCGACCTCGCCGACCAAGCCCGTGCCGTGGCTCAACGTGCTCATCGGCCTCTTCGCCGGCCTCGGCCTCGGCCTGGCCTTCGCCGCGCTGCGCGAGACCCTCGACACCTCGGTGAAGTCCGACACCGACGTCACCGAGGCCGTCGACCTGCCGACGCTGTCGATGATCCCGACGAACCCGCAGGTCTCCTCCTCGCCGCTTGTCAGCGCGGGTGGGGCCAACCCGGTGTGGGCCGAGTCGTACCGACGCCTGCGCACCAACCTCTCCTACCTCGACCCCGACCGTCCGCACCGCTCGCTGCTGGTCACCAGCTCGCTGCCGGGCGACGGCAAGACCCTCACCGCCTGCAACCTGGCCGCGACCATCGCCCAGAGCCAGAAGCGCTGCGTGCTCGTGGAGGCCGACCTGCGTCGTCCGACCGTCAGCCGCATCCTCGGGCTCACCCCCGACGTCGGCGTCACCAACGTGGTCACCGGCAACGCGAGCATCGAGGACGTCGTGCAGCACGCCGACGGGTTCGACGTCATCACCGGCGGTCCGATCCCGCCGAACCCCAGCGAGCTGCTCGGCTCGCAGGCCTTCAACCGGATGATCCAGAGCCTGCTGGCCCGCTACGACAACGTCGTCATCGACACCCCGCCGATGCTGGCCGTCACCGACGCCGCGGTCGCCGCCACGAGCGTCGACGCGGTCATCCTCGTCGCCCAGGCCAAGCGCACCCGCAAGCAGGAGCTGCGCAAGGCCCTCGACGGCCTCGACGCCGTCGACGCCAACGTCGTCGGCGTGGTGCTGAACCGGATGCCGGCCGGCAGCGGCGGCTACTACGAGTACGAGTACCGTCCGACCACCGGGAAGCGGGTGAACCGATGACCGCCGACACCACCACCTCCGAGAAGCCGGTCTACCTCACCGAGGGCGTCCCGCCGAAGGGCCTCGAGCGGGTGCGCCTGGCGGTGCCGGACGCCGCCGTCCCGCTGCTGGTCAAGGCCCGCGCCAAGCGCAAGCTGCGCAAGCCCGAGGTGCTCGCGCAGGCGCGCGAGGAGATGACCTGGCTCCTCGACGCCGTCCGCACGCCCGAGGAGATCGAGGCGGTCTCGCGCCGCTACGTCGAGCAGGACACCTGGCGCTCGGAGCTGCGCTGGCACTACAAGATGATCGACTTCCAGCCGGTCGAGGGCGCCGACAACCTCGCCCGCGCCCGCAAGCTCGGCCGCGGCGTCATCATCAGCTTCCTCCACCACGGCCAGTACGAGGGCGCGATGGCGTCGGTCGCCCACGCCGAGGCGCCCATCCACATCGCCATCTCCCCGGAGATGATCGGCCCCGAGGCCCCCGCCTTCCTGCGCCAGCACGTGCGCGCCGGTCTGGTCGGCGGCAACACGGGCGTCAACGTCGGGGCCGGGGCCAACATCCTGGTCGAGCAGCTGGCCGCCGGCCGCGTGCTGGCGATCGCGACCGACGTCCCCGGCAAGGCGCCGGTCCGCTTCCTCGGCAAGGACCGTCGCGGATCCTCCGGTGCCGCGCGGCTGGCCATCGGCGTGAACGCGCCCATCGTCGTTATGACCGCGCACCACGAGAACGGCACCATCGGCCTCAAGCTCGGCGAGGCGATCGAGCCCCGCGACTTCGCCGACCACGACGCCCTGCTCGGCCACCTCATGGCCGCCCAGGAGGACGCCGTGCTGGCCTGGCCCGAGGGCTACCACCACCCGACGATGCGCTGGGGCACCCTCGAGGGCTGAACCCCCGGGCCGCCGATCTGCTCAGCGGGAGAGGCGCGCCGCCACCGGGAACGGGAGGGCGGCCAGGGCGTCGAGGACGCCGTCGGCCGATCCGCCGGCCGTGATGCCCTCGATGCCGAACCGCTCGCGGCTGCGCGCCCGCAGGGCGGCGCCAGGCCCGCGCGCCGCGTCGTCCCCGAGCACCTCGGCGACGAACTCCTCGGCCTCGGCGCGACCGGAGATCATCGGGCCGGGCAGGAAGTCGAGCGCGTCGTCGGGCTGGATGCCGCGCCCGGCGCGGTACTCCTCGGCGTCGGGGAAGATGAAGCCGATCGGCCGGTCGAGCAGCAGGTAGTCGGTCCACACGCTGGAGGCGTCGGAGACCAGCGCGTCGGCACCGCCGAGCAGTTCGTAGAGTGCCAGGCCGGCCGCCTCGAGGTCGGCGTCCCCGATCTGGACGGCGCCCGCGATCGTGCGCGCCGCGGCGTCCAACGGGTGGGCCTTGACCACGAAGGTGACCCCGTGCGCGGCGCACACCTCGGCGAGCAGCGCCCCGAGCTCCGCGACACCGGCGGCCTCGCCCCCGGCGACGTCGCTCCACCCGGCGCCCTCGTGGGCGCCGGTGCTGACCCGGAAGGTCGGCATCCACACGATCAGGGGTGTCTGCGGGTCGATCCCCAGGGCCTTCCAGCGCTCGGCGGCCACGGGACGCACGAGGGCGTCGACGCGCGGGTTGCCGACGACGGCGACCTCGGTACGCGGGTCGAGGTCGCTGAGACCGGCGTAGTAGTCGCCCCACACCCGGGCCCCAGAGACGAGCAGGTCGGCGGCCGGACCGCCCACGCGGCGCTCGGCGAGCAACGAACGCGGCATCACCTTCATGCCCGAGCCGTGCCAGACGTTGACGGTGGCCTTGCGCGGCACCCGTCGCGGCATCCCGAAGAGGCCGTGGGTGAAGAAGACGGCCTCGGCGGTCAGGTAGGCGATCACCCCCTGGCGGGAGTACCGCGGGAAGCCGTCGACCTCGACGCCCTGCGCGGCCCGGAAGGCGGCCGAGGGCGGGTCGAGCCAGACGATCCGGCCCTCGTAGCGGCGCTGGAGCGCCCGGACGAGCTCGACGACGTTGCCCTCGGTCGAGGGCACGCCGCACACCACCACGAGGCGGCGGCGGGGCGTGACCAGGCGTGCCCACCGCACCAGATGGGGCAGGGCGACGCGCAGCACCCAGGCGCGCAGGGACGCCGTCATCCGCCGACGACCTGCGGCGGAGAAGCCGGGGCGCGACCGCGATCGCGTCGGCCCCGGGCCCAGCGATGCACCGGACGCTCGATCCCGAACCAGCTGACCGCGGCCAACGGCACCGTCGCCACGATCGCGACGGCCGAGAAGGCCACCAGGCCCCACTCCCGCACGGGCGAGCCGGCCAGGATCTGCTCGATCGGGAAGCCGTAGATGTACATGCCGTAGGACAGGTCGTGGCGCAGCCGAGGACGACGCACCAGGACGCCGAGACCGACCAGCGCGAAGGCGACGAACGGGCCGACGAGGATGCGGTAGCCCGGGACGAAGGTCGCGCACAGCAGGATCGCGACGATCGCCAGCGCGACGGTGCGGGGTCGTACCCGCACCTTGTCGGCGACCACGAAGAGCGCCACCCCCGACATGTACATCAGGAAGAACCGGGCCGCGTCGAGCAGGATGCCGGGCACGAACACGTAGGCGATCAGCGCGAGGGTCTGGATCACCCACGCCGCGACCAGCGTGCCGACCATCAACCGCCGCTTGAGAAGCAGGCCGGTGAGGCCGAGCACCAGCACGCCGAGGTAGCAGAGGAACTCCCACTTCAGGGTCCACAGCGAGGCGTTCCAGTCCCCCGGCCACGGCACGCCGGTCGGCGTCCCGCCGATGCTGTTGTCGAACATCACCAGCGCCGCGTTCGAGACGAGGTACCGGACGCCGTCGACGACGCCGTAGCCCGGATCGAGCCGACCGGTGCGCACCAGCCCGGCGAGCGGACCGGCGATCAGCACGGTGAGGGCCAGGCACACCCAGAACGCCGGGAGCAGCCGCGCACACCGGGCGAGCAGGAAGGAGCGCGGGCGCGGGTCGGCGACCCAGCTGGCCGAGATCAGGAACCCCGAGAGCGCGAAGAAGCCGTCGACCGGCAGCTGCCCGAAGACCTGGTCGATGGCCAGCGAGGCGTCCATGGTGCCGTGGATGACGACGTCGGCGTGCCGCACGATGACCGCCGAGGCGAGCACGAGGCGGATGGCGTTGAGGCTGTTCCCCGGGCGGGCGAACAGCTCGGCGAGCGTGGGCTCCTCAGAGCGGGTGGGGGTCATCGCGGTCGACATAGCTCCCTCATCCTGCGGGCCGTGGCGGCCCACGTCTCGTCGGGACCGGGGGTGAGCCGGGCGAGGTCGGCGGCGAGCGCCCGGCCGATGCCGGCGGCGAGATCGGTCGGGGTCGGCTCGACGCCGATGACCCGGTCGCCGTGGATCTCCACGAGCCCGCCGTCGTCGGTGACCACGCACGGGATGCCGAAGAAGTTGGCCTCGGCGACCGGCAGGCCGAACCCCTCGTCGGTCGAGGCCATCACGACGCACGCCGCGTGCGCGACGAGCGAGCGGTAGCGGTCGTCCTCGACGAAGCCCGGCAGGTGCAGCCGCTCACCGAGCGCCCGGCCGCCGGGGCTCTCGCGCAGCCCGTCGGCGACCTCGCCCCGCGCCCCGAGGACGACGAGGTCGTGCCCGGCGAGGTCCGCGGCGCCCGCGAGCGCGTCGATCACGAGCCCGGGGCGCTTGTTGACGAAGTGCCCGAAGGTCAGCACGTAGGGCCGTGCGATCTCGGCGGGCGCCGGCGTCCCCCAGTGCCGCGCGGCGTCGCGTCCGTTCGGGACGAGCGCCGTGCGGGCGCCGGGCACGAACCGCCGGGTCTCGGCGTCGGTCTTCTCCGAGATCACCGCGACCGCGCCGCTGTGGGCCACCGACCACTCCCAGGAACGCCGGTAGGCGAGCACCGCTCGCGAGTACTCCTCGGGACGACGGCGGTGCCGCCAGTCGTGCACCGTGCACACGCGCCGGTCCCGCGGCATCAGCGGGCTCACCACGCTGCTCAGGGAGATGAGGGCGTCGACGCGGTGGCGTCGCGCCAACCGGCCGGCGTCCCACCACTGGCCGAGGATGCGCGAGCGGGTGCCCTCCGGGCGCAGGTGCACCGTCGCCCGGTCGGCCAGCGGAGCCAGGTAGTCGTAGCCGACGACGTGCAGCTCGTCGTCGGGGTAGGTCTCGATCCAGGCCCGCAGCAGTTCGTCGGTGTACATGCGCATGCCGCCGGAGGACGGCGGAGCGCCGAGCGCGTCGATGAGGATCCTCATCGCGACCCCGCCGGCAGCAGCTCGAGGAAGCGCGCCACCCACCGGTCCAGGCCGTAGGGCCGGATCGCCTCCGACGGGGGCATCGTCGGGTCGGCCACGAAGGCGCGGACGACGTCGAGGTCCCAGCCGGTGGGGTCGGGATCGAGCACGAGGATCCAGCGGGGGTCGAAGAAGTCCTCGTCGCGCACGCGGTGGTTGGTGGTGATCAGCTTCGTGCCGCTGGCCAGCACCTCGAAGGTACGCATGGTCAGCCCGACCTGGCCGGTGCGGGGCACGTCGATGACCGCGCGGGCGGCGGCGAAGGACCGGGCGACGTCGGCCCGGCTGCGCTTGGTGAAGGAGACGTCCGACCACGGGATGGTGCGGATGTCGCGCTGGCGCAGCCAGGTGTAGGCGTGATGCCACCGGGCCGGGGAGAAGAAGAAGTAGTCGTGCCGCTCTCCCGCCGGCGCGAGCCGCCGGCACACGTCGTAGCGGCCCGAGTGCACGGTGCCGACGAACCCGAGGTCGTAGGGCCGCTCGGCGAGCGGCACGCCCGGGGCGAACTCGGAGGTGAAGAACAGCGGCAGGTAGCCCAGTGTCGGGCCGCTCCCGTCCGCCGATCCGCCGTCCGTGCCCGGCCTGATCTGCCGGGTGCGGTAGCGCTCGACGTCGTCGCGATCGAAGGTGAGGGCGACGTCGGCGATCTCGACGAACATCTCCCCGCGCGGGGAGTTGGCGAAGGAGTCGTAGGCGTAGAAGACGACGACCAGGCCGGGGTTGGCCGCGCGCAGCTCGGCGACGAACCACGCGGGCACCACCTCGCCCTTGACGATGATCAGCTCGTCGACGCGGCGTCCGGCCAGCGCGGCGAGCTGGCGCCGGTAGTGGCGCCGGATCAGCACCCCGATGAGGGCCGGCCGGATGCGGGTGGCCGCCTTGACCCACGAGCTGTTGCTGGGCCGCTCGTCGATGACGGTGATGTCGGCACCGGCGTCGACGAACGCGGCGGCGATGGCCTCCTCGTAGCCGAAGAAGCTCGGCGTGACGAGGACGACGTGCGGGCGATCGGTCGGCGCGGACGCGGCGCTCACGCACCGCCCCCGGGCATGAGACCGCGCGAGCGCATCTCGCCGAGGGATCGCTCGTAGTCGCCGACCGTGCCGGCCTCCTCGGCCCGCGCCCACTCGGCGAACGCGGCGACGCCGGCTGCGAAGTCGACCTGGGGGGTGAAGCCGAGGTCGGCCCGGATGCGGGTGAGGTCGGCCCAGTTGTGGCGGATGTCGCCGAGCCGGTACTCGCCGGTGACCCGGTAGTCGGCCTCGACGCCCCAGGTGGCGGCCAGCGTGCGCACGACCTCGAGGACGTCGACGGCCCGGCCGGTGCCCACGTTGTAGACCCGGCTGCCGGGCAGGTCGCTGCCGATCGCCAGCCGGGTGGCCTCGACGACGTCGGAGACGAAGACGAAGTCGCGCGACTCCCGACCGTCCTCGAAGACGTTGATCGCCGCACCGCTGCGCAGCAGCGTGGTGAAGATCGACAGGATGCCGGTGTAGGGGTTGCTCAGCGACTGCCCCGGGCCGAACACGTTCTGGTAGCGCAGGCCGACGGCCGGGATGCCGAGCGCCTCGCCGATGCTCAGCACGAGCTGCTCCTGGGTCGACTTGGTGATGCCGTAGACCGAGGAGGGGTGGATGCGGGAGTCCTCGTCGGTGGCGGTGGCCTGCAACGGCGTCCCGTCGGCGGCCAACGGCTCGAAGCGACCGGCGTTGAGGTCCTCGACCCGACGGGCGCCCGGGTAGTGGACGCCGCCGTCGGCGTCGAGGTAGCGGCCCTCGCCGTAGATCGAGCGGGAGGAGGCGACGACCAGACGCGAGACCTGGTGCGAGGTGTTGGTGAGCAGGTCGAGCAGGCGTGCCGTGCCGACGACGTTGACGTCGGTGTAGCGGGCGGCCTCGTACATCGACTGGCCGGTGCCGGTCTCGGCGGCGAGGTGGACGATCACGTCGTGGCCGTCGTAGGCGCGGGTCCACGCCTCGGCGTCGCGGACGTCGCCGCGCACGAACGCGGCACCGCCGAGGGCGGCCACGACGTCCTCGTCGGAGCGGTCGGCGCCGTGCACCTGGGGCAGCAGGTTGTCCAGCACCGTCACCTCGCTCCCCTGGGCGAGCAGTGCGCGGGTGAGATGGGTGCCGATGAAGCCGGCACCTCCGGTGATCAGGACACGGCGGGCGGACATGGTTCTCCTCGGGGAGGTCGAAGGGATGCGGAGGAGGCCGGGGAGGGCGTGGAACGACGTCAGGACGACGGTGTCGCGACGGGGGTCGGGGTGGCCGGCGTGGAGCGGTCGCGGCCGAGCGGCAGCCAGAGGAACAGCCAGCAGAAGGTGCAGTAGGCGATGGACGCCGAGGCGACCGGCCAGGCGACCTGGGCCGGGGTGCCGAGGGGGTGGAGCGCGACCGCGACGCCGAGTCCGACCAGGGTGGCCAGGAAACGTGCCCAGCCCACCGCACGCGAACGCGACTCGGCCCGCAGGTAGCCCGCCGGCGGGATGACCGCCATGAGGGAGGTGTGGTTGATCGCGAAGCCGAGGATGGCCGCCCAGGTGAGGGCGCCGAAGGCCGGCAGCACCGCGCTGTAGATCGGGGTGCGGGTCATCGCCAGGATCGTGGTGCAGGAGACGAAGACGACGACCACGCCGCCGAAGAAGATCTGCAGACCGCGTCGGTCGAGACGCCCCGACGCGGCGCGGGAGTAGAGGAGCCGGCGGATCGCGAGCCCGAGCACGGTGATGGGGCCGAGGAGCGTCAGCGCCATGCGGGCGTCGGCCGCGGCGCCCGAGGTCGCCGACCGGGCGAGCGCGAGGGCCACGACGAGCGGGACGCCGGCCATGGCGGCGTCGAAGAGCAGCGGCACCGACTCGCGCCGGTCGCTCCACAGCACGTCGCGCGCACGCAGCGCCCAGGAGGTGCGCACCTTCTGGAGCACGAAGGCGGTCCACAGCACCGATCCCGACGCCCACCACACCGCCGGCAGCCAGGTGCGATCGAGGCCGGCGAACGCCGTGAGCGCCACCGCGGCGAGCTGGACGCCGAGCACGAGCAGGTCGCGCAGGTAGAAGGTCGTCGCGTCGGCGGCCGGCGTCCCGAACCGCAGGTAGTCCCACAGCACGTAGACCAGCGAGGTGATCGAGCACAGCAGCAGCGGGATGCTGTGCAGCCAGACCGCGAAACCGATCTCGATCGCCGCGATCGCCAGGGCGAGCACCCGCGCGCTGGCCATGCCGTCGGCCAGCGTGCGCTTGCCGACCATCACCCGCTCGACGCCGATGGCCTGCCCCAGACCGACGCAGAAGGCCGAGGCGGTGATCCACACGGCGTAGTCGTCGAAGGCGTCGCGCGGGAGCAGGATGCCGAAGAGGAACATCTGCACGAGCGTGCTGACCGAGGCGACCGCCTGGAGCAGCACGGCGCCCAGCGACGCTGAGACGCGAGGCAGCTGCGGCAGTGATCGACCCACGGCGCTCAGGGTAGTGCCCGCATCGGGGGCCGTCGCGCACATCCGAGGGTTCGGGACCGGCGTCCCGGGGGGTATCGATGCCGTAGCCTACGACCGTGCTCATCGCCGGCCCGTTCGCGCTCGCCTGCCTGCTCTTCGCGATGTCGGACTGGAAGCGTCGACTGCCGTGGGCCCTGAGCATGAGCCTCGCGCTGCCGGTCACGCCGGCCGTCCCCGCCGGGGGTCAGTCGCTGCCGGCCTTCGTGGTCATCGCCCTCATCGCGGTCGTCGTCACCGGCATCTCGTGGCTGCGCGGGCGCGAGCAGCTCTTCGACTTCCCCGGGTCCACCCTGCTGGCGGTCTTCGTCGGCTGGTGCGTGGTCGTCACGCTCGCCGGCCCCACCTTCTTCGCCGGCATCCCCGTGCTCTCCAGCAGCGGCGGCATCGACGAGCAGGTGCTCAACCCCTCCCGCTTGGACTACACCCTCTCCAACGCGGCCCAGGTGCTCTACCTGCTCGTCAACGCCCTGCTCATCTGCTACCTCGCCACCCGTTCGAAGCTCTCGCCCCACCTGCTGGCGCCGGGACTCGCGGGCGTGGCGTTCCTCAGCCTGTACCGCCTCGGCTCGGACAAGCTCGGCCTGCCCTTCCCGGCCGGCCAGATCGACCAGGGCAACTACGCCCTCATCGACGACCCGACCACCTACCGGCTCCGCGGGGTCTTCCCCGAGCCCTCGGGTCTGGGCATCTCCTCGGTGGTCACGATGGTCTACGCGATCCTCATGATCACCCAGACCCGCGGCCGGCTGCGCGCCTTCTACATCGCGATGCTCGCGGCCGCGACCACGAACTACTCCTTCGCCCACTCCGGCACCGGACTGGCCGGCGGCGTGGTCATGGCCCTGCTGCTGGTGGGCTACGCCACCTACCGCGCGGTCTCCGACGGTCGCTCGATGCTGCCCTTCGCGATCGGCAGCTGCGCGGCCATCGTCGTCCTGCTGCTGCTGCACCGCGAGGTCCACGACTTCGTGGTGGGCGGCGTGCAGAGCAAGCTCGGCACCGGCTCCTACCGTTCGCGCAGCACGGCCGACTCCTTCTCGCTGCGCCTGGGGCTGAAGACCTACGGCATCGGCGTCGGACTCGGCAGCAACCGGCCCTCGAGCCTGTGGCCCATGCTGTGGAGCTGCACCGGCTTCGTCGGACTGTTCAGCTTCCTCGCCCTCCTCGTCCGGGTGATCTCCTCGGCCGTGCCGGCCGCCCGCTGGCGGCCCATCGTGTTCGCCCTCATCGCCGAGGTGGTCTGCAAGACCTTCGCCGGGTCCACGATCGCCGACCCCGTGCTGATCATGTGTCTCGGACTCGCCGCCCACGCGGCCCTGCACCACCGTCCGGCCGTCGAGGTCGTGCCGCCTCGGGTCGTGAGGCGGCAGCGGATGGCCGCCGCGACGCCGTCCCTCTGACGACGGCCTCACCTCGGCCCGCCCCTCGACCCGGCCTCGACCCGGCCTCGGCCCGCCCCTCGACCCGGACTCGCCGTGTGCCCCGAGGGACTCGGTTCACGGTGCCCGGCATCCTCCCCTGCGGCCGCGACCCCGCGGATCGGCCCGGAGCAGCCCCGAGCAGCCCCGAGCAGCCCCGAGCAGCACAGCGCCCCCACGACCGAGGGTCGTGGGGGCGCTGCCGGGGGTTCTGGGAGGGCGGGTCGGTGACCGGGGCGGTCAGTACGCACCCTTCTGCAGGACGACGGCGACCGGCGTCTTGGCCAGCACCGCGACGTCGAGCATCGGGGTCCAGTTGCGCACGTACTCGTCGTCGAGGGCGTGGGCCTCGTCGGCGGCCAGGTCGCTGCGACCGCTGATCTGCCACAGGCCGGTGATCCCGGGCCGGACCAGCAGACGCCGCCACACCTTCTCGGTGTAGCTGGCGACCTCGGCCGGGGTCTGGGGACGAGGACCGACGAGGTTCATGTCGCCCTTGAGGACGTTGAACAGCTGCGGGAGCTCGTCGAAGGAGGTCTTGCGCAGGAGCCCGCCGACGGTCGTGACGCGCGGGTCCTTGGCGAGCTTGAGGTAGCTGCCGGTGACCGCCATGCCCTGCTCGGCGAGCAGGGCCTGCAGCTCGGCGTCGGCGCCGATGCGCATGGTGCGGAACTTGTAGATCGTGAAGTGCCGGCCGTACTGCCCGACCCGCGTCTGCTTGTAGACGACCGGACCGGGGCTGGTGAGCTTGATCGCCACGGCGATGAGCAGCAGCAGCGGCAGGATCAGCAGCAGACCGGCCAGCGCGACGAGCCGGCCGATGGCCGAGAACACGGCACCGACGGCCCGGTGACGCACCGCGAACGGCGCGTCGGCGGGCAGCGGGAAGGTGGGCTTGGCCATCTCAGCCGCCGAGGAGGGAACCGACCAGGCCGGAGACCGGACCCGAGGAGCCGGTCGAGGAGCCCGAGCCGGAGCCGCCGCCGAGCTGGAGGCCGACGCCGCCGACGTTCACGCCGACACCGCCCGAGCCGACCGTGACGCCCACCGAGGGCGCACCCGGCACGTTGACGCCGACGCTCACGCCGCCGTCGGTGGGGGTGACCGAGACCAGCCCGCCGCCGCCGTTGCTCGAGGGCTTGTCGGGCGTCTCCGGCGTGCTCGGGGTGGACGGCGTCGACGGCGTCGACGGGGTCGAGGGGGTGCTCGGGGTCGACGGGGTGCTCGGCGTCGAGGGGGTCGACGGGGTGGAGCCGGCGGTGTTCTTCGGGCCCGCGGCCGTGTCGGTCACCGCAGGGGTGGCGACCGGGGTGGCCTTGCGGATGCCCGCCGGGATGACCACGGTGCGCTCGCGTCGCAGGTCGAGCTTCCCGATCGAGGCACCCGACAGGCTCGTCGGGAGGACGCCCTGGCGGGTGTCGCTGGTCAGCGCCTGCGGGAGGGTCGCCTTGGGGCCGTGGATGGTCAGCGCGCCGACGACGGCGGCCGCGCCGAGCACCGACACGCCGGCCAGCGCGGTGGGCTTGGCCGCCCGGGCCGCGGCGACGCTGACGGTCGAGACCAGCGGGGTGCGCTCGGCACGGGCGATGCCGCGGGTGCGCAGGTAGTCGGCGGCGTGCTCGCCGAGGACGCGACCCGCGAGCACCTCGCGCAGCGAGATGTCGAGGGTGAACATGGCGCGGACCAGGCCGAGGCAGGCGTCGCAGTGCCGGCCGTGCTCGCGCAGGCTGCGGCGCAGGTCGTTGTCGAGACGACCGGGGGCCTCGTGACGCAGGTAGCCGACGAGCTCCATGCAGCCGGCGTCGGTGCCCGCCTCGAGGCGGCGGGCGGTGAGCCGGCGCAGGAGGGCGCGCGCCGAGTGGAGCGCACGACGGGTGTCGATCTCGCCGATGCCGAGGATCGGGCCGATGGCGAGCGCCTGCTCCCCCTCGACCTCCTGGTGCCACAGAGCGGTCTGCCAGGCGTCGGCCATCGAGCGGAAGGAGTGCCAGATGGCGTCCCAGCCGGCGTCGCCGGTGACCCGGTCGGCGGCGATGTCCTCACCGCTGATCGCGGCCAGCCAGAGCATCCGCACGGGAGCGGTGATCGGCAGGTGACCGCTCACGGTCGCCGCGACCTCCGCCCACGACTCGTCGTAGGCGCGCGGGCCGACGGTGTCGGCGATGCCCTGGACGGCGGGCGCGTGCCGCGCCATCAGGGTCGAGAGCGCGCCGGCGTCGCCGGCTCGAGCGGCCGTCACGAGTGCGACGTCGCTGGCGTCATCCCAGACGACTCCCAGGTCGTCCATCTGACGAGCATCGAAAAGTGTCACTGCCGTCCCTCCACGGTCAGACATCCGGCCGGTCCCCATCGACCAGATCTATCTCCCGTCCCAACGAAACAGACCGTGAACAGTTACGGGCGATCCCGGAATGGTCTAGACACCGGGCTCGGACACCGCTCACGAGGTGCGACGCAGAGGAAGGGAGGGAGGTGACGGGGGGTGATCAGGTTCGATCGTGCGCAGTCTCCCAGAAACCGACCCCGGCGCGCATCCGAACGGCGCTCTTGGTTCGTGGTCGGCTCACGGTCGGCTCCTGGGCGGCTGCTGGGCGGCTGCTGGTCGGCTCGTGGTCGGCTCGTGGTCGGCTCGCTCGCGCGAGCAATCGGTGCACCGGCGTCGTACCGGGCCGCTCCTTCTGAGACCCGCCGAGAGGGACGCCGAGGCGAGCGGTAGCCTGCGCTCCGGCGGTCCACCTGCGCGATCGCCCCTGCCCCCGTCGCCGCATCAGGAGAGTCGTCGTGCCGGATATCAAGCCATTGCAGAAGGTCCTCGTCGCCAACCGGGGCGAGATCGCGGTCCGCGTGATCCGTGCCTGCAAGGACGCCGGGATCGGAAGCGTGGCGGTCTACGCCGAGCCCGACCGGGACGCCGTCTTCGTGCGGATGGCCGACGAGGCCTACTCGCTGGAGGGCGCGACCCCCGCCGACTCCTACCTCGACATCGCCAAGATCATCGCGGTGGCCCAGCGCTCGGGCGCCGACTCGGTGCACCCGGGCTACGGCTTCCTCGCCGAGAACGCGCAGTTCGCCCAGGCCGTCATCGACGCGGGCCTCATCTGGATCGGTCCCCCGCCGGCGGCCATCGACGCGCTCGGCGACAAGGCGAAGGCCAAGCACATCGCGCAGAAGGCGAACGCGCCCCTCGCCCCCGGCACCAAGGACCCCGTCAAGGACGCCGACGAGGTCGTCGAGTTCGCCAAGGCCAACGGCCTGCCGGTCGCCATCAAGGCGGTCTTCGGCGGCGGCGGTCGCGGCCTCAAGGTCGCCCGCACGCTCGAGGAGATCCCCGAGCAGTACGAGTCCGCCGTCCGCGAGGCCGTCACCGCCTTCGGCCGCGGCGAGTGCCTGGTCGAGAAGTTCCTCGACCGTCCGCGCCACGTCGAGACCCAGTGCCTGGCCGACCAGTACGGCAACGTCGTGGTGGTCTCCACCCGCGACTGCTCGCTGCAGCGCCGCCACCAGAAGCTCGTCGAGGAGGCGCCCGCGCCGTTCCTGACCGACGACCAGATCCACCGCCTCTACGAGTCGTCCAAGGCCATCCTCAAGGAGGCCGAGTACGTCGGCGCCGGCACCTGCGAGTTCCTCGTGGGCCGCGACGGCACCATCTCCTTCCTCGAGGTCAACACCCGCCTCCAGGTCGAGCACTGCGTCTCCGAGGAGGTCACCGGCATCGACCTCGTGCGCGAGATGTTCCGCATCGCCGCCGGCGAGGAGCTCGGCTACGGCGACCCCGAGATCCGCGGCCACGCCATCGAGTACCGCATCAACGCCGAGGACGGCGGCCGCAACTTCATGCCGGCCCCCGGCACCCTGACCGCCTGGAACCCGCCGCAGGGCCCCGGCGTCCGCGTCGACGGCGGCTACGAGAACGGTCAGACCATCCCGGGCGCGTTCGACTCCCTCATCGCCAAGCTCATCGTCACCGGCACCACCCGCCAGCAGGCGATCGAGCGCTCGCGCCGCGCGCTGGCCGAGTTCGAGGTCGACGGCATGCCCACCGTCATCCCCTTCCACCGCCGCGTGCTGGAGGACCCCGCCTACATCGGCGCCTCCAACCCGACCGGCGAAGGCTCCTTCGACGTCTACACGACCTGGATCGAGACCGACTTCGACAACGACATCGCCCCCTACAGCGGTGCGTTCGGCGAGGCCGAGGACGCCGGCGAGCGCCAGAAGGTCACCGTCGAGGTCGGCGGCCGACGCCTCGACGTCGTCCTGCCGGCCGGCCTGGGCGGTATCGCCTCGGCCCCGGCCGGCGGCAAGGCCAAGCCGAAGCGGGCGGCCGGCAAGAAGGCCGGCGCGGCCGCCTCGGGCGACGCCGTCACCAGCCCCATGCAGGGCACCGTGGTCAAGATCGCCGTCGAGGAGGGCCAGAGCGTCGCCGAGGGCGACGTCGTCGTGGTCATCGAGGCGATGAAGATGGAGCAGCCGCTCAAGGCGCACAAGGCCGGCACCGTCACCGGCCTGTCCGCCGAGGTCGGCGCGACCATCTCCAACGGCGCGGTCATCTGCGAGCTCAAGGACTGAGGCGGCGAGCCCGGTGAGCACCCAGGCCACTCCGTCGGCGGCGGCGACGCCGTCCGCCGGGGTGCGCCTGGACTCCCTCACCGGGCTCCGCTTCCCCGCCGCCCTGGCGGTGTTCGCCTTCCACGCGAGCACCCACTCCCTCGACGGCACGGTGCACGACGTCGCGATGGCGATCGCCGGGCGCGGCTACATCGGTGTCGCCTTCTTCTTCATGCTCTCGGGCTTCGTGCTCACCTGGTCGCGCCGCGAGGGGGACGACGTCCGCGGGTTCTACCGCCGCCGCTTCGCCCGCATCGCGCCCGTCTACTGGGTGTGCCTGGCCGGCGCCACGCTCCTGCTCCTCCTCGCCTCGGGCAACCCGATCAAGGCGATCGTCGCCGCGCTGCCGTCGGTGGTCGCGCTCCAGGCGTGGATCCCGGTGCCGGCCGTGTACTTCGGCGGCAACGGCCCCGGCTGGTCGATCTCGGCCGAGGCCTTCTTCTACCTGTGCTTCCCGCTGCTCGTGCTGGCCCTGCCGCACCGACGCGGGCGGATCGGGCTGGGCGTGCTGGCCGCCGTCCTCATGCTGGGGCCGGCGCTGGTGCTGCACCCGACCGGCTCCGACCAGACCGACCCGGCCTTCTGGGCGATCTACGTGCTGCCCGCGACCCGCATCTCCGACTTCATCGTCGGCATGCTGGTGGCCCACGCGGTGAAGAACGGCTGGCGGCCGCCCGTCGGGCTCGGCGGGGCGCTGCTGCTCTCCCTGGGCGCCTACGCGCTCACCGGGGTCACCCCGCCGTGGAGCACGGTCAGCATCGTCACCGTCGTCCCGTTCGCGCTGCTGCTGGCCGCCGCCGCGACCTCCGACCTCTCCGGACGCCGCACCGTCATCACCTCGCCGGTGGCCATGCGGCTCGGCGAGTGGTCCTACGCCTTCTACCTCGTGCAGGCCTCGGTGCTGAAGGTGCAGCACGAGTTCGCCCAGCGCCTCGGCGGCGGGCCGGCCCTGGAGTGGTCGCTGGTGCTCGTGGCGTTCGCGGTGTGCCTCGCCCTCTCCGGAGCGCTCTACACCATCGTCGAGAGGCCGATGGAACGCCGCTGGCGGCACGCTCCCCGGCGCCTCACCGAAGCGACCTGAGACCCATCTGCCGACCGGCCGGCGTCCGGTATCCGAGCAGCGCGTCCCGGGTGTGACGCGGATCAAGACGCTTCATACCCATGCAACGTGGCCGTGGGTAGCCTCCCGGCCATGTTCTCCAAGGTGCTGGTGGCCAATCGCGGCGAGATCGCCGTCCGCGCGTTCCGGGCGGCCTACGAGGTGGGCGCGCGCACCGTCGCGGTCTTCCCCTACGAGGACCGCTGGTCCGAGCACCGCCTCAAGGCCGACGAGGCCTACGAGATCGGCGAGCGCGGCCACCCCGTGCGCGCCTACCTCGACCCGCAGGCGATCGTCGACGTCGCGGTGCGCGCCGGCGCCGACGCGGTCTACCCCGGCTACGGCTTCCTCTCGGAGAACCCCGCACTCGCCGAGGCCTGCGCCGCCGCCGGCATCACCTTCGTGGGTCCGAGCTCGCAGGTGCTCGAGCTGACCGGCAACAAGGCCCGCGCCATCGCCGCGGCGAAGGCGGCCGGCGTCCCGACACTGGCGAGCGTGCCGCCCTCGACCGACGTCGAGGAGCTGCTCGCGGCAGCCGCCGACCTGCCCTTCCCGCTGTTCGTCAAGGCCGTCGCCGGCGGCGGCGGGCGCGGCATGCGGCGCGTCGACGACCCCGCCGACCTGCGCGAGGCGGTCGAGACCTGCATGCGCGAGGCCGACGGCGCGTTCGGCGACCCGACGGTCTTCATCGAGCAGGCCGTCGTCGACCCGCGCCACATCGAGGTGCAGATCCTGGCCGACGCGACCGGGGAGGTCATCCACCTCTTCGAGCGCGACTGCTCGGTGCAGCGCCGGCACCAGAAGGTCGTCGAGATCGCGCCCGCCCCGAACCTCGACCCCGAGCTGCGCGACCGCATGTGCGCCGACGCCGTCCGGTTCGCCCGGGAGATCGGCTACTGCAACGCCGGCACCGTCGAGTTCCTCCTGGATTCACGTGCCGTCGCGGCACACCGGGGGGCGTGGGGGGACGACGTCCCCCCACCGTACGTGTTCATCGAGATGAACCCGCGCATCCAGGTCGAGCACACGGTCACCGAGGAGGTCACCGACGTCGACCTGGTGCAGTCGCAGCTGCGCATCGCCTCCGGCGAGACCCTCGCCGACCTCGGACTCTCCCAGGACACCGTGCGGCTGCGCGGTGCCGCCCTCCAGTGCCGCATCACCACCGAGGACCCCGCCAACAACTTCCGCCCCGACACCGGCATCATCACCACCTACCGCTCCCCCGGCGGCGGCGGCGTGCGGCTGGACGGCGGCACCACCTACACGGGCGCGGAGATCTCGGCGCACTTCGACTCGATGCTCGCCAAGCTCACCTGCCGCGGCCGCACCTTCGAGGCCGCCGTCGACAAGGCCAAGCGCGCGATCGCGGAGTTCCGCATCCGCGGCGTCTCGACGAACATCGCCTTCCTCCAGGCGGTGCTGGCCGACCCCGACTTCGCGGCGGGCCACATCACGACGTCCTTCATCGAGACCCACCCGCAGCTGCTGAACGCCCGTGGACCCGGCGACCGCGGCACCAAGCTGCTCACCTACCTCGCCGACGTGACCGTCAACCAGCCCCACGGTCCGGCGCCGGTCTCGATCGCGCCGTCGGCCAAGCTGCCGGCCACCGACCTGGGCGTCGCGCCGCCGTCCGGCACCCGGCAGCTGCTGCTCGAGGTCGGCCCGGAGGAGTTCGCGCGCCGCCTGCGCGCCCAGGACCTCGTGGCCGTCACCGACACCACCTTCCGTGATGCCCACCAGTCGCTCCTCGCGACCCGGGTCCGCACCCGCGACCTGCTCGCCGTCGCCCCCCACGTGGCCCGCACGACGCCGCAGCTGTGGTCGCTGGAGGCCTGGGGCGGGGCGACGTACGACGTCGCCCTGCGCTTCCTCGCCGAGGACCCCTGGGAGCGGTTGGCCGCGCTGCGCGAGGCCGTGCCGAACATCTGCCTGCAGATGCTGCTGCGCGGGCGCAACACGGTCGGCTACACGCCGTACCCGACGAAGGTCACCACCGCCTTCGTGGAGGAGGCCGCCCGCACCGGCCTCGACGTGTTCCGCATCTTCGACGCCCTCAACGACGTCGAGCAGATGCGTCCGGCGATCGAGGCCGTGCGCGAGACCGGCACGACGCTGGCCGAGGTGGCGCTGTGCTACACCGGCGACCTCTCCAGCCCGGGCGAGAAGCTCTACACCCTCGACTACTACCTCAAGCTGGCCGAGCGCATCGTCGAGGCCGGCGCCCACGTGCTGTGCATCAAGGACATGGCCGGCCTGCTGCGCGCACCGGCCGCTCGGACGCTGGTCACCGCGCTGCGCCGCGAGTTCGACCTGCCGGTGCACCTGCACACCCACGACACCGCCGGCGGCCAGCTCGCCACCCTGCTCACCGCGATCGAGGCCGGTGTCGACGCCGTCGACGCCGCCACCGCCTCGATGGCCGGCACCACCAGCCAGCCGCCGCTCTCGGCGCTGGTCTCGGCCACCGACCACGGCACCCGCGAGACCGGGCTCGACCTGGCCGCGGTCAACGCGCTCGAGCCGTACTGGGAGGCCGTGCGCCGCGTGTACGCGCCGTTCGAGTCGGGGCTGCCCTCCCCCACCGGCCGGGTCTACCGCCACGAGATCCCCGGCGGCCAGCTCTCCAACCTGCGCCAGCAGGCGATCGCGCTGGGCCTGGGCGAGAAGTTCGAGCAGGTCGAGGACATGTACGCCGCGGCTAACGACATCCTCGGCAACGTGGTGAAGGTGACGCCGTCCTCGAAGGTCGTCGGCGACCTCGCCCTGGCCCTCGTCGGCCTGGGCGCCGACCCGGCCGAGTTCGCGGCCGACCCGCAGCGCTTCGACATCCCCGACTCGGTGATCGGCTTCCTCAGCGGCGAGCTCGGCGACCCGCCGGGCGGGTGGCCCGAGCCGTTCCGCACCAAGGCCCTGGCGGGCCGCACCTGGACGCCGTCCACGGGCGAGCTGGACGACGCCGCGTCGGCCGCCCTCGACGACCCCGATGCCGGCGTGCGTCGTCGCACGCTCAACGAGCTGCTCTTCCCCGGCCCGACCCGCACCTACGCCGAGAGCGTCGAGCGCTACGGCGACCTGTCGGTGCTCGACACCCTCGACTACCTGTACGGGCTGCGGCACGGCGAGGAGCACGAGGTCGAGCTCGACGAGGGCAAGACCCTCATCCTCGGCGTGCAGTCGGTGAGCCAGCCCGACGAGCGCGGCTTCCGCACCGTCATGGCGCTCATCAACGGTCAGCTGCGCCCGATCAGCGTGCGCGACCGCTCGATCGCCGCCGAGGTCGCGGCCGCCGAGAAGGCCGATCCCGGCAACCCCGGTCACGTGGCAGCGCCGTTCCAGGGCGCGGTCACCGTGGTCGTCGAGGAGGGCCGCAGCGTCGAGGCCGGCGAGACCGTGGCGACCATCGAGGCGATGAAGATGGAGGCCTCCATCACCGCGCCCGTCGCCGGCACCGTGCAACGGGTCGCCCTGCGCAGCACCCAGGCCGTCGAGGGCGGCGACCTGGTGCTCGTGCTCACCCCCGCGTGAGCGACACCGCCACCGACCGCGACCACGCCCGCCTGGCGCCGATCCTGGCGGGCGTGGTCACGGCCCTGGTCGGCTTCACCAGCAGCTTCGTCGTCGTCCTGACCGGCCTGCGGGCGGTCGGCGCGAGCCCCGCCCAGGCCGAGTCCGGCCTGGTGGTGCTGTGCCTGCTCCAGGGCGTCGCGATGATCGCCCTGGCCCGCCGCCACCGCATCCCGATCGCGCTCGCCTGGTCGACACCTGGCGCCGCCGTGCTCGCCTCGACCGGCCCCGTGGACGGCGGGTGGCCGGCCGCGGTGGGGGCGTTCGTGGTGGTCGGCGTGCTGATCGTGCTGACCGGTCTGATCACCGCGCTGGGCGATCTGGTGGCCGCGATCCCGGTGCCGCTGGCGCGCGCGATGCTGGCCGGCGTCCTGCTGCCGCTGTGCCTGGCGCCGGTGACGGCGCTGGCCGACTCGCCGGGCTTCGTGGCGCCGGTCGTGCTCACCTGGCTCGTCATGCACCGCGTGTCGCGCCGGTGGGCGGTGCCGGCCTCGCTCGGGGTCGCGCTGGCGATCATCGCCGTCGACGCCGGCGGCCGGTTGCAGGCCGGCGACGTGCTCCCCTCACTGACGCTCACGACGCCGTCGTGGACGCCGGCGGCGCTGGTCTCGATCGCCCTGCCGCTCTACGTCGTCACGATGGCCTCGCAGAACGTGCCGGGCGTGGCGATCATGCGCGCCTTCGACTACCGCGTGCCGTGGCGGGAGTCGATGGGCGTCACCGGGGTCGCGACGATGCTCGGCGCCCCCTTCGGCGGTCACGCGGTCAACCTCGCGGCCATCACCGCCGCCCTCGGCGCCGGACCGACGGCCGGTCCCGACCGCGACCGGCGCTGGCTCTCCTCGATCACCGCCGGCAGCCTCTACCTCGTGCTGGCCGGCGCGGCCGGGCTGCTGACCGCGCTCGTCGCCGCGGCACCGGACGGCGTCGTCCAGGCCGCCGCGGGTCTCGCCCTGCTCGGCACCCTGGCCTCCGCCCTCGGCGAGTCGCTGGCCGATCCGAGCGAGCGGGAGGCGGCCGCGGTCACCCTGCTCGTGGCGGCCTCCGGCGTGACGGTGGCCGGCATCGGCGCGGCCTTCTGGGCGCTGGTCGCCGGGCTCGTCGTCCGCGCCGTCGTGCGGGAGCGGGTCAGCTCGTCCGCAGCGTGAACCAGGTCGAGCGCAGCCCGAAGGTCGAGCGGAACGCGTCGCCGCTCACCCGCACGGTGGCGTCGGTGCCGACGAGCGTCACGCCCCCGACCCGACCGCCCCAGTCGCCGTTGCCGTCGCGGCCGGTCACCCGCACGCTGCGCAGCTCGCCGAGCGTGGGGTAGGCCTTCTCGATGGATGCCACGCTCAGGCGGGTGCGCCAGGTGTGCACCGGGTTGCCCGACCACCCGTCGTAGGGATCCTCGACGGCGCGCAGGTAAGGCTGGGAGCCTGCGGCGCTCCAGCCGCCGTTGCTCGACCCGAACTGGGTGAAGGCCGGCTCGCCGTCGGCGGTGAGGATCTCGTGCTCGGTGGCCTCGATCGCGGCGTCGGAGGCCGGCTGCTCGGCGTCGGCGCCGGCGTAGACCTGGCAGGCGCCGGTGTCGCAGAGGTCGTAGGTGGTGTTGCCCGGGAAGCGCTCGAAGACCGCGTAGGTGCGGGCGGCCACCGCCTGCGCCTGCACGGCCGCCGGGCTCCACGACGCCGGGATCTCGCGCGGGACCACGCCGCGCAGGTAGGTCTCCAGTCCGAGCGCGTTGACGACGACCGGCTGGCCGCTGGGGATTCGGGCGACGTAGAGCCGGCCCCGATAGGACGGCGTGCCGCTCACGCTCAGCAGCCGGATCGGCCGGCCACCGGCGGCGAACGCGCCGGTGCCGCGCACCTGGAGCACGCGCCGCCAGCCGGCGTCGTCGTGGGCGCGCAGCACGCTGCCGGTCAGCCGCCAGCGGTCGACACCCGCGTCGTCCAAGGGAACCCGTCGGTCACCGGCGGGGCGGCCGTCGTCGATGAGGGTGAGCCCGTCGGTCGCGGCGACCTCGATCGCCCGGGGGTCGGCGGCCGAGAGCCAGACCCGGATGCGCCCGCCGGCGTCGTCCAGGCGGGTGCCCGGGTAGTAGAAGGCGAGGATGCGACGGTGGTCGAGCCCCTGGCGGGCAGCGCCCTCGGCGCCGTACTGCGACATCCCGTGCCCGTGGCCGTAGCCGTGCCCCAGCACGCGGAAGCTCGTCGCCGATCCGACCTGCCACACGGTGTCGCGGGACGCCGTCCCGGCCGCGACGGCGGGCGCGACGGGCATGCCGACGAGCGCTCCGAGCAGCGGTGCGAGGGCGGTCAGGGCGAGGATCCGGCCGAGAGGTCGAGGGAGCACGTGCCTCATCGCATCACAGGTCCCACGCGCCCCGCAGCCCTCGCCAGTAACTACAGATCTGTAGTTCTCCCGGGACGGCGCCGGGCCGTTGCGCACCCCTCGTCAGGCGAGCTGGAACCAGGTCTCGCGCAGGCCGAACCGGGTGCGGAACGTCGCTCCGGAGACCACGACCGAGCCCGCCGTGCCCGCGATCGTCATCGACAGCACCCGACCGCCCCACTCCCCGTTGCCGTCGCGCTGGTCGATGGTGATGCCGGTGAGGTCGCCGATCGCGGGCCACTGGGCCTCGATGTCGGCGGCCGTGAGCGTCGCCGTCCAGTCGGTGTAGGGGTTGCCGCTCCACCCGTCGTAGGGGTCCTCCTGCGCGGGCAGGTAGTCGTAGTCGCCGGCGGCGGTCCAGCCGCCGTTGCTCGCCGAGAACTGGGCGAAGATCGGCTCGCCGCCCTCGGTGAGCACCTGGCCGGCGGTGGCCTTGACCGCGGCGTCGGACGCCGGGTGCTCGGCCGAGGCGCCACCGTAGACCTGGCAGGCGGCGGTGTCGCACAGGTCGTAGGCCGCACCCCGGGCATCGGCCCGTTCGAAGGCCGCGTAGGTGCGGGCGGCGATCGCCTGGGCGCGCACCGCGGCGCCGTGCCACAGCGCGGGCACCTCGCGCGGCACCACGCCCCGCAGGTAGTTCTCCAACGACACGTGGTTGACGATCTCGCGGCCCTCGGGGGTGGCCTCCGACCGCACCGAGCGCAGCGTGCCGCGGTACTGCACCTCGCCGTCCGCGGTCTTCACCGTCAGCGGGGCGTCGGCGGCGAACTCGACATCGCCCGCGACGCTGCGCCACAGCTTCCACGAGCCGCCCCGACGGCGTTCGACCCGGTTCGTCGTCCCGTCGGGGACGACGCGCCACCAGGTGGCCTTCGCATCGATCGCCCGCGTGCGGTGGCGGCCCGATCCGACCTTCGCGACCGTCAGGCTCGACTGGGCCTTCACGACGAGGCGGTCGTCGAGGTCGGTGAGGAGCACCCGCACGGTGCCGCCGAGGCGACCGACCTTCGTGCCGGGGTAGTAGAAGCGCAGGATCTGCCCGGTCGAGAGGCCCTCGCGGGCGGCGCCCTCGGCGCCGTACTGGGAGAGCCCGTGGCCGTGGCCGTAGCCGTGGCCCTCGAGGGTGATCGAGTCGAGGCGGCGTGCGGCCGGATCAGCCAGCGTGGAGGCCGATGCCGGGACGGCGCTCGCGAGCGCGGCCGTCGCGACGATCGAGGTGAGGAGGGTCCGAGAGAGGAGGGTCACCGGCGCCAGCATGCCAGGGGGACGCCGCCAAGCCCAGCCCGGTTGCCGTCCGGGCCGGGCGGATCGGGCGGTTCGGGCGGCGCGACTCAGAAGTGGTGCAGGCGCCGCGCGGCCTCGGCCACCGAACCGCTCATCGAGGGGTAGACGGTGAAGGCCTGGGCGAGCTGGTCGGCGGTGATCGACTCGGCGACGGCGAGCGAGACCGGGTGGATGAGCTCGCTGGCCCGGGGGCCGACCACCACTCCCCCGACGACGATGCCGGTGCCCGGGCGGCAGAACAGCTTCACGAAGCCGTCGCGCACGCCCTGCATCTTCGCGCGCGGGTTGCCCGAGAGCGGCAGCATGACGACCTCGGCCGAGATCTCCCCGGCGTCGACGGCCTGCTGGGACCAGCCGACGGTCGCGATCTCGGGCGAGGTGAAGACGTTGGAGGCGACCTTCTTCAGGTCGAGCGGGTGCACCGTGTCGCCGAGGAAGTGCCACATCGCGATGCGGCCCTGCATCGCCGCGACGCTGGCGAGCATGAGGACGCCGGTGCAGTCGCCGGCCGCGTAGACCCCGCGGGCCGAGGTGCGCGAGACGCGGTCGACGTTGATGAAACCGCCGTCCTTGAGGATGACCCCGGACTCCTCCAGGCCGATGCCGGAGGTGTTCGGCACCGAGCCGAGCGCGAGGATGCAGTGGCTGCCCTGCACGGTGCGGCCGTCGGTGAGCGCCACGGTGACGACGTCGCCGTCGCGGGTCACCGACTCCATGCGCGAGCGGGAGAGCACGGTCATGCCGCGGCGGGTCAGCACCTCCTCGAGCACCGCCGAGGCGTCGGCGTCCTCGCCGGGCAGCACACGGTCGCGGCTGGAGACCAGGGTGACGGGGATGCCGAGGGCCAGGTAGGCACTGGCGAACTCGGCGCCGGTGACGCCCGAGCCGACGACGATCAGCTCGGTGGGCACCTCGGTGAGGTCGTAGACCTGCTCCCAGGTGAGGATGCGCTCCCCGTCGGGCTGGGCGCTGGGCAGAGTGCGCGGCGCGGCGCCCGTGGCGATCAGCACGGCGTCGGCGTCGATGACCTCCTCGCCGCCGTCGTTCAGCGCGGCGACGACGCGACCGGGGCCCTCGAGGCGACCGCGACCTCGCACGATGCGGACGCCGTCCCGGTCGAGGCGCCGGGAGATGTCGGAGCTCTGCTCGGCGGCGAGCGCCTTGACACGCGCGTTGACGCGGGCCAGATCGACCCGGATCGTCGTGGCGGCGTCGCCCTCGCTGTCGTGGAAGGCGACCCCGAGCTCGGCGGCCGAGGACACCTCGGTCATCAGCTCGGAGGTGGCGATGAGGGTCTTGCTCGGCACGCAGTCGGTGAGGACGGCCGAGCCGCCGGGGCCGTCGGTGTCGACCAGGGTGACGTCGCTGCCGAGCTGCCGGGCGACGAGCGCCGCCTCGTAGCCGCCGGGGCCGCCACCGATGATCACCACGCCGTCCGCCATGGCCCTCATCCTCTCAACTGACGGCGCCGGACGCACATCGGGTCCCGGCCGACCGGCCGGGACCCGATGGGGGTGAAGCGTTGGACGCCGGAGCGGCTCAGAAGTTGATCATGTGCCCGGCGATGCCGTGCACGGCCTCCTTGACCGCCTCCGAGAGCGTCGGGTGCGCGAACACGTTGCGCGCCACCTCGTCGGCGGTGAGGTCCCACTGCTGGGCCAGGGTCAGCACCGGCAGCTGCTCGGTGACGTCGGGGCCGATCATGTGCGCGCCGAGGATCTCGTTGTGCTCGGCGTCGGCGACGACCTTCACGAAGCCGACGGCGTCGCCGAGGCCCTGCGCCTTGCCGTTGGCCGAGAACGGGAAGGTGGCGGTCTTGACGTCGTAGCCGCGCTCCTTGGCCTGCGCCTCGGTGTAGCCGAAGGAACCGATCTGCGGCTGGCAGTAGGTGGCGCGCGGGATCATGTCGAAGTCGATCGGCATGGTCTCGGCACCGGCGATGGTCTCGGCGGCGACGATGCCCATGGCCTCGGCCACGTGGGCGAGCATCATCTTGCCGGTGACGTCGCCGATCGCGTAGACGTGCGGCACGTTGGTGCGGCCGTACTCGTCGACCGCGATCGCGCCCCGCTCGGTGAGCGCGACGCCGGTGGCCTCCAGCCCGTAGCCGGCGGTGCGCGGCGCGAAGCCGAAGGCCGCGAGGAACTTGTCGGCCTCGAGCACCTGCTCCTCGCCGCCGCCCGCCGGCGCGACCGTCACGCGGACGCCGGAGCCGGTGTCGACGACCTGCTTGACCGCGGTCGAGGTGAGCACCTGCACGCCGAGCTTCTTGTAGTGCTTGGCGAGCTCCTTGGACACGTCGGCGTCCTCGGTGGGCACCATGCGGTCGAGGAACTCCACGATGGTGACGTCGACGCCGAAGTTCTTCATCACGTAGGCGAACTCGACGCCGATCGCGCCCGAGCCGCCGATGATGATCGAGCCGGGCAGCTGGTCGGTGAGGATCTGCTCCTCGTAGGTGACGACGTTCTGGCTCAGCTCGACGCCGGGCACGAGGCGCACGGTGGCACCGGCGGCGATGATGAGGTCGGTGCAGGTGTAGGAGGTCACCGAGCCGTCGGGGCCCTTGACGTCGATCGACTGCGGGCCGGTGAGGGTGCCCCAGCCGTCGATCTCGGTGATCTTGTTCTTCTTCATGAGGAAGTGGACGCCCTTGACGATGCCGGCGCTGACCTGCCGGCTGCGGGCGTGGGTGGGGCCGAAGCTCATGGTGGCGTCGCCCTCGATGCCGTACTTGGCCTTCTCGTGGGTGAGCACGTGGGCGAGCTCGGCGTTCTTCAGCAGCGCCTTGGAGGGGATGCAGCCGACGTTGAGGCACACCCCGCCCCAGTACTTCTCCTCCACCACGGCGACGGTCTTGCCGAGTTGGGCGGCGCGGATGGCGGCGACGTACCCTCCGGGGCCGGCGCCGAGGACCAGGACATCGAAATGGGTCACGCGGTCAGCCTAGTGCCGTCGCCACCCGCCGCCGAACGCGGGCGGCACGAGGCACTACGCTGCGATCCCGTGACGCTCTACGCCGCCTACGGGACCAATCTCGACCCGACGCGGATGAGCGAGCGGTGCCCGCACTCCCCTCTCCAGACGACGGGGTGGCTCCAGGGCTGGCGACTCACCTTCGGCGGCGAGGAGCACGGCTGGGACGGCGCGCTGACGACGATCGTCCAGGACCCCTTCGAGCAGGTCTTCGTGGCGGTCTACGACATCACCCGCGAGGACGAGTCGTCCCTCGACCAGTGGGAGCAGGCCGACCTCGGCCTCTACCGCAAGACCCGGGTGCGCATCTCCACGCTGACCGGCGAGCAGGTCGTGTGGACCTACGTGCTCGACGCCTACGAGGGCGGTCTGCCCTCCGCGATCCACCTGGGTCTGCTGGCCGACGCGGCCGAGGCCGCCGGCGCACCGGACGACTACGTGGCCGAGCTGCGACGTCGTCCGTGTCGGTCGACGGGGCTCTGAGCCTGCATCCACCGGTGCGCCGCGTAGCGAGCGGCACCAGGCGGGTGTCCTGGCAAGGCGCCGGCGCGACGGCGGTCTGGTTGCACCATCGAGCGTCGGCAACGAAGCCAGGGCGCCCGGATGGTGTCGCGCAGTAGCGGGGAACCGGTGGATTCAGGCTGAGGCGGCTGCAGGTTTCGCCCCTCACAGGTGACGGGAGTGGCGGAGGTGACTCCGCTCGATCAGACCGGGGTGGACGGCGTCCCGGCGGCCTCGACCCCGGCCACCTCGACCCCCGCCACCTCGACCCCGGTCATTTCCGCCTCGGCGAGCTCGGCGGCCTCCGCCTCGTCCTTGTGGCGGCGCACCGCCTCGACGCCGGGCAGCAGCAGGCTCGTGAGCGCCGCCATCCCCAGCGCGATGCCCGGCACCCACAGCGCGTTCAGCAGCGCGTCGCGGTAGACCTGCGGGGAGGGCACGCCCTCGGCGGTGTGGAAGAAGACCACGCCGACGACGGCCAGCAGCACCGCTGCCCCGACCTGCTGCACCGTGCCCAGGACGCCGGAGGCGGCGCCGGCCGAGCGGACCGGCACCGTGGCGAGGGCGACGTCGAGCAGCGGCACGGCGGCGAACGCGAGCCCGACGCCACCGAGGAACATCGGGCCGATGAGCTCCTTGGCCTGCAGCGCGTCGCCGTGGTGGGCGACGCTCTGGCCCAGCCAGCCGACGGCGACGGTGAAGAACGCCAGTCCGGTGAACACCAGACCCTTGCCGAGCCGCGTGACCAGCGGCACCGAGGCGCCGGAGGCGAGGAAGGCGCCGATGCTGAACGGAAGCGTGGCGAGCGCGGCCCGGATCGGGCTGAACCCCAGGCCGATCTGGAGGTAGAGGATCAGGCCGAAGAACATCGCCCCGATCGAGCCGAAGAACGCGAACGACGTCAGCGCGCCGGCGGAGTAGCCGCGGTCACCGAACAGCTGGAGCGGTACCAGCGGGTCGCCCCCGGAGCGCTCGAGCACCCGCTGGCTGAGCACGAAGACGCCGAGCAGGACGACGCTGGCGGCGAGCATCGTCCAGATCCACCACGGCCACCCCTGCGGCCGGCCCTCGATGAGCGCGAACACCACGAGGAAGAGCGCCAGCGAGGAGAGCAGGACGCCGCGCAGGTCGAGCCGGGCGGCGTGGTCGCTGCGCGACTCCGGGATCGCCGAGGAGCCGAGCACCATCAGCAGCACGCCGACGGGGATGTTGATGACGAAGATGCTGCGCCACTCCAGGCCCAGGACGTCGTAGGTGGTGAGGATGCCGCCGAGCAGCGGGCCCGCGACGGCCGCCGAGCCGGTGATGGCGCCGTACGCGCCGAGCACCCCGGCGCGCTCCTTCGGCGCATAGAGCACCTGGATGATCGAGAGCACCTGCGGCACCATCGTGGCCGCGAAGAGGCCCTGCACGAGTCGCGCTCCGACGAGCACCTCCGCCGTCGGCGCGAGGCCGGCCGCGGCCGAGGCCACCGTGAAGCCAGCGACTCCGACGAGGAACACCCGCTTGCGGCCCAGGAGGTCGCCCAGGCGCCCCGTCGTGATGAGCACGACGGCGAAGGCCAGCACGTAGCCCGAGACGATCCACTCCAGCTGGGACGGCGTCGCGTCGAGGTCGCGGGCGATCGAGGGCAGGGCGACGTTGACGATCGTGGTGTCGAGCAGGTCCATGAAGGAGGCCAGGAACAGCACGAGCACGGCGATCGCCCGTGCTCGGTGGGCGGTCGTCGGTGCGGCGGTCGTTCCGGGAGCGGGCGCAGGCGTGGTCACGGGTCGTCCTCGGGCAGCGTCGGATCCGGGGCGTCCCGGACGGGCAGGGGCGGGGGCGTGCAGCAGCGACGCCGTCGTCGCGGTGGGCGAACACCGAGGGGGCCGGGTGCATTCCCGCCGCCCTTCCGCGGCCTGGTGCCGCACTAGGGTGGGGCGGGTGAGTGCCACGATCCCGACCTCGCCCGCCGGTCCCGCCGATCCCGCCGCCCCCGGCGACCCTCGGGTCGCCGACGCCCTCGCCGCGGAGGCCGCCGCCCGGCTGGCCGAGCTCACCGGCGTCGAGCGTCACGACGTCGCCCTCGTCCTCGGGTCCGGGTGGCTGCCCGCCGTCGACGCCCTCGGCGAGGCCACCGCCGAGATCGCCACCACCGATCTCCCGGGCTTCTCCGCCGCGGCGGTGGCCGGGCATTCCGGCCGCATCCGCTCGGTGCGCGCCGGCGACAAGCAGCTGCTGGTGTTCCTCTCCCGCACCCACTACTACGAGGGCAAGGGCGTCGACGCGGTCGTCCACCCGGTGCGCACGGCCGCGAAGGCCGGCTGCCGCACGATCGTGCTGACCAACGGGTGCGGCGGCCTGAAGCCGCACTGGACCCCCGGCACGCCGGTGCTCATCAGCGACCACATCAACCTCACCGGCCGCAGCCCGCTCGTCGGAGCGACGTTCGTCGACCTCACCGACCTCTACTCCCGGCGACTGCGCGCGCTGTGCCGCGAGCTCGACCCGAGCCTCGAGGAGGGCGTGTACGTGCAGTTCACCGGCCCTCACTACGAGACGCCGGCCGAGGTGCGGATGGCCGGCATCATCGGCGGCGACCTCGTCGGGATGAGCACGTCGCTGGAGGCCATCGCCGCCCGGGCCGCGGGCATGGAGATCCTCGGCATCAGCCTGGTGACCAACCTCGCCGCCGGCATCAGCGACCAGCCGCTCGACCACGCGGAGGTGCTCGAGGCCGGTCGCGCGGCGGCGTCCCGGATGGGCGAGCTCCTCGGCCGGATCGTGCCGCGGCTGTGAGTGACGCGCCCCCCGCCGGTGCCGCGAGCACGGTGCTCTCCCGCGAGACCAGGGCCCGCCTGGTCGAGGCGGCAACCCGCGCCTTCGCCGCCCACGGGGTGCGCAACGCATCGCTGCTCGACATCACCCGGCAGGCGGGGCAGCGCAACCGCGGCGCGGTGCACTACCACTTCGGCTCGCGCACCGGTCTGCTGATCGCGGTGCTCGACCAGCACGTCGACTTCCTCGGCGTCCGCGAGCGGGAGCTGCTGGCGTTCGCGCGCACCCGCCCGGACGACGATCTGGCGAGCGCCGTCGAGGCGATCGTGCGACCGACCACCGAGCTCGCGGCCACCGGCTGGAGCGGCCGCTGCTTCCTCGTCATCGTCGCCGACCTCATCGCCGAGGAGGAGACCGCCGCGCTGGCCGCCGTGAGCGAGACCCTGGTGCGCAGCGGCGGGGTGGAGGTCTACGAGCTCATCGAGCAGCGCCTCCCGCCCCTGCCCGGCGAGCTGCGCGAGGAGCGGCTCGCGCTGATGACGGCCTTCGTGCTGCGGGCCGTGGCCGACCGCGCGCGAGCACTCGATGAGGACGTCGAGGCCGGACGCCTGCGGCGTCCCCAGCTCGACGACGAACGGTTCGTGGCGAACCTCGTGGCCATGACCGTCGCCATGCTGCGCGCCCCGGCCTGACCCTGCCCTAGGTCGACAGCGGACCGGCCGCGGGCCACCGGCGCATCACCCCTGAGGTCTTCCGTGCTCCCCGGACGCGCGGGAAGCTGGCGATCATGAGCATTCCGACCCGCACCCTGGGCACCGCCGCGCCCCTCACCGTCTCCGCCCTCGGCCTCGGCTGCATGGGCATGTCGGAGTTCTACGGCACCCCCGACGAGGCCGGCGGCATCGCGACGATCCACCGGGCACTCGACCTCGGCGTCACCTTCCTCGACACCGCCGACATGTACGGCCCCTTCACCAACGAGCAGCTGGTCGGCCGCGCGATCGCCGACCGCCGCGACGAGGTGCAGCTGGCCACCAAGTTCGGCAACCAGCGGCTGCCCGACGGCACCCGGCTCGGCGTGAACGGCAAGCCCGAGTACGTCCGCGCCGCCTGCGACGCCTCGCTGCAGCGCCTCGGCGTCGACCACATCGACCTCTACTACCAGCACCGGGTCGACAAGACGGTGCCGATCGAGGAGACCGTCGGCGCGATGGCCCAGCTCGTCGAGGCCGGCAAGGTGCGTCACCTCGGACTCTCCGAGGCCTCGGCCGAGACGATCCGGCGCGCCCACGCCGTCCACCCGATCACGGCCCTGCAGACGGAGTACTCGCTGTTCACCCGCGACCTGGAGGCCGAGATCCTCCCGACCCTGCGCGAGCTCGGCATCGGGCTCGTGCCGTACTCCCCGCTGGGTCGCGGCATCCTCACCGGCCGCCTGACGCCGGGCAGCCTCGAGGCCGGCGACTCCCGCAACAGCGCCTACTTCCCGCGCCTGAACGGCGAGGCGCTCGAGGCCAACCTCCGACTGGTCGACCGCATCGGCGCGATCGCGGCCGAGAAGGGCGTCACGCCTGGCCAGCTCGCGCTCGCGTGGGTACTCGCCCAGGGGGACGACGTCGCCCCGATCCCCGGCACGCGCCGCATCCCCTACCTGGAGGAGAACGTCGGCGCGGTGGCGATCGAGCTGTCCTCCGCCGACCTCGACGGGCTGCGCGAGGCCGTGCCCGCCGACGCCGTGGTCGGCGACCGCTACGGCGACCTCAGCACGATCGACGCCTGACGGACGACGTCCCGCCGTCGCCGGTGCCGGCAGCCCCGCCGCCGGGCGTTAGGTTCAGGGCATGAGTGAGTCAGCCGAGCTCCTGGACCGCGTCCGGCGGTGGGTCGCCGAGGACCCCGACCCGGCGACCCGCGACGAGCTCGGCGTCCTGCTCGCCGCGGCCGAGGCCGCGGGTCCGGACGCGCCGGCGGCACTGGACGATCTGGCCGACCGGTTCGCCGGCACCCTCGCCTTCGGCACCGCAGGTCTGCGGGGCGCGCTCGGCGGGGGGCCGAACCGGATGAACCGGGTCGTGGTCATGCGGGCGGCCGCGGGCCTCGCCGCCTACCTGCGCGATCAGGGGCACACCTCGGGCCGGGCGCGCGTCGTCATCGGCTACGACGCCCGGCACCGCTCCCTCGACTTCGCCCGCGACTCCGCGGAGGTCATCGCGGGCGCCGGTTTCGAGGTCGACCTCCTCCCCCGGCCCCTGCCGACGCCGACCCTCGCCTTCGCGATCCGCGAGCTCGACGCGGTGGCGGGCGTGATGGTGACGGCGAGCCACAACCCGCCGCAGGACAACGGCTACAAGGTCTACCTCGGCGACGGGTCGCAGATCGTGCCGCCCGCCGACGCCGGCATCGCCGCTCGCATCGCCGAGGTCGGCCCGGTCGCCGACCTCCCCCGCGGCACGAACGTGCGGGTGCTCGGGGAGGAGATCGTCGACCGCTACCTCGACGCCGTCGCCGATCTGGCCGCCGACGGCCCCCGCGACCTCGCGATCGTCTACACGCCGCTGCACGGGGTGGGCGCCGCTCCGGTGCTTCAGGTGCTCGAGAGCGCCGGCTTCGACGCCCCGTCGGTGGTGCCCGAGCAGGAGGAGCCCGACCCCGACTTCCCGACGGTCGCCTTCCCCAACCCCGAGGAGCCGGGGGCGATGGACCTCGCCCTCGCCCTCGCCGAGCGCACCGGCGCCGATCTCGTCGTCGCCAACGACCCCGACGCCGACCGGTGCGCGGCCGCCGTCCCGACCGGGGCCGGGTGGCGGCTGCTGCACGGCGACGAGATCGGCGCCCTCCTCGCCGATCACCTCGTCTCCCGCGGCGCTCGGGGCACCCTGGCCACGAGCATCGTCTCCTCGACTCTACTCGCGCGCATCGCGGCGGCCGCGGGGCTGCCGTTCACCGAGACCCTGACCGGGTTCAAGTGGATCGGGCGGGTGCCCGACCTCGCCTTCGGCTACGAGGAGGCCCTGGGCTACTGCTGCGACCCGGCCCGCGTGCGCGACAAGGACGGCGTCTCCGCACTGCTGCTGCTCTGCGATCTGGCGGCGCGGCTCAAGGCCGAGGGCCGCACCCTGGTCGACCGGCTCGACGACCTCGCCCGCGCGCACGGTCTGCACGCCACCGACCAGGTGAGCATGCGGGTCGCCGACCTCGGCCTCATCACGACCGCGATGGAGCGGCTGCGCAGCGACGCGCCGTCCGAGCTCGGCGGGCTGGCGGTCGAGCGGGTCGACGACCTCGGCACCGGCGTCGACAGCCTGCCGCCCACCGACGGGCTGCGCTTCGTGCTCGCCGGGGGCGCCCGCGTGATCGTCCGCCCCAGCGGCACCGAGCCGAAGCTCAAGTGCTACCTCGAGGTAGTGGTGCCGGTGGCGGCCGACGGCGACGTCGACGCCGCCCGGATCACCGCGGCGTCCCGTCTCGACGCCCTCGGGGGCGACATCCGGCGCGCGATCGGCCTGTGAGCCGATCTCCGATCCGTCCGATATCCGGAGTCACTTCTCAGGGGAAACTGTCACTTATCGGCCGAAGTTTTCCCTGAGGAGTGACAAATTCACCGGTGCACCGGTGAATTCGTCACGCCCCCTCAGACCGCGAACAGCACCCCGCTGACCACCCCGAGCAGCACCAGGGCGGCGATCTCCAGCCACGCCCACGAGCGGGCGACGGGCCCGGAGGGCACCCGGTGGACGGCGGCGTCCTGGCGCGCCCGCTCGATCCGGCCGAGCACCACCTCGGCCACCGAGGGCGCGGGCGCCCCGCCGGGCCGCTGGGCGTCGGGAGCGTTGAGGCTGCCCCACGGTCCGGTGCGCACGACGAAACCCGCGGCGGTGTCTCCCGGGCGGCGCTTGCCGCGCGTCAGCTCACGTCGCGAACGGCCGAGCGCGGTGGAGTGCCAGAGCCGATCGCCGGCGTGGACGACCAGGGTCTGGCGGACGTCGACCGAGGTCACCGCGGCGAGCGGGATCGAGACGGCGGAGACCATGCCCCGCAGCACGAGGTCGACCGGCACCTCGGCACCGCGCTGGGCGCGCTGCCGCAGACCCACCCGCGGGCGCACGAGCACCACCCATCCGGCGAGCGCGACGAAGGCCGCGGAGGTGAGGGCGGCGAGGCCGCCGGCACTCGGCAACGACGGTCCGGCCAGCACCACCAGGCCGCCGACCGCGATCACGGCCACCACGACCCCGAAGGTGTTGCCGCTCCCCGGCAGCCAGTGCACCGCACCGCCGGTGGGCATGGCCCCAGCGCCGCTCGGGTCGTCGCGCGGCCCCGTGCCCGAGGGGGTGGGAGCCGGGTTCGAGGGTTCGTCGCTCACGCCCACCAACCCTATGCTGGCGGCCATGGCGGCACCGGACACCACCCTCGACCTGCCGGACTTCAGCGACGTCACGAGCACCGACGCCGCCCTCCGTCGGTTCCTGCACGGTCTGCCCGGGGTCGACAAGGTCGGCGCCGATGCGCGGGCGGCGTCCCTCGGCACCCGCTCGATCAAGACCTCGGCCAAGGAGTTCGCGATCGACCTGGCCATCCGCATGGTCGACCTGACGACGCTCGAGGGTCAGGACACCCCCGGCAAGGTGGCCGCGCTGGCCGCGAAGGCGATGCGGCCCGACCCCACCGACCGCACGTGCCCGCCCACCGCGGCGGTGTGCGTGTACCCCGACCTCGTCCCCACCGCGAAGGCCGCGCTCGGCGACTCCGGCGTCCAGGTCGCCGCGGTGGCGACCGCCTTCCCCAGCGGCCGCGCGTCGATGGCGGTCAAGCTCGCCGACACCCGGGACGCCGTCGCGGCCGGCGCCGACGAGATCGACATGGTCATCGACCGCGGTGCGTTCCTGACCGGCCGCTACCTCCAGGTGTTCGAGGAGATCGAGGCCGTCCGCGCGGCGTGCGCCCGGCCCGACGGCACGGCGGCCCATCTGAAGGTGATCTTCGAGACCGGCGAGCTCCAGACCTACGACAACGTACGGCGGGCGAGCTGGCTGGCGATGATGGCCGGCGCCGACTTCATCAAGACCTCCACCGGCAAGGTGCAGCCGGCCGCCACTCCCCCGGTCACGATGATCATGCTCGAGGCGGTACGCGACTTCCGCGAGCAGACCGGCCGGATGATCGGCGTCAAGCCCGCGGGCGGCATCCGCACCAGCAAGGACGCCCTGAAGTACCTCGTGCTCGTCAACGAGGTCGCCGGTCCCGACTGGTTGAGCCCGCAGTGGTTCCGGTTCGGCGCCTCGACCCTGCTCAACGACCTGCTCATGCAGCGCAGCAAGCTGCGCACCGGGCACTACTCCGGCCCCGACTACGTGACATTGGACTGACGTGACCTCCGAGACCAGCACCCCCAGCCCGTTCGTCTACGCGCCGGCGCCCGAATCGCGGGCCGTCGTCGACATCCGGCCCTCCTACGGCCTGTTCATCGGCGGCGAGTTCGTCGAGGGCCGCGGCGGCTCGTTCAAGACCGTCAATCCGGCCACCGAGGAGGTCCTCGCCGAGATCAGCGAGGCCACCGACGCCGACGTCGACGCGGCGGTGAAGGCCGCCCGCAAGGCGCACGAGAAGGTCTGGGGCCCGATGCCGGGCCGCGAGCGGGCGAAGTACCTCTACCGGATCGCGCGGATCATCGCCGAGCGCAGCCGCGAGCTGGCGGTGCTGGAGTCGATCGACAACGGCAAGCCGATCCGCGAATCCCGCGACGTCGACGTCCCGACCGTCGCCGCCCACTTCTTCTACTACGCCGGCTGGGCCGACAAGCTGGAGTTCGCCGGCTACGGCACCACGCCGCTGGGGGTCGCAGGCCAGGTCATCCCGTGGAACTTCCCGCTGCTGATGCTGGCCTGGAAGGTCGCCCCGGCGCTGGCGTGCGGCAACACGGTCGTGCTGAAGCCGGCCGAGACCACGCCGCTCACCGCACTGCTGTTCGCCGAGATCTGCCAGCAGGCCGAGCTCCCGCCGGGCGTCGTCAACATCGTCACCGGCGCCGGCGCGACGGGCGCGGCGCTGGTCGCCCACCCGGGCATCGACAAGGTCGCCTTCACCGGCTCGACCGAGGTCGGCAAGGCGATCGCGCGCAGCGTCGCCGGCACCGACAAGCGCGTCACCCTCGAGCTCGGCGGCAAGGCGGCCAACATCGTCTTCGACGACGCCCCGCTCGACCAGGCCGTCGAGGGTGTCGTCGACGGCATCTTCTTCAACCAGGGCCACGTGTGCTGCGCGGGGTCGCGCCTGCTGCTCCAGGAGTCGGTGGCCGAGGAGTTCCTCGGCCGGCTCAAGCGGCGCATGGGCACGCTGCGCGTGGGCGACCCGCTCGACAAGAACACCGACATCGGCGCCATCAACTCCGCCGAGCAGCTGGCCCGCATCCGCGAGCTCAGCGACATCGGGGACGCCGAGGGCGCCGAGCGCTGGTCGCCTGCGTGCGACCTGCCCGCCACCGGCTACTGGTTCCCGCCGACGCTGTTCACCGGCGTCACCCAGGCCCACCGCATCGCCCGCGAGGAGATCTTCGGGCCGGTGCTGTCCGTGCTCACCTTCCGCACGCCGTCCGAGGCGATCGAGAAGGCCAACAACACCCCCTACGGCCTCTCGGCAGGCGTGTGGTCGGAGAAGGGCTCGCGCATCCTCGAGGTCGCGAACCGTCTCCGCGCGGGCGTCGTGTGGGCCAACACGTTCAACAAGTTCGACCCCACCTCGCCCTTCGGCGGCTACCGGGAGTCCGGCTACGGACGCGAGGGCGGCAAGCACGGCCTCGCGGCGTACCTGAAGGGAAGCGACCAGTGACGCGCCTCGACGTGAAGAAGACCTACAAGCTCTACATCGGCGGCGCCTTCCCGCGCTCGGAGTCCGGGCGCAGCTACGAGGTGCTCGACGCCAAGGGCCGCTTCTGGGCCAACGCCTCGCACGCCTCGCGCAAGGACGCCCGCGACGCCGTCGTCGCTGCCCGCAAGGCGTTCGGCGGCTGGTCGGGGCGCACCGCCTACAACCGCGCGCAGATCGTCTACCGCATCGCCGAGGTGCTCGAGGGACGCCGCGCCCAGTTCGAGGCCGAGCTGAAGCAGGCCGAGGGGCTCTCGGCGAGCAAGGCGGCCACCTACGTCGACGCCGCCATCGACCGGCTCGTCTGGTACGCCGGGTGGGCCGACAAGATCGCCCAGGTCGTCGGCAACGCCAACCCCGTCGCCGGCCCCTACTTCAACCTGTCGGTGCCCGAGCCCACGGGCGTCGTCGCGATCGTCGCACCGAAGGGTCCGCTGCTCGGCCTGGTCAGCGTCGTCGCGCCGGTCATCGTCACCGGCAACACCTGCGTGGTGATCGCCAGCGAGGAGCACCCGCTGCCCGCCATCACCGTCGCCGAGGTCATGGCCACCGCCGACGTGCCCGGCGGCGTCGTCAACATCCTCACCGGACGACGCGACGAGCTGGCGCCGCCGCTGGCCTCGCACCTCGACGTCGACGCCCTCGACCTCACCGGCATCGACGACCCCGCGCTGGCCGCCGAACTGGAGGGCCTGGCGGCCGAGAACCTCAAGCGCGTGCGGCGTCCCGGCCTCGAGGACCTCCTGGCCACCCCGCCCCTCTCCCGCATGACCGACGTCCTGGAGACCAAGACCGTCTGGCATCCGCAGGGCGTCTGACCGGGTGGCGCGCGTCATCGTCCTCGCCGGGCCGTCGGGGTCGGGCAAGTCCCGGCTCGCCGAGCGCCTGGGGCTGCCGGTGCTCCGGCTCGACGACTTCTACAAGAACGGCGACAACCCGACGCTCCCGCGCATCACGACGGGTCCCAATGCCGGCATCGTCGACTGGGACCACCCCGACTCCTGGCTCCTCGACGACGCCGTGACGACGCTGCTCGACCTGTGCCGCGACGGCCGGGCCGAGGTGCCGATCTACGAGATCGCCCAGGACGGCCGTTGCGGCTGGCGCACCCTCGACCTCGCCGGCTCGCCCCTCGTGGTCGCCGAGGGCATCTTCGCCCAGCGGGTGGTGCCCGCGGCGCAGGCCGCCGGCGTCCTGGCGCTGGCGGTGTGTGTACGGCGCTCGACGGCCGCCACCTTCTGGCTCCGGCTCGGCCGCGACCTGCGCGAGCATCGCAAGCCTCCCGTGGTGCTCCTGCGTCGCGGTCTGGCGCTCGCACGAGCACAGCGCACCGTCGTGGCGGACGCCGTCCGGCACGGCTGCGTGCTGATGAGCCCCGCGGAGGCCGCGCGCGCCGTCGCCGCCCTGCGCTGAACGGCCGGAACACCCGGAACAGCCGGAGGGGCCGGCGGATCCTCGCGGATCCACCGGCCCCTCCGGGTGTGCTTCGTCAGCAGCCGTAGTTCACGCCAGCGTCCGGGAACGCCGGCGAGGACTCGGTGCGGCTATCGGCCACGGACGCGACCTCCGCGTCACCCACCGCGCCGATCGCCACCGCGATGTCGATCAGACGCTGAGCGACCGTCGCGTTGTAGGTGGTGATCGTCTGGATGCCGTTCGAGGGCGTGCACTGGACGTACTTGTTGTACGAGCCGTACCAGTCCGCGAGTCGGTCACCCTGGACGCCGCCGGCGTCGGCCTGGTCGCCCTGCATGGCGTCCGGACCCGAGCCACCGAACAGCAGGTCGCTGCCGTTGACCGTGGTCTTGACGTTGTCCATGTCCTCGGTCGGAGCGACGGAGGTCCACAGCGCCGAGTCGACCGAGCGACGCTTGACGTCGAGGAAGTCGGCACCGGCACCACCGAAGATCCGGTCGTGGTCGGCACCGCCCCACAGGGCGTCGTCGCCGTCGCCGCCGAAGACCGCGTCGGCACCCGCACCGGCGTTGACCACATCGGCTCCGGCACCCGCGTGGATGGAGTCCACGCCGGTCTGACCGAGGATCACGTCGGCACCGCCCACGGTCGGCTGGGTGAGGGTCACGACCCGCACCAGCGTCCCGGTGACCCGGACGAGCTCCCGCGCGAAGGTGTTCGGGACCTCGATGGTGGTGTCGACCCGGCCCAGCGAGGCTGCCGCGGTCGGCACGTCGACACCCTGGTCGCCGACGAGGGCATCCTCACCGGTGCCGCCGTCGAGGATGTCGCCGCCCACGGTCTGACCCAGGTAGGTCAGCTTCGCCCGGTTGGAGCCGGTCGCGTCGAACTGGCCGTACAGGTCGTCGTCGCCCGCGCCGCCGGTGATCCGGTCGCTGCCGGCGGTGGCACCCGGTGCGGTGTCGCCCATGGCGACCTGACGCACCGCGAACACACCGGAGGCACCGGTCATCGACTGCCCGTTGCGGGTGATCCGACCGTTGTCGCCGAGCACCACGTCGGTGCCGTCGCCGCCGTCGATCGTGTCGTTGCCGTCGGTCACACCGGCCGCCGAGGAGTCCGTCGTGCCGTTCGGCGAGGTGAGCAACCGGTCGACGACCAGGTTGATGACCACGCCGTTGGCTGCCGAGGCGCCACCGAGCAGGTCGTCCTGGCCGGCGTCACCGTTGATCGAGTCGTCTCCGGAGTCGCCCTCGGCGTAGTCGTCGCCCGTGCCGGCCGAGATCTGGTCGTTGCCGACCTGGCCGAAGACGAGGTCGCGACCGTCACCGCCGGTGAGGACGTCACCAGCACCGACACCCGTGACACCGGTGGAGCCACCGGTCTGGACGTCGAAGAGGGTCACCCAGCGCGACAGCGAGCCGTCGAGTCGGATGTTGGCCGTCCGGTCGAGACGGGCGTTGTCACCCGCGATGACGTCGTCACCGAGGCCACCGTCGATCTGGTCGACGCCGTCCGGCTGACCGGTCGCGCTGCGATCGGCCGACATCTCGCCCGTCGCGGTGGAGTTGCCACCGGTCAGGGTGTCGTCGCCGGCGTCACCGGTGATCTGGTCGGCACCCGCGTCGCCCTCGACGATGTCGATGCCGTCGCCGGCCCGGATCGTGTCGTTGCCGGCCTGGCCGTAGAGACGGTCGTCGCCGGTACCGCCCACGATCAGGTCGCTGCCCGACACGTCCGCGGCCGCGGGCACGTCGGCGCGCAGCTGGATGTCGTACAGCTTGACCACCCAGGCGGGCGAGGTCGCGGTGACGTTGGCCGTCCACGGGTCGAGGCGGGCGTTGTCGCCGGCCACGATGTCGTTGCCCGCGCCCGCGTCGATGCGGTCGTCGCCGTCCGGCAGGTCGGCGCCGCTGCGCTGGTCGTTCAGCGCCCCGGCCGTCGAACCGCCGCCGATGATGGCGTCGTCGCCGTCGTCACCGGTGATCTGGTCGACACCGGCACCACCCTCGGCCAGGTCGTTGCCCGACCCGGAGAAGATGCTGTCGTTGCCGGCCTGGCCGAAGAGCAGGTCGTCCTCGGTGCCACCGCTGATGGTGTCGCCCGCAGCCGTCGACGTCGGGGCCGAGCGACCGGTGTCGAACAGGAACACCGACGGCTTCGCCCCGGCCGCGGACGGCGGGAGGATGCGCGCGTTGTCACCGGCGACGGCGTCCTTGCCGGTGCCGCCGTCGAGGACGTCGGCGCCGTCACGCTGGCCCTGACCCGAACGGGTCGCGTCGATCGCACCGTCCGTGGTCGAGGTGCCGCCGACGATGATGTCGTCGCCGGCGTCGCCGCGCACGGTGTCCGAACCCGACATGCCCTCGAGCTGGTCGTTGCCGCTGCCGCCGCTCAGGTTGTCCGAGCCGGACTGGCCGTAGACCTGGTCGTCGCCGTCGCCGGCGGAGACCACGTCGTCGCCGCCCACGTTGCTCGCCGCGGCGGCGCCGGCCGCCGGGACGTCGTGGAGCTTGACGATGTCGCGGAAGAAGATCGGGTCCTCGGTGATGGTGCCGTTGTCGGCCACCACCACGTCGTTGCCCGCACCCGCGGTGATCGTGTCGCCGATGCCGGAGACGTTCGCGTCGTAGGCGTTGGGGGTCCACGAGCCACCGATGATCTGGTCGTCGTCGTCGCCACCGCTGAGGGTGTCGGCACCCGAACCGCCCTCGAGGGCGTCCTCGCCGGCCTCGCCGGTCAGGACGTCGTTGCCGCCCTGGCCGAGCAGGAGGTCCTGCTTGGCGCCACCGGTGAGGGTGTCGTTGCCGCCGATCGTCGGCGCGACCGTGGTCGTGCCGTCGAAGAGCGTGACGTCGGCGGTCGGCATGATCCGCGGCCAGGTCGAACGCACCGAGCGACTCGGGTCGGCCGGGTTCATCCGGGCGTTGTCGCCGGCGAGCACGTCGATGCCGTCGAGGCTGTCGACACCCACGTCGCCGTTGACGGTGTCGTTGCCGTCGGCGATGCCGGCGCCCGACCGGTCGAGCGTGATCGCGCCGGAGGTCGACGAGCCACCCACGAGCATGTCGCTGCCGTCGTCGCCCTGGACCAGGTCGTCGCCCTGGTCGCCCTCGACGACGTCGTCGTCGGGACCACCGAACACGGAGTCGTTGCCCGTCTGACCGAACACCCAGTCGTTGCCGTAGCCGCCGTAGACGGCGTCGTCGGCACCCGAGCCCACCGGGGTGGTGAGCAGGGTGGCGCCGACCCCCGCGATCGCCGTGTTGGCGATCGGGGTACGCGAGAGCAGGGCGTTGCCACCGGCGAGGACGTCGTTGCCGCCGTCGCCGATGATCTCGTCCGTACCGTCGGTCGCACCGGCGACATCGGAGCCGCCGGCCAGCAGGTCGCTGCCCAGACCACCGCGGACGACGTCGTTGCCGGCGTCGCCGTAGGAGATGTCGTCACCGGCGTCGGAGACCATGAGGTCGGCCCCGGCGTCACCGTGCAGCAGGTCGTTGCCGTTGCCGCCGCGCACCAGGTCGTCGCCCGCGTCTCCGTGCACCGCGGTGTCGTCACCCTCGCCGGCGTCGATGTAGTCGCCGCCGGTCTGGCCCGAGATCGTGTCGGCGTCGTCGCCGCCCAGGAGGCAGTCGCCGTCGCCGATCGCACCGGCGTCGTTCGGGTTGCCCGTGCTGTTGAGCGTCATCCCGGCGAGCTGGAGCACGCCGGTGTCACCGAAGACGGTCACGACGCCGTTGACGCGCGCCCGCTTCTGGATGACGCCGTTGCCGTCGATGTCGGCCTGGCCGGACTTGAAGACCGTGCCGCCGAGCATGCCGGTGTAGAGCGCTCCGTTGACGCCGTACAGCTTGCCGTCCTGGACCCGCAGACCCTCGAGCGTGCCGTCGTCCAGCAGGTCACCGGACAGGTCGCCGTTGAGGTCGATCAGGCCGTTGACCACCGTCGTCGCCGGGGCGCAGACGATCAGACGCGCCGTCGACTGCGTGGTACCGGAGGAGGCGCCGCCGTCGCCGGTGAGGGTGTCCTTGCCGCCCTCGCCGAGCAGGAGGTCGCGACCGAGGCCGCCGTCGACGGTGTCGTCGCCGAGACCGGCGCGCACCAGGTCGTCGCCCGCGTCGGCGAAGACGTTGTCGGCACCGCCGCTGGCGTAGATGCGGTCGCCACCGGCGCCACCGCGGATCTCGTCCGCACCCTGCTTGGAGGTGACGACGTCGTCGCCATCGCCGATGAGCAGGTCGTCGCCGGACCGACCGCAGATGAGGTCGTCGCCGCCACCGCCGGTGAGCGAGTCGGCACCGCCGCCGCCCACGACGTAGTCACGGCCGTTGCCGCCGGTCACCGTGTCGATGACCAGACCCGAGACGGTGCCCGGCTGGGCGCACTCGTTGCGGATCGATGCCTCGGACGGAAGCGCGAGCGTCTTGATCGTGACGGTCACGTTGACCAGGTCGTCGACGTTGATGCCGGTCACCTTGACGGTGGTCGTGGCGTCGAACGACGGCGTGCCGCCGTACGAGCCGCCGACCACGACGTCGGAGCCGTCACCGCCGGTGATGTTGTCCGAGCCGTCGCCACCGACCACGAGGTCGCCGGCGTCGAGCACCGGAGCGATCTTCGCGGCCACCGAGGTCGGGAACAGCGAGTCGGGGTCGACACCGAGGCCGCCGTCGAGCGAGTCGTCGCCCGTCGAGCCCTCCACGTCGTCGGCACCCGGGCCACCGCTCACGCGGTCGCGGCCGTCGCCACCGTCGACGGAGTCCTGGCCGCCGGCACCGTCGAGGGTGTCGTCGCCGATACCGCCGATCAGGTTGTCGTTGCCGTTGCCGCCCTTGATGGAGTCGTTGCCGTCGCCGCCGTCGAAGGTGTCGTCACCCTCGCCGCCCTCGATGGTGTCGTTGCCGTCGCCGCCCTTGACGTCGCCCTTGAGCATGAAGGGGATGGAGTCGACGGTGATGCCGGAGGCGGTCGTGGTGACCGTCTGGCCCGGGTAGAGGCGCACGATGTCGGTGCCGCCGCCCATGTCGGCCTTGACGGTGCCGCCCTGCGGCACGTCGTAGCTCTGGACGACACCGAACGCGCTCACCTCGATGGTGACCTTGCCGTCGTGGACGCCGGTGGTCTGCTTGAGGGTGAACTTCTCGTTCGGATTGCCGACGCTGACCTTGCGCTGAGCGGCTCTGCTGCCCGCGTTGAGGATCAGGTCGTTGCCGGAGACCTCCGCGAGGACCGGCTTCTCGGTCTCGCAGCTGAACTCGAAGAGCGTGATGCGCGGGCTCTCCACGATCGTCCAGGACTCGTTGATCTCGGTGATGAAGAGATCGACGTTGAAGAACGCACGCAGGAAGAAGATCAGCCCGGAGGAGACGCTGAAGGCGCACTCGGCGTTGTCGGTGCCGACGAACTCGTCGGTGTAGATCTTGCCGTCGCCGTTCGGGTCGTAGGCGTCCAGACCGAGGTCCATGGTGACGCCGCCCTCGATGCCGGCGCTGGCGAAGCCGATGTCGATCTTCGCACCCGCCTTCACCGTGAAGGTCAGGTTGATCTCCGGGACGTCGGCGCCCGAGGAGTCGAGGTCGTCGATGTAGAAGCCGTCCTTGAAGATCTTCAGCGTGCCGCCGGCGTCGCTGAGCTCGTGGGTCGCGCCCTCGTCGGCGTTCTCCACCTGCTGGCTCAGCGCCCGGGTGTCGAAGCCGAAGGCGGCGCGCGCCTCGAGGCCCACGTCGAAGCCGATGAACGCGGTCACCGGCACCGGGCCGAGCATGATCGGGCCGTAGCTGTACTCGACGCCGGCGGTCGCCGAGGCAGTGCCGAGGTCGACGTAGGCCAGGGTGACGTCGCCGTTGCCGAGAAGCAGGTCGCTCATCTGCGAGGCGTCCTCGAGGATCGGCAGCGAGAGGCTGGCGCCGGTGTAGCTGGCCTCGGCCGAGAACGAGGTCGAGCCGGACGGCGGGTCCTGCGGAGCGAGGCCGGTGGCCTTCTTGAAGGTGTCGCCCGGGGCCTCGCAGGCCTCGACCTTGCCGCCCTTCTCGCCCTTCTTCTCACCACAGGCCGAGACCTTCATCGCCCCCGCGGAGACGGTGAACCCGTGGGTCTCACCGACCTTCACGAAGCGGTCGGAGCCGGTGTAGCCCGGGAGCTTCGCCACGGTGCTGATCAGCGAGACCAGCTTGGTGAACATCTCGATGGACCTGCCGCCGAAGGTCGCGAGCAGCGAGAGCAGGGTGACGGGGTCCTTGCCGATGAGCTCGGAGATGTCGCTCACGACCGGGATCGGCGCGTTGAGGACGTCGAGCACCGGGTTGAGCGGCTTGAGCCAGTCGACCGCCTTCGCCAGACCACCCACGGTCATGTCGTAGAAGGTCTTGGAGTCCATCGTCAGGTCGGACAGCTCGAGGCCGGAGTCGGCGAACTCGCCGTCCTTCCAGTCCATGTCGATGCCGCCGAGCAGGTCGAAGAAGCCGATCTCGGAGGCCCAGCCCTCGAAGTAGAGGTGCAGGCCGCCCTCGCCGACGACGGTGGTGCTGAAGGGCACCTTCACGTCGTAGAGCGCCGGGAGGAAGGACCGGTAGTCGTTGGCCGAGTCGCCGCCCGCGAGGGAGACGGTGACGACGGCGTCGTCGAAGCCGTTGGTCTCGTCGGTGCGCTCCACCAGGACCGCGGGCATCTTGCCGACGAACGCGTCGGCGCAGCCGGCGGCCTTGTTGGCGGGGACGGTGTTGGCGCCCTTGCCGTTGAGGTTCTCCCAGTTGTCCGCGCGACCCCACTCGTGGCAGTTCTGCGAGCTGTAGGGCGCGAGGTGGGCGCTGACCTTGGCGGTCAGGACGTCGACCTTCGAGGCACCGGCGTCCGGCTGGAGCTTGATGTAGGGGCCGCTGCCGCGCTTGATGCCGATGGCGACCTTGAGGGTCCACTTGGTGGTGGTGGGCACGTCGCGGTCGCTCTTGATCGGCGAGCCGCCGAGACCCGCGTCGAAGGTGACCTTCTCGTTGGGCGCGTTGCCGCTGATCTCCAGCGGCAGGTCGATGCTCGTGATGGTCGAGAACGCGGCCGAGTCGGCACACGGCGAGTCGTTGCAGATCAGCTTGATGTCGGAGGCCGCCACGTTCTTCGGCGTGATGTTCGGCGCCACGACGGCGTTGAAAGCCGTCGCCAGCTTCGTACGCAGCTGGGCCGCCGTCGTCGTGTCGGTGACCGCGGCGGAGTCGCGCAGGTCCGTCAGCTGGGTACGGGCCTTGGCGAGGTAGGCGTTGACCGCCGACGGGATGTCGGCGCCGCCGTCGAGGTCGGTGCCGATCAGCGGGAACGTCTTGTCGACGATGCTGCCGTCGAGGCCGTTGGCGAGCTCCTTGCTCAGACCGGTGAGCGAGTCGGCGAGGAACCAGTAGGCCAGCGGCTGGGCGGAGATGTCGTAGCCCGTGCCACCCGAGGAGTCGTCGGGGCCGAAGGCGACCTGGAGCTTGGGCAGGTCGGTGGCGCCGTCCATCGACTTCAGGGGCAGGTCGAGGCAGGCGGCCTTGCCCGGCGCGGTGTTGCCCGACGCGCAGGTCGCCGGGGTGCCGTCGATGGTGCGGGTCTGCTTCAGCGAGGCGAGCAGGTCGCCGATCGGCACCGTCGAACCGCTCGCGGCGACGGGGGCAGTCGACACCTTGATGCCGAGCTTGACGTTGATGTCGGCCGCAGCACCCGAGGTCGCCTGCGTCGAGCCGAACTCGACCGACTTGCCCGAGAGCTTGGTGCGCGCGGTGGAGACGCTGGAGGCGTCGTCCAAGGTGTGCACGGTCTGGGTCATCGCCGAGTCGGTGACGACGTCGGTCGACACGTCGGCCAGGTTGACCTGGAAGTGGACCTTGGCGGTCGAGGTCGGCTTGACCGCGATCTTGACCTGGTCGTCACCGGCGAGGATCCGCACCTGCGAGTCGCCGAGCGGGACGCGCAGCGGGATCGTGGGCTCGTTGCCGGCCGACGGCGCCGCCACGCTGAGGGCGGAGCTGAAGTCCAGGACGCCGCCATCGCGGACGCCGCCGCTCTGGAGGTTGATGGTCTGGGTGAGGCCCGGCGCGTAGAAGCGCATCGCGCTGAGCATGCCCTGGAGGGTCGAGACGTCCTTGGTCGGCGTCTCCGCGGAGGCGTCGGCCTGCACCTGCCCGATCAGCTTCGCGAGCGCCTTGGTGGCGTCGCTGACGTCGCCGGGCAGCAGGTCGAAGAGCGGCAGCGTCTTCGACGCGCCGTCGGCCTCGGGGCTCTGGAAGGTGGAGAGGATCGAGAGGTAGTTGCCGATGATGAGGTCGCGCAGCGCCTCGGGGTCGCCGTTGATGACGTACCCGTGACCCGGCTGGAAGACGTAGCCGGACTCGTTGGCGGCGGTGACCTTCTTCTCCGACGCGGGTCCGCCCACACAGGTCAGGCTGGTGGCGGAGTCGACGATGAAGCGGCTGCACAGGGTGCGGTCGTCGTCGATCGGGTCGGTGTCGTACAGCGACTTGTCGACGGTGCGCTCGGACTCGCTCATCGAGGCGGTGAGGCCGAACTGCTTGAAGAAGTCGGCGTTCGGGTCGACGAGAGTCGTCTTGTCGGTGTCGGCGCCCATGGTGCCCTGGCGCGACGGGACGACGTCGAGCAGACGCAGCTTCGCGTAGTCGCCCAGCGGCGTGGCCTTCGGCAGCTTGTTCGCGGCCAGGCTGTTCCACACGACGTCGACGCTGCCGGCGGCGCCGATCGGACGGGTGCCGCCCGCGTCGGGCGCGTCCTGCACCTCGAGGTGAGCGGTCGCACGTGCGCCGCGGATGACGGCGGGCTGCGCGGTGTAGGTGAGCAGGCGGGTGACGTCGATGGCGTCGCCGACCGAGCCGCCGTCGAGCGTGACGGTGCCGAGATCGTCGGCCTTGACCGCCACCTGGGCGGCCGGCTTGTCCGCGTCGGTGGTCAACGAGTAGTCGGTGACGTCGACGTCGACCTTGAGGAAGCCGATCCGGGCGGCCATCTTGGCGATGCCGTCGAGGGTCGCCGAGAGGCTGCCGAGACGCCAGATGACGCCGTCCGCACCGGGCTTGAGGTAGGTGACCGGGTCCTTGGGCGCCGGGTCGCCGGCACGCGGGGCGGCGGCGGGCGGCACGAGACCGATACCGAAGGTCGCCTGGAACCAGCGGTCCTCGCTCACCACGGTGGCCGAGCCGGCCTGCGGGTTCTGGGAGGAGTCGGGGTCCTTCACGACGCACTCGCGCGGGCTGACGCCGTCCTGGGCCTGGCACAGGCCCGAGAGGCCCGTCACGGGGGCGAGGTTGCCGCCGGCGCCGGTGGCGGCGTCCCTCTCCTCACGGGAGGTGTCGCGGGTCTGCACCGCGACCTCGAGGGAGTGGTTGTCGGCGTCGTAGGTGAGGCCGCCGTCGAGGCCGAGACCCTTGATGGTGCGGCTGAGCTCCTGGATCGACTGCAGCGGGGTGCGCGCGGTCATCTTCTTGCCGCGGCTGTAGAAGCTGACCTGGAGGACGGTGAAACCGGTGGCGCCGGTGACCTTCACGTTGGCGGTGGGGGTCTCGGCCGCGGTGCCGGCGGTCGTGCCGGTGATGCTCACGCCGTCGTCCGGAGTGCTCCACACGATCGGCTTGTCGGTGTCGACGGTGAGGCCGTTGACGACGGCCTGGCAGTACTGGGCCTGGCCCGGGCGCGGGGTGCCGGTCGGCGGGCTGGTGTCGGCCGCGCCGCAGGTGATGGTGGCGACCGACTGCTGCTGGAGGATCGAGGCGAGGTCGGCACCGGGCGAGAAGATGTCGGTGAGCGACAGGTCGAGCAGCGGGATCTGGGTGTCGACCGAGCCCTCGGCCGCCGAGACCGCCGCCGAGTAGCCGGCGTAGCTGGCCAGCGCCTGGGCGCGGGTCAGCGCGGTCAGGGAGAGCAGGCGGCCGTTGCGATCGGTCACCGGGTCGGCGTAGGGACCGGTGGCGTCCTCGGCGCGGGTGGTGACCTTGACGCTGCCCGCGGCGTCGGGGTCGAGCGGGGTGGTGAGGTCGACGTTCATGGTGACGTCGCCCGCTCCCGGCTGCTGCCGGGTCGCGAAGAGCTCCTCGGGCGTGGAGAACTGGAGGTCCTCGGTGGTCAGACCGCCGCGGCCGTTGGGGTCGCGCATCCGGATGACGGTCGAGGAGTCGATCTTGCCGGTGCCCTGGGCGCCGACCTCGATGAAGCCGTCGACCGCGGGGAACTTCTCGATCGGCAGGGTCTGCGCGGTGGTGCCGCTCGAGCCCGCGGTGCGGGTCCAGGTGCGGAAGGTCATGTCGGAGTTGCCGACGACCGAGAACTTGCGCAGCGGGATCGCGTTGGGGTTGTAGCGCACGCGGAAGTCGCCGGTGAGGCGGGTGACCGCCTCGCCGTCCTTCAGCTCGGCGGTGCCGAAGCGCAGCTGGCCGTCGTCGTAGGTGACCGCGACGGGGAGCGCGGAGTCGAGGCTGACGCGGAAGATCCAGTCGCGGCTACCCGCCGGGGCGTCGGCGAGAGACGCCGTCGGGATCAGCTCCAGCGCCGGGTCGTCGGCGAAGACGCTCGGCAGCTCGTTGATGCCGACGTCGGTCTTCGCGAGGAAGTCCTCGGTGACGCGCTCGCCGATGGCGGTGCTGAGCTCGAGGATCCGCGCCGGCGACACGTCGGTCAGCGGGAAGTCGGTGGCCAGCGCCGGCTGCACCGCGGCGCCGCCGACGGCGTTGCCGAGGTTGATCAGGCCGACGCGGACATCGGAGGCCGCCTGGTCGGCGACCGCCTGCGCGGGCGCGACCGGCACGAAGGCCATGAGCGCGGCGACGACGGCCACCACGGTCGGCGGGACCACCGTACGAGCGGTACGGCGGACGAACTGCATGTCGGAACGCTGAGAGCGCACCAGACCTCCCCATGTAGGTCGGCCGGACCTCAAGGGGGGCGGGTCCAGCCAGGTACAAAGCGCTTCACCTTAAAGAACCATGAGCGCAGCCTGAAGCGAGGACCGACCGCGGTCCAGACCAGTCGGTACAGACCGGTACATACCGCTGACAGGGAGGCGTCGATCGCTTACAAGGCGGCGTAGCCCGGCTTCACGACACCGTCGATGAGCGCGATCCGCTCGTCGAAGGGCAGGAACGCCGACTTCATCGCGTTGACGGTGAACCACCGCAGATCGTCGAGGCCGTAGCCGAAGGCCTCGACCAGCGACCACATCTCGTCGGTCATCGACGTGCGGCTCATCAGGCGGTTGTCGGTGTTGACCGTGACCCGGAACCGCAGCCGGGTGAGCAGGCCGATGGGGTGCTCGGCGATCGAGGTCGCCGCCCCGGTCTGCACGTTCGAGGCCGGGCACAGCTCCAGCGGGATCCGCTTGTCGCGCACGTACGCCGCCAGCCGCCCCAGCGTCACGGTGCCGTCGTCGGCCACCTCGATGTCGTCGACGATGCGGACGCCGTGGCCCAACCGGTCGGCACCGCACCACTGGAGCGCCTGCCAGATCGACGGCAGACCGAACGCCTCGCCTGCGTGGATGGTGAAGTGCGCGTTCTCGCGCTGGAGGTACTCGAAGGCGTCAAGGTGGCGGGTGGGCGGATACCCCGCCTCGGCGCCCGCGATGTCGAAACCCGCGACCCCGCGGTCGCGCCAGGCCACCGCCAGCTCGGCGATCTCCATCGAGCGCGCCTGGTGGCGCATCGCGGTGAGCAGCTGGCGGACGACGATCCGCTCCCCCGCCGGCGTGCGGGCGGCGTCCATGCCCTGCGCGAAGCCCTCGGCCACGGCCGCGATGACGTCGTCGAGGGAGAGCCCCTGCTCGACGTGCTGCTCGGGGGCGTAGCGCACCTCGGCGTAGACGACCCCGTCGGCCGCGAGATCCTCGACGCATTCGCGCGCCACCCGGGTGATCGCCTCGGCGCTCTGCATCACCCCGACCGTGTGCTGGAAGGTCTCCAGGTAGCGCTCCAGGGAGCCGGAGTCGGCGGCCTCGTGGAACCAGGCCGCCAGCTCGGCCTCGGTGCCGGCCGGCAGCGCATGCCCGGCCCGCGCCGCGAGATCGAGCACCGTGCCGGGCCGCAGGCCGCCGTCGAGGTGGTCATGGAGCAGGACCTTGGGCGCTCGCCGCACGAGCTCGCGTGTAAGTTCCACCTCGCCATCCAAGCACCCGGGAGAGATGATGCGGACCTTCACCAGCTTCGAGGACGTCGCCGCCGCCGCGAACAGCGAGATCGGCACCACCGAGTGGATCGAGATCACCCAGGAGCGGGTCGACACCTTCGCCGACGCCACCGGCGACCACCAGTGGATCCACGTCGACGTCGAGCGCTCGAAGACCGGCCCCTTCGGCGGCACGATCGCCCACGGCTACCTGACGCTCTCGCTCGTGCCCTACCTCGGCAGCCTCGTCTTCGCCCTCGACACCCCCGGCGCCAAGCTCAACTACGGCGTCAACAAGGTCCGCTTCCCCAACCCCGTGCTGGTCGGCAAGCGCGTGCGCGGCGTCGTCGCCTTCGGCGAGGTCACCGATCTGCCCACCGGCAAGCAGCTCATCATCAAGTACACCGTCGAGATCGAGGACGAGGCCAAGCCGGCCTGCGTCGCCGAGACGGTCGTGCTCCTGCTCGAGGGCTGAGATCAGCCGATCCGGTCGATGACCAGGGGCGTCAACTCGGGCCGGCTGCCCTCGGGGACGACGTCGTAGCCGCCCTCCAGGGAGGCCAGGGCCCGCTCGAAGCGATCGGGCTCGTCGGTGTGCAGGGTCAGCAGTGGCTGCCCGGCCCGGACGACGTCGCCGGGCCGCGCGTGCCACTCGACGCCGGCGCCCGCCTGCACGGCGTCCTCCTTGCGGGCGCGGCCCGCGCCCAGGCGCCACGCGGCCAGGCCGACGGCCATCGCGTCGAGGCGGGCCAGGACGCCGTCGGCCGGGGCGAGGACGACGTGCTGCTCGCGGGCGGTCGGCAGCGGGGCCTCGGGATCGCCGCCCTGGGCGCGGATCATGCGCCGCCACACGTCCATCGCGGTGCCGTTCGCCAACCGATCCGCCGGGTCGACGTCGGTGACGCCGGCCGCGGCGAGCATCTCGCGGGCCAGCGCGAGGGTGAGCTCGACGACGTCGGCAGGACCGCCTCCGGCGAGCACCTCGACGGACTCGCGCACCTCCAGGGCATTGCCGGCCGTCAGGCCCAGCGGGGTGGACATGTCGGTGAGCAGCGCGACCGTGCGCACCCCGGCGTCGGTGCCGAGCGCGACCATCGTCTCGGCGAGCTCGCGGGCCAGCGCCTCGGTCTTCATGAACGCGCCGGTGCCGACCTTCACGTCGAGCACGAGGGCTCCGGTGCCCTCGGCGATCTTCTTGCTCATGATCGAGGAGGCGATGAGCGGGATGGCCTCGACGGTGCCGGTGACGTCGCGCAGGGCGTAGAGCTTCTTGTCCGCGGGCGCCAGGCCGTCGCCCGCAGCGCAGATCACGGCGCCGACGTCGTCCAACTGCGCGAGCATCTCGGCGTTGGAGAGGGCCGCGCGCCAGCCGGGAATCGACTCGAGCTTGTCGAGGGTGCCGCCCGTGTGGCCGAGCCCGCGCCCCGAGAGCTGCGGGACGGCGACGCCGCAGGCCGCCACGAGGGGCGCCAGGGGCAGGGTGATCTTGTCGCCGACTCCGCCGGTGGAGTGCTTGTCGGCGGTGGGCCGCGTGAGCGAGGAGAAGTCCATGCGCTCCCCCGAGGCGATCATCGCCGCGGTCCAGCGGGCGATCTCGCGACGGTCCATCCCGTTGAGCAGGATCGCCATCGTGAGCGCCGACATCTGCTCGTCGGCGACGACCCCGCGGGTGTAGGCGTCGACCATCCAGTCGATCTGGCTGTCGGAGAGCGGGTGGCCGTCGCGCTTGGCGACGATCACCTCGACGGCGTCGTGGTTCTCGGCGGGCATGCTCCGACCCTAGTGGCGTGTGTGCGAAGTTCTTGAATGGTCCGCGTCGTCAGGGTGCGTGCATCGCAAGGCGGCGTCGCGAAGGGCTACCGGGCGTCACGCGAGCGATGCCGACGCTGCGAGGTGCGTGCCATGGCGGCGCCAACCGTCCCAAGATCTCGTGCACACGCCACGAGGCGAAACCGGGGGCCGATCAGACCTCGAGGTCCTCGGGCCCGAAGGCGTCGGGGAGCACCTCGGTCATCGGGCGCGGACCCGACGGCGTGAGGACGACGAGGTCGGCACCGCCGTTCTCCCACAGCAGCTGGCGGCACCGACCGCACGGCATGACCGGATGGGCGGGGCCGGGCAGGGCGCCGCCCACGCACGCGAAGTGCGTGAGGCGGCCTCCGCCGGTGATGTGGAGCTGGCTGACCAGACCGCATTCGGCGCACAGGGTCACGCCGTAGCCGGCGTTCTCGACGTTGCAGCCGGTGACGAGCCGGCCGTCGTCGGCCAACGCCGCCGCGCCGACCCCGAACCGCGAGTACGGTGCGTACGCGTGCTCGCGCGCCGCCCGGGCGGCGGTGAGGAGGTCATCCCAGAGGCCGTCGTCGTCGGGGGTCACGTCAACTCTTCACGAACGGGACGCCGTCGGCTGCGGGCGGGCGCACGCGCCCGACGAAGCCGGCCACGGCGATGACGGTCGCGAGGTACGGGATCGCGCCGAGCAGGTCGCCCGGGATGCGGTCGACGAGACCCAGCTGCGTCTCGAGGTTGCGCATGAACCCGAAGAACACCGCCGCGAGGGCCGCGCCGACCGGGTTCCACCGGCCCATGATCACCGCCGCCAGGGCGATGAAGCCGGTGCCGGCCGAGACGTCCTTGTCGAAGGCACCGGTGGAGCCGACCGTGTAGTAGGCGCCGCCGAGGCCCGCCAGGACGCCGCCGAGCAGCACCGCCTGCCAGCGCACGGCGTTGACCCGGATGCCGACGGTGTCGGCCGCCGAGGGGTGCTCGCCCACCGAGCGCACCCGCAGGCCCCACCGGGTCTGGTAGAGCAGGAAGGCCACGAGGGCGACCGCCGCATAGGTGAGGTAGACCAGCAGCGTCTGGTTGAACAGGGCGTCGCCGACGATCGGGATGCTCGACAGCCCGGGGATCTCGATCTGCTCGAGCCGCAGCGGGTTGTTGAACGTGCTCTTCTGGTCGTCGGGGATCTGCCCCAGCAGGAAGCCGGTGAGTCCGCTGGCGAAGGCCACGAGGACGACGCCGAGCACGACCTGGTTCACCTGGTAGCGCAACGCGAAGAGCGCGAGCAGCGCTGCGATGAGGACGCCCGCGATCGCACCGCCGAGCAGACCGAAGGCGGCGCAGGCCCCGACCGGGATGAACGGCAGCGAGGCGTAGGCGAAGCTGGAGAAGACCGAGGCGAGGAAGGCACCGGAGAGGAACTGGCCCTCGATGGCGATGTTGATGACACCGGCCCGCTCGCAGACGACGCCGGCCAGCGCCCCCAGCACCAACGGGGTCGCGATGCGCACGGTTCCCGGGATCGGGTTCGAGATCGCGGCCTGGAAGCTGCCGCTCTGGTCGGCGTAGGCCCACACCATGAACGAGACGTAGAACAGCAGACCGACGAGCACGCTGAGCAGCACGCCCGGCGCCTTGCGGGGATAGCGGTTGAGCGCGGCGAGGCCGAGGGCGAGCGCGGTGAGCACGAGCGCGATCACCCACGGGACGGTGCCGTCGAGCTCGCGGGGCTTGACGGTGGCGCTGCGCGACTCGCCGAGCAGGTAGGTCACCTGGAAGCTGTCGGTGGTGAGGCGGAAGACGACGAGCAGCAGCAGGGCGATCGCGAAGACCACCACCAGCTTGATCTGGCGACGGACGTCGGCGCGATCGCGCACGCCCTCGACCTCGGCGGTGGGGACGGCGGTGGCGGTGCTCATGCCGACCACCCCGAGGCGCCGACGGCCTGGTCGGCCCCGCCGGCCGAGGATCCCCGCAGGCGGAAGATGCCGCGCACCAGGGCGGGCGCAGCGACGAAGAGCACGATCAAGGCCTGCAGCACCTCCGAGAGTTCCGGCGGGATGCCGGCGGCACCCTGCATGGAGAGTCCGCCCGCCGACAGCGCACCGAAGAGCAGACCCGCGAGGACGGTGCCCAGCGGCGTGGCCCGCCCCAGCAGCGCGACCGTGATGGCGTCGAAGCCCACACTGCCGGCGACGTTGTCGGTGATCGGGTTCTGCTGGCCGAGCACGGTCATCGTGACGGCGAGGCCGGACAGCATGCCGGCCAGCGTCATGGCCGAGACGTAGACGCGGGTGACGCTCATGCCGGCGGTGCGGGCGGCGTCGGGGTTGGCGCCGACGGCTCGCATCTGGAAGCCGAGGGTGGTGCGGTCGAGCAGCCACCACACCCCCACCGCAGCCAGCAGGCTCAGCAGGATGCCGAGGTGCAGGCCGCCGATCGAGGGGTAGGTGGCGCTGTCGGCGACCGGCGGGGTCTGCTTGTTGTCCGACCCGGCGCGCTGGAAGGCGTCGAGACCGAGCAGGAACAGCGCCACGAACCGAGCGATGTTGTTGAACATGATGGTCGTGATGACCTCGTGCGCGCCGGTGCGCGCCTTCAGCACGCCGATGGTGCCGCCCCAGGCAGCGCCCGCGACGAGCGCCCCGGCGAGGGCGAGCAGCATGTGCAGGCCCGTCGGCAGGTCGAGCTGGAAACCGATCCAGCCGCAGAGCATCGCGGCCACGAGCATCTGTCCCTGGGCGCCGATGTTGAACAGCCCGGAACGGAACGCCAGGGTGACCCCGAGGCCGGCCGCGATGAGCGGTGCGGCGCGCTGCAGGGTGCGGGTGATCGCCGTCCCGGAGCCCAGCGAGCCCTCGAACAGCGCGCGATAGCCGTCACCGACGGCGGTGCCGGCGAACCGGAAGAAGTCCCAGGGATAGCTGAAGAAGTACGAGAGGGAGTTGAGCACCTCCTCGGTCGACAGCGCGATAAGGACGGCGCCGACGACGAGCGCGAGCACGACGGCGAGCACGGAGTCGGTCACGGTCGGCAGCCAGACCGTCAGGTCGCGACGGCGCGGCGCGGACGCGATCTCCTCGGTCGTGCCGGGGGCGGGGGTCTGCTGGCTCACGCGGCACCACCGGCCATGAGGAGTCCGAGGGTCTCGCGCGGGGTGTCGGGTGGCACCGTGTCGACGATGCGCCCGTCGTACATGACCGCGATGCGGTCGGCGAGGGCGACGATCTCGTCGAGCTCGGTGGACACGATGATCACCGCGGTGCCGCGGTCGCGCTCGGCGACGATCCGCTTGTGGATGAACTCGATCGACCCGACGTCGACGCCGCGCGTGGGCTGGGAGGCGATGAGGACCTTGAGCGGCCGGGAGAACTCCCGAGCCACCACGACCTTCTGCTGGTTGCCGCCGGACAGCGAGCTGACCGGGGTCTCCATGGATTCGGTGCGGATGTCGAACTCCTCGATGCGGGCCTTGGCGTTGGCCTCGATCGCGTCGAGGCGCAGCACCGGGCCCGAGGAGTACTGCGCGTCGCGGAAGAGGTCGAGGACCAGGTTCTCCCGCACGCTGAACGTGCCGATGTACCCGTCGTGGGAGCGGTCCTCGGGGATGTAGCCGATGCCGGCCTCGAGGCTCTCGCGGGTGCCCTGCCGGGTGATGTCGCGCCCCTCGAGGAGGATCTGGCCGGCGTCGGGAGCCACCAGCCCGACGAGGGACTTGATGAGCTCGGTCTGGCCGTTGCCCTGCACGCCGGCGATGCCGAGCACCTCCCCGGCGCGCGCGACGAGGGAGACCTCCTTGACGACCTGGCAACCGCGGGCGTCGATGACGGTGACGTCCTTGACCTCCAGCACCCCGTCGCCGACCTCGGGGGCCGCCTTGTCGACGGTCAACTGCACAGCGCGGCCGACCATCAGCTCGGCGAGCTCGGCCTCGGACGCCGACGGGGCGGCCGTGCCGACCACCTTGCCGCGCCGGATGACGCTGATGCGGTCGCCGACCGCCTTGACCTCGCGGAGCTTGTGGGTGATGAAGACGATGGAGGTGCCCTGCGCCTTCAACTCGCGCATGATGCCCATGAGCTCGTCGATCTCCTGGGGCGTGAGCACCGCGGTGGGCTCGTCGAGGATGAGCACCTCGGCGCCGCCCGCGAGGGCCTTGATGATCTCGACCCGCTGCTGGACGCCGACGGGGAGGTCCTCGACCTTGGCGTCGGGATCGACCGCGAGCCGGTACTTCTCGGAGAGCTCGCGCACGAGCCGGGAGGCGGCCTTGCGGTCCAGGACGCCGGCGCGGGTCTGCTCGCGCCCGAGCATCACGTTCTCCGCGACGGTGAAGGGAGGTACGAGCATGAAGTGCTGGTGCACCATCCCGATGCCGGCGGCGATCGCATCGCGCGGTCCGGCGAACTGCTGCGGGATGCCGTCGACCACGATCTCGCCCTCGGTGGGGTCGAGCAGGCCGTAGAGCATGTTCATGAGCGTCGACTTGCCGGCCCCGTTCTCCCCGAGCAGGCAGTGGATCTCGCCCGGTTCGATGGTGAGGTCGATGTGGTCGTTGGCGGTGAAGGATCCGAACCGCTTGGTCAGTCCGCGGATCTCCAACCTCACGTGGGATTCCCCTTCCGGTGCCTGCTCATGGGACAGGTCGTGGGTGGCGGACCGAGTCCGCCACCCACGACCGGGATGTGCCGATGGTGCTGGATCAGCCGACCTTGATGGTGCCGTCGATGATCTGCTGCTTGAGCTCCTCGACCTTGGCCTGGAGCTCGGCGTCGACGTCGTCGCTGAACGGCGCGAGGCCGACACCGTTGTTGGCGAGCGTGCCGACGTAGACATCGTTGGAGAAGTCGCCCTCGGCACCGTCGAGGATCGCCTGCTGGACGGCGACGTCCATGCCCTTCATGACCGAGGTCAGCAGGACGTCGCAGTACTCGGCGGCCGAGACGCAGCCGTCGGTGTCGACCCAGATGGCCTTGACGTCGTTGTCCTGGGCGGCCTGGAGGCCACCGAGACCGGCGGGACCGGCGACCGGGAAGATCACGTCGGCACCCTGCTTGATCATCTCCTCGGCCGTGGTCTGGCCGATGGTCTTGTTCTCGAAGTCGTTGGTGAACGAGCCGGCCTTGGGCTTGGCGGGGTCCCAACCGATGACCTGGACGTCGGTGCCGTTGTCCTCGTTGTACTTCTGGACGCCCTCGTAGAAGCCGGTCATGAAGATGGTGACGGTGGGGATGTTCAGACCACCGAACGTGCCGACGACGCCGGTCTCGGACTTCGCCGCGGCGACGTAGCCGGCGAGGTAGGACGGCTCACCGGTGTTGAAGGTCAGGCCCTTGAGGTTGGCCGGCGCCTTCTCGTAGGCGAAGTCGACGATCGAGAAGTCGATGTCGGGGTTCTTCTTCGCGGCCGCCTCGGTGGCGTCGCCGAGGAGGAAGCCGACGGTGGTGATCGAGTTGCAGCCCTGCGACACCATCTCGTTGATGTTGTCGGCGAACTGGGACGGGTCGGTCGACTCGACGTCGGCCTCCTGCATCCCGTACTGGGACACCGCGTTGTCCAGGCCGGCCTTCGAGGTCTGGTTGAACGACTTGTCGTCGAAGCCGCCGGAGTCGGAGACCATGCAGGCCTTGAAGTCCGGGTACTGCTGTGCCGCCGCCGACGTCGTGGCGGACGCCGTCGGCGTGCTGCTCTCGTCGGCGGTGCTGGACTCGTCGTCGCGGCTGCCACAGGCGCTGAGGCCCAGGGCGATCACGGCGGCGACGGATGCGATGCGTGCCGTCTTCTTCACGGCGATCCTCCTCAGGATGTCGTCCCACGCTCATGCCCAGTGGGGTGTGGGCACTGCGCAGCACCCTAAGGGCGTCCGGGGAGCCTGAGGAGAGCGGGCCGGAACATTTCGCGGTGTCGTTACCGCATGGTGACCGAATGTCGCTCGCGGAGGCGCCCGGTCAGGACGTTTCCCGCAGCGCGCCGTGGGCGGCGAGGGCGAGGATGCGCGCGCCGATGCCGATGGCCCGCTCGTCGACGCGCAGGTTGCCCTGGTGCAGGTCGTAGGTCGGCCCGCCCGGCGCGCGGGTGCCCAGGCGCATCATGGCGCCCGGGATGCGCTCGAGGTACCAGCCGAAGTCCTCCCCGCCCAGCGACTGGGGCGCGACCACGTGACCGTCGCGACCGAGCACCGCGGTGACCGCGTCGGCGAGCAGGCGGTGCGACCCCGCCTCGTTGACGACGGGCGGGACGCCGCGCTGGTAGTCGACGTGGGCGACGACGTCGTAGGGCCGCACGATGTCGTGCACCAGTTCGCGCACGAGCTTCTCGCAATCGGCCCAGGCGACGGCGTCCAGGATGCGCACGGTGCCGGCGAGGTGACCGTGGTCGGGGATGACGTTGGGGGCGGTGCCCGCGCTGATCGTGCCCCAGACCATCGAGACGCCCGAGCGGGGGTCGAGGCGGCGCGAGAGGATCGCCGGCAGCTCGGTGGTGACCTTGGCGAGGGCGAAGGTGAGGTCGCCGGTCAGGTGCGGTCGCGAGGTGTGCCCGCCCTGGCCCTCCAGGCGCACGTCGACGCGGTCGGCCGCGCTGGTGAGCGGGCCGAGCCGCAGCCCCGCCTGGCCGACGTCGACGCCGGGGTCGCAGTGCAGCGCGAAGATCCGCTCGACGTCGTCGAGGTGGCCGAGGTCGGTGACCTGCACGGCGCCCCCGGGCATCACCTCCTCGGCCGGCTGGAAGAACAGCCGCACCCGTCCGGCGAGCGCGCCTGCACGGTGAAGCGCGGCCAGCGCCTCGGCGGCACCGAGCAGGGAGGTCGTGTGGACGTCGTGGCCGCAGGCGTGCGCCACCCCGGGGACGACGCTGGCGAACTCCTCGCCGCTGGTGTCGTCGACCGGCAGGGCGTCGAGGTCGGCCCGCAGACCCACGCATCGCTCCCCCTCGCCGATCTCGGCCACGAGGCCCGAGGTCGGCAGGGGCGTGATGCGGTAGCCCAGCGGCTCGATGCGGCGCCGCACGAGCTCGGTGGTGCGGGTCTCGGACCAGCTCAGCTCGGGGTGGCGATGGAGGTCGCGCCGGACCGCGACGAGCTCGTCGGCCAACGCCTCCACACGCGTCGCGACGATCGCCGCGGCGGGATCGGCGGCGGAGGTCATGAGGGCGAGCCTACTCGCGGGCGGACGTCGTCAGCCGCGCGGCGGCGTCCTGCTCGAGCCAGGCGCGCACCCGCGAGGTGGGCACCCGCAGCGTGCGCGCGACCTCGGTGACGGGGTAGCCCGCGGTCACCGCGGTGACCGCGAACTCCCGTACCGAGGTGAAGGTGCGGCCCGCGAGCAGGTCGTGGCGTCGTTCGCCCTCGACCGGGCCCGGGGCGGGACCCGGGGGTGCCGGGGCGGGTGCGGGCGTGGGTGCGCCGGTCGCGTCGGGCGGGGTCGGGGCCGACAGCGGAGAACTCGTCGGGGCCGCCGGGGCCGCCGGGGCCGCCGGCGCGCGGTAGTCGGCGAGGGCCTCGCGGCCGCGACGCACGAGGGCGTCCTCGAGCAGGGCGCGCAGTTCGCGGTGCCGACGACGGCGGCGGCTGACGAACGCGAGCCCGAGGACGGGCACGACGAGCACGACGAGCAGCGGCACCGCACTGACGTGGGTCTCGACCCACAGCAGCGCCTGCGGACGCTGCGACCAGCGGTCGTCGACCTCGGACCCGATGACGGTGGCGCCGGTGCGTCCGACGAGCGCACCCGCACCGCGACCGGCGACGGTCGTCCCGCGCACCTCGACCCGGGTGACCCCGCCGGTGGCCAGGACGGCGTGCCCCTGATCGGCGCTCGCCCGCACACTCCCGCCGTCGAGACGCAGCACGCTGCGATCGACCTGCACGCCGGTCGGACCGCCCACGATCCGCGCGTCCACGACGACGACGTCGTCCAGCGAGGGGCCGACCAGCAGACCGGGACCGAGCGCCGACCGGGCGCCGTCCGCACCGGGATCGACACCGGGCTCGACACGGAGGTCGGCATCGGCGACCCGCAGCCCGCGGCCCGGGCCGGCCAGGCGCAGCGGGACGCCGTCCGAGGTCACGGCGGCGGTCTCGACGCGGACGTCGTCGAAGCCGGTGATCGAGATCCCGTCCCCGGCGGCGTCCTCGACGGTGGTATCGGTGAGCCGCAGTCCGCTCCGGTTGCCGGGTGCGTAGCCGGCCGGATTCGGGCCGTCGGCGAGGGACGAGCCGTCGGCACGCACCCCGTCCCCCGCGACACCGCCGACGCTCAGGCCGGTCATCGCGACGTCGTGCGCACCGTGGTCGACCACCACGCCGTCGCCGCCCGAGCCGCGCACGGAGACCGTGCGCAGGTCGACCGCCGCGGTGTAGTTGACCAGGACGACGCCGGCCAGACCGCTCGCGCCGAGGGTCAGATCGCGACCGACGACGTCGCGTGCGGCGGAGGCGTAGAGGCCGACGGTCAGCCCCTCGGTGACGACGCGCCGCAGGTCGGCGCTGGGACGGTCGACCGGAGCCGCGCTCGCGGACCCGGTGATGGCCAGCCCCCCGGTGCGCCCGCTCCAGAAGCCGAGATCGGAGAGCACGACGTCGTGGACGACCAGCCGGCCGTCCTTGACGCGCAGGTATCCGCGTCCGTCGTCGGGATCGGTGTCGGGGGCGCCGACCACACCCACCGCGCCGTCCCAGCCGACGATGCGGGCCGGGTCGTCGGGGGCTCCGCGCACCGTCAAGTCGCCGCCCCAGGCGACGATGCTGGTCGGGCGGCCCGGAGCGCCGAGCAGGCGGAGCTCGCGGCCGGGCAGATCGAGCACGAGGGCGGCGCCGCGCCGCACCACCACCGAACGGCGCAGGGTCCAGACGTCGCCGACACGATCGAGCACCCGCGCCGCGACGAGGTCGCGGGCGGTGTAGTCGCGGCGTCGCGCGGGCAGCACCAGCACACCCGATCGGACGGCGGGCCGCAGCCCGTCGCGACCGTCGGGTCCGAGGCGGGCCAAGCGTCGGTCCTCGCGCTGGAGGATGCCCACCTGGGCCCGCTCCCCCGCCGTCACCGGGACGACGGCGTCCGGTCGCCCGCGACCGTCGTCGGCCCGGGGTGGATCGTGCCGCGACACCGCGACGGCGCCGGCGCCGCCCGCGAGGAGCAGCACCACGGCCAGGCGCAGCACCCACCGGGCGGCGGCGGAGCGGACGCTCACGCGCGCGCCCCGGCGACCGTCGCCTCGCGCTGGCCCTCGCCGCCGACAGTGTCGTCGGAGCGGGTGAGCCAGCCCTGCTTGTTCATCGTGAGGAACGCGTAGGTCTTGATCGGCCCGGCGATCAGCAGCACGACCACCGTGACGAGCGGCAGGAGCAGCAGATCGGCCGGACGCCGCCACAGGTGGGTGATCCCCCGGATGCCGCGACCGACCACCATCCAGACCAGGGCGATCGCGAAGGCGCGCAGCGGCTCGTCGTCCCGCAGCGCCAGGAAGGTGTAGAGCACGTAGACCGCGGAGGTGAGCGGCGTCAGCAGGATCTGCATCACCGTGACCTGGCTGATGAGCGGCACCCGGAAGATCCAGCCGTGCCGGATCGCGGTGAGGTAGCAGCGGTAGCTGTTGCGGCTCCAGCGCACCCGCTGCTTGACGAAGGCGCGGAAGGTGTCGGGGAACATCGACAGGGCCCGGGCGCTGTCCTGATGCGCGACGCGGTAGCCCTGGGAGAGCACGAGCCAGGTGAGCCGGCCGTCGTCCCCGGCCACGCAGAGCCGGCCGCGGAAGTACTCGTGCTCGAGGTCCTCGATGCGGTCGCGGATCACCTCGTAGCGGTAGGCGCTGGTGCGACCCGATGCGCAGATGACACCGCCGTAGCGGCCCATCGCGGGGGCGTAGTCGTCGTAGCGCAGGTCGATGATCCAGTCGGCGACGCGACGCCACACGCTGGTCCACGGCCGGTAGACGTTCTGCCGCGTGCTCACCGCGCCGACGGCCGGGTCGACGAACGGCATCTGGATGTTGGCGAGCATCCCCGGCAGCCACACTGTGTCGGAGTCGATGAGGATCACGAGCTCGGTGTCGACCATCCGCAGGCCGACGCCGAGGGCGGATCGCTTTCCGGCATGGCGGAACATGACGGCCTCGACCTCGGGACGACCCAGCGCCTCGATCCGCTGCTGGGCCTCGGTGTCGGCGACGTCGAGGACGACGACGATCCGCGACGGCCCCTCGGCCAGCCAGGTGTCGAGGCAGCGCAGCAGCACGTCGGGGTCCTCGTGGAACGAGGGGACGACGATCGTCGTGGTGGTGCGGAAGTCGTTGACCACCGGCCGCGTCGCCACCGAGAGGAGCTTGCGGACCAGCCAGAAACCCCACGACACCAGACCGATGGCCCCGAAGGGGAGGAACCAGGTCGGCACGAGGCGCCACCGTAGTGGCCCGACACCCCCCGCGGGCCGTTATCGCCCGGACGATCCGGCTCCCCGCGGGCCTGCTGCCTGGCACACTCCTCCGCGTGCCTGCCTCCCCCCGGTTCGCGCGCCTCCTCGCGTGCACCGTCGCCTCCGCGGCCCTCGGGCTGACCGGTTGCGACTCCGCGCCCTCGGGGGCAGGCCCGACGAGCGCGAGCCCCGATCAGGGTGCCGGGTGTGCACGCCCGACGGTGCGCGACGACGCCGACCTGGTGGCCGCCCTGCGCTCGGCAAGACCCGGTGACCGCATCGTGCTCGCGCCCGGGCGCTACCGGCCGATCAGCATCGAGCGCGCCGGGCGGCGGGGAGCACCCATCACCCTGTGCGGACCGCGGACGGCGGTGGTGCGCGGCCGCAGCGTCGCGCACGGCTACGCGGTGCACCTCGACGGCGCTTCGCACTGGCGGTTGAGCGGCTTCAGCGTCGAGGGCGGACAGAAGGGCGTGGTGCTCGACGCCAGCGACGAGGTCGTGCTGCGCGGGCTGCGGGTCACCGACACCGGAGACGAGGCCGTGCATCTGCGCACCGGCAGCAGCGGCGTGCGGGTGATCGGGACGACGATCCGGCGCACCGGCCTGCGGATGCCCGCCTTCGGCGAGGGCATCTACGTGGGGAGCGCGCAGTCGAACTGGTGCGCCCTCACGGCCTGCCGCCCCGATCGCAGCGACCACGCGGTGCTGCTCGGCAACGACATCGCGGCGACGACGGCCGAGGCCATCGACGTCAAGGAGGGCACGACCGGCTGCCTCATCCGCGGCAACCGGCTGGCGGTCGCCACCGACGCCGTCGTCGACTCCGTCGTCGATCTCAAGGGCGACCGGTGCCGGATGGTCGGCAATCGCGTACGAGCGCGGCCCGGCGTCGTCGCCGTCCGCGTGCTGACGGTGCGGCCCGGCTGGGGCGAGGACAACGTCGTGCGGGGTGGCCGATGACCGGCCGGGAGGAGCCGGGGGTCGCCCTGGTGCTGCTCGCCGACTCCGGGGACGCCGACGTCCTGCTCACCGTGCTGGCCCGCGACGGCTTCGCCGTCGAGCAGCACCGCACCCTCGCGGGCGGGCTCGCGCGCCTGGGAGGTGGCGCGGGTCGGCAGCCGCGGCTGATCGTGATCGGCGGCGACCTCCCCGACGCCGGGGCCGCCGGGGCCGCCGGGGCCGTCGGGGCCGTCGGGGCTGTCGGCGCCGTGCGGGAACGCACCGACGGCCACGTGGTCGTCGTCCTGCAGCGAGACGAGGAGGAGACGGTGCTCGCCGCCTTGGGAGCAGGCGCCGACGACGTCGTCGTCGCGCCGCTGCGGCCACGGATCCTGCGGGCCCGGATCCATGCGGTGCTGCGCCGGCCGCTGCCCCGGCGCGAGCTCCTCGCTCCCCCGCAGCCCCCACAGCCGCCGGTACCGACCGCCACGGAGCTCGGCGGGACCGCCCTCGGACACGCCGGGCACGCCGGGCACGCCGGTCTGCTCGTCGCGGGCGACCGGCTGCTCTTCCACGGTCTCGATCTCGACACCGGATCGGGGCGCCTCCTCGTCGACGGCGTGGAGGTGCGGCTCCCGCAGATCCAGGTCGACCTGCTCGAGGTGATGCTCTACGCGGGTCCGGAACGGCGTACGCCCGGCGACCTGGACGCCGCACTGCGGGGCGAGGTGCGCGGGGGCGGCGACCCCCAGGCGCCGCGGCCGGACCTCCCGCATGTCACCGAGGCGATGGAGGAGCTGCTGCGCGCCCTGGGCGACGTCGGACCGGTGCCGCGCTGGATCGTCCGCGAGCCCGGGGCGTACCGGCTGGCCGGGGCCTAGGCGTCGGGTCCCTCAGGCACGTCAGGCCCGTCGGGATCCCCGGCGCCGTCGAAGGCGGCGAGCAGCCGGTCGGCGGCGACCGTGGCCGGCAGGTCGCCCGCGAGGACGGCGGCGCGGACGTCGTCGCGCACCGCGCGGACGCCGGGCGAGTGCCGCAACCGCTGGTCGAGCTCGTCGCGCACGAGCGCCCAGGTGAACTCGAGCTGCTGCTCGGCGCGCTTGCGGCGCAGACCCTCGGTGCCCAGGAAGTCGCGGTGGTCGAGGATGCGCCGCCAGAGGTCCTCGACGCCGACGTCGGTGAGGCCCGAGCAGGTGACGACCGGCGGGGCCCACTCGTCGTGACCGCGCACGAGGCGCAGCGCACCGGCGAGTTCGCGGGCGGCGCCGCGGGCCTCCATCTCGCGGTCGCCGTCGGCCTTGTTGACCGCGACGACGTCGGCGAGCTCGAGGATGCCCTTCTTGATGCCCTGCAACTGGTCGCCGGTGCGGGCGAGGGTGAGGAAGAGGAAGGTGTCGACCATGCCGGCGACGGTCACCTCCGACTGGCCGACGCCGACGGTCTCGACGAGCACGACGTCGTAGCCGGCCGCCTCGAGCACGGCCATCGCCTGCACGGTCGCGCGGGCCACGCCGCCGAGGGTGCCCGCGGACGGCGAGGGGCGGATGAAGGCCTGCGGGTCGGCCGAGAGCCGGCCCATGCGGGTCTTGTCGCCGAGCACCGAGCCGCCGGTGCGCACGCTGGAGGGGTCGACGGCGAGCACGCCGACCCGGTGGCCCGCGGCGGTCAGCCGCGAGCCGAGCGCCTCGATGAACGTCGACTTGCCGACGCCGGGCACCCCCGAGATGCCGACCCGGACGACGCCGTCCCCCGCGCCCGCGGGAGCGCCGGCGGCGAGTGCCGTCAGCAGCTCCCGCGCCTGGGCGCGGTGCTGGGGGCGGGAGGACTCCACGAGCGTGATCGCCCGCGAGACCGCCGCCCGCTGGCCGCTGCGGATCCCGGTGAGGAGGTCCTCGACCGAGGGCCGCATCAGTGCCCGAGCTGGTCGCGCAGCTTGGCCAGCAGGTCCAGCGCCGACTCCGCGATCACCGTGCCGGGTAGGAACACCGAGGCGGCGCCCATCTGCTTCAGCGTCGGGACGTCGTCGGGCGGGATGACGCCGCCGATCACCATCATGATGTCGGGGCGTCCCAGCTCGGCCAGGGCGTCGCGCAGCGCCGGCAGCAGGGTCAGGTGACCTGCCGCCAGGGAGCTGACGCCGACGATGTGCACGTCGGCGTCGACCGCCTGCTGGGCGACCTCCTCGGGCGTGGAGAACAGCGGCCCCACGTCGACGTCGAAGCCGAGGTCGGCGAAGGCGGAGACGATGACCTTCTGGCCACGGTCGTGACCGTCCTGGCCCATCTTGGCGACCAGGATGCGCGGACGGCGTCCCTCGGCCTCCTCGAACTCCTCGGTCTCCTTCAGCACCTGGCTGACGAGCGGGTTGCCGTTCTCGCCGAGGGCCGACTCGTCGCGGTACACGCCGGAGATCGTACGGATGACGGCCTGGTGGCGGCCGTAGACCTTCTCCAGGGCATCCGAGATCTCCCCGACCGTGGCCTTCGCGCGGGCGGCGTCGACGGCGAGGGCGAGCAGGTTGCCCTCCAGGCCCTGGCCGGTGCCGCGCTCGGCGGAGTTCGTGAGCGCCTCGAGCGCCCCGCGGACGGCGTCCTCGTCGCGCTCGGCGCGCAGTCGCTCGAGCTTGGCGACCTGCTGGCGGTAGACCTCGTCGTTGTCGACCTTGAGCACCTCGAGCGGGTCCTCCGCGGCGAGGCGGAAGGTGTTGACGCCGATGACCTTCTGGGCGCCGGCGTCGATGCGCGCCTGGGTGCGGGCCGCGGCCTCCTCGATGCGCATCTTCGGGATGCCCTGCTCGATGGCGCGCGCCATGCCGCCGGCGGCCTCGGCCTCCTGGATGTGCGCCCACGCCCGCTCGGCGAGGTCGTGGGTGAGCTTCTCGATGTAGTACGAGCCCGCCCAGGGGTCGATCGTGCCGGTGGTGCCGGACTCCTGCTGGAGCAGCAGCTGGGTGTTGCGGGCGATGCGCGCGGAGAAGTCGGTCGGCAGCGCGATGGCCTCGTCGAGGGCGTTGGTGTGCAGCGACTGGGTGTGGCCCTGGGTCGCGGCCATGGCCTCGATCGCGGTGCGGCCCACGTTGTTGAAGACATCCTGCGCGGTCAGCGACCAGCCGGAGGTCTGGGAGTGGGTGCGCAGCGAGAGCGACTTGGGGTTCTTCGGGTCGAACTCGCGCACGAGGCGGGCCCACAGCGCGCGGGCGGCGCGCATCTTGGCGACCTCCATGGCGAAGTTCATGCCGATGGCCCAGAAGAACGAGAGACGCGGGGCGAACTTGTCGATGTCGAGGCCCGCCTCGAGACCTGCGCGGATGTACTCGACGCCGTCCGCGAGGGTGTAGGCGAGCTCGAGGTCGGCGGTCGCTCCGGCCTCCTGCATGTGGTAGCCGGAGATCGAGATCGAGTTGAACCGCGGCATCCGCGCGGAGGTGAAGCTGAAGATGTCGGAGATGATCCGCATCGACGGCGCCGGCGGGTAGATGTAGGTGTTGCGGACCATGAACTCCTTGAGGATGTCGTTCTGGATGGTCCCCGCGAGCTGCTCCGGCTTCACCCCCTGCTCCTCGGCCGCGACGATGTAGAGCGCGAGCACCGGCAGCACCGCGCCGTTCATGGTCATCGACACCGACATCTGGTCGAGCGGGATGCCGTCGAAGAGGGTGCGGGTGTCGTAGATCGAGTCGATCGCCACGCCGGCCATGCCGACGTCGCCGCGCACGCGCGGGTGGTCGGAGTCGTAGCCGCGGTGGGTGGCGAGGTCGAAGGCGACCGAGAGGCCCTTCTGACCGGCCGCGAGGTTGCGGCGGTAGAAGGCGTTGGACTCCTCGGCGGTGGAGAAGCCGGCGTACTGCCGGATCGTCCACGGCTGGGTCGTGTACATCGTCGGGTAGGGCCCGCGCAGGAACGGGCTCAGACCCGGCAGGGTGTCGAGGGCGTCGAGGCCCTCGAGGTCGGCGGCCGTGTAGAACGGCTTGACCTCGATGCCCTCGGGGCTGTGCCAGGCCTCGGCAGCCGCCGGCGCCGAGGTGGCGGCCGCCGCCCCGGCGAGGTCGCCCGCGCTGAAGCTCTTCGGAACGGTCATGACAGCGCCTCCCGCGTGCGGGTGAGGAAGGCGAGGGCGTCGACGCCCATCGCGCAGGAATCGTCGGTGTAGTCGGTGGCCTTGCCCGCGATGATGACGCGGGTGGCACCGGCCGCGCGGAGGGCGGCCGCCGCGGCGGCACCCCACTCCTCGTAAGCGGTGTCGGCGCCGGCCAGGCAGACGACCGGCTGGCCGGTGTAGGCGGCGACCAGGTCGTCGGGGCCGCTCGTCGGGCCGGCCGCCTCGACCGCGACGCCGCCGGCGGCGAAGAGGTTGGCGGCGAAGGTGGCCCGCGCGGTGTGGGCGGCGATCGGGCCGAGGGTGGCCAGGAACACCGGCGTGGCCGGCGGGGTGGCCCGCAGCGCCTCGAAGCTGGCGCCGTAGGAGCGGACGCCGTCGAAAGCGCCGTCCGGCTGCCGCTCGGGCAGGGTCTCGGCGAGGTTCGGGAACTCCGAGAGACCGGTGATCGGGCGCTTGCGGGTGGCGACCTGCTTCTCCCGTTCGGCGACGGTGGCCGCCACCAGCGGGGCGATCGCCTCGTCGAGGGAGGAACCTGCCGACACCGCGGCGTCGAGGTCGACGAAGATCGCCCAGGCGGCCTGCGCGAGATCGTCGGTGAGCTTCTCCACCGCGTAGGCGCCACCGGCGATGTCGCCGACCTTGCCGAGGTGGGCCTCGTCGATGAGCAGGTGGCTGATGTTGCGGGCGATGCGGCGGCCGAACGCCTCAGGACGGCCGAGCGGCGCGTCGAAGGGCAGCACGGTGACGGCCTCGGCGCCACCGACGCCGGCGGCGAACGCCGCGACGGTGGTGCGCAGCATGTTCACGTAGGGGTCGTAGGCGCTCATCATCGGCCGGCTGGTGACGGCGTGCTGACGCTGGGCGCCGTCGGCGACCCCCGCGAGCTCGAGCACCCGCACCCACAGGCGACGGGCGGCGCGCAGCTTGGCGATGCTCGGGAACTGCTCGTCGGTCACCGCGATGCGGAACTCCAGCAGCGCGGCGGCCGCGGCGGTGTCGATGCCGGCGTCCTCGAGCACCCGCAGGACGCGGACGCCGGCGGCCAGGCCGTAGGCGAGCTCCTGGGCGTCGGAGGCGCCGCGGTCGTGCACCGCGGTGCTGTCGACGACGACGCCGAGCACGCCGGCGTCGGCGGCCAACCGGGCGACCGCGACGAGGGTGTCGGCCTCGGCGAGCGCGTCGGCACCGAGGTTGGTGCCCGGGGCGGGCTCGGTGCTCTCGAGGTGGCGCACGAACGCCTGGGCGACGGCGAGCGCCGCCGTCGGGGCGTCGAGCACGACGGGGGCGAGATCGAGGTAGACCCCGGCGAGGACGCCGTCGAGGTCGGTGTCGGCGTCGGCGCGCAGCCACAGCGAGGTGACACCGCCCTCGAGGTCGGCCAGCGCGGTCTCGTTGGCCGCGGCGGCGGCGACGCCGGGGGCGGTCAGGTGCGCCCGGATGTCCCAGGCGCCCACGCGGGTCGGCCGGCCGACGGTCGCAAGGCCCTCGAGGTCGGCGGCGCGGCCCAGCGGGGTGATCGCGATGCCGTCGAGGGTGGTCCGGGTCAGCTTGTCCCACACGCGGGCGTCGGGGTCGTCCTCGCCCAGGCGGCGGGACTTGCGCAACACCGTCGCGGCCTCGGCCTCCCAGTCGGACAGCGACCACGTGTCCGCGGGACCGGCCAGGCGCAGGTTGCCGTCGCTCTCGGTCATGGAGCGAACCTTAGAGACCTTGACAGCCCTGCTGTCACACCCATCGACGGGTGAGATGGATGCCACATCCTGCGCGCCGGGCGGGCCCGCAGGCGTCGGCCGCCCGTCGGACAGGGTTCACCCGAACGCCGCCCCCGCGCCGCCGGATGCATACGGGGGTGTCGGGCGGGGGCGCCAGCGTGGGCCCATGGGACTGCGGATCCTCCTGGCGACCGAGAGCTTCTACCCCGCCGTCGACGGCACGACCACCACCGTCAAGGCGACGACCGACGAACTCCTGGCCCGGGGCCACGAGGTCGCGATCGTCGCGCCGGCGCCCGGCCTGACGACCTACCGGCGCAGCCGGGTCACCCGGATCAGCCCGCTGGCCCCGGTCGCACCCCAGGTGCGCACGGCCATCGACTCCTTCCGCCCCGACCTGGTGCTCGCCGTGACCCCCGCGACCGGCCCACGCGGCGTCGGCCGCAAGGCGCTGAAGCACACCCGCGCCCTGGGCCTGCCGGCCGTGGTGCTCCAGACCTCCCCGCTGCCCGACCTCACCTGGGAGTACTGGCGCACGCGGGTGGCGGAGCGTGCCGATGCGGTCGTCGTGACGGCCTCCTGGCTCGCGTCCCGCTTCTCCGCGCTCGGCGTCTCCGCCCGCACGTGGCGGCCCGGCGTCGACCCGCTCGCCTTCACCCCGGCCCTGCGCGACGACTGGCTCCACGACCACTGGGCCCGCGCCCGCTCGGCGTCCGGCCCGCAGGTGGTCGTCGGCTACGTCGGCAGCCTGCACAAGCGGCACGGCGTCCGCTCCCTCGCCGCGCTGGCCGAGGTGCCCGGCATCCGCCCGGTGATCATCGGCGACGGGCCGCAGCGCGACTGGCTCGCGGGCCGTCTGCCGGGCGCGAAGTTCACCGGCGCCCTGGAGACCGGCGACCTGACGGTGGCGATGGCCAGCCTCGACGTCCTGGTGCACCCGGGCGAGCAGGAGACCTGCTGCCACGCCCTCCGGGAGGCCGGGGCGAGCGGGGTGCCGGTCGTCGCCCCCCGCAGCGGTGGCGCGCGCGACGTCGTCGTCCCGCTCGAGACCGGCCTGCTCCACGACCCCGGGGACGACGCCGCGCTGGCGCGGGCCGTCGCCGCTGTCGCGGCGGACTCCCGGCGGGGGCTGCTGGGCGCGCGGGGCCGCGAGATCGCGCTCGGCCGCGATTGGGCGAGCGCCGTCGACGAACTCGAGGCCCATCTCCTGGAGGTGGCCGGCCGAGTGACCGGGCCGGCAGTACGCGAGGCGGCCACCGAGCGGGCCGAGGACACTATCCGGACGCCGTCGGCGGAGTGACCGGACGGTAACCGGATCTATCTCACACTCCCCGTGGCCTCGGTCACTCGGTACGGGCGGTACCGTGGTCATTCGTGGCAACCCCGACTCTGGTCCGAGGAGCGCGCGCGACCCGATCGACGATCTCGCTGAAGATCGCGATGGCCGCCAGCGGCATCCTGTTCATCCTGTTCGTGCTGACGCACATGTACGGCAACCTCAAGGCGTTCTCCGGCGAGGAGGCGTTCAACGAGTACGCCCATCACCTGCGCACCATCGGTGAGCCGATGCTGCCCGAGTCCGGTCTCCTGTGGGTGATCCGGCTCGGCCTCATCCTCGCCCTGATCGTGCACGTCACGAGCGCCGCGATCCTCTCCAGCCGTGCCGCCAAGGCGCGTCCGGTGAAGTACGCGGTGAAGAAGAACATCCGCTCGTCGTTCTCCTCCCGCACCATGCGCTGGGGTGGCGTGACGCTGCTGGTGTTCCTCGTGTGGCACCTCCTGAACTTCACGATCGTGAAGATCAACCCCTCCGGTGGCGCCACCGACAACCCCTACCGGCTCATGGTCGACACCTTCGACGTGTGGTGGATGACGATCATCTACCTCGCGGCCATGGCCGCCCTGGCCCTGCACCTGCACCACGGCACCTGGAGTGCCCTGCAGACCCTGGGCCTCACCAATTCCCCGCTCGCCCGCCAGCGTGCCAAGTTGGCCGGCTGGGTGGTCGCCGTCGTGATCGCCGGTGGCTTCTCGCTGGTCCCCCTGTCCGTCCTGCTCGGCATCATCGAGAAGTAAGGAGCGCACGATGGCTGGTTCCACCCTCCACGACGGGCTCACCGCACTCAACGCGGCGCCCGACCAGAAGTCCGACGATGCCCACGGGTACTACACGCTCGGCGAGAAGATCGTCGACCCCGTCGCCCCGACCGGTCCGATCAAGGACCGCTGGACGACCCGCAAGTTCGAGAACCGCCTGGTCAACCCGGCCAACCGCCGCAAGCTGACGGTGATCATCGTCGGCACGGGTCTGGCCGGTGGCGCCGCCGCCGCCACGCTCGGCGAGGCCGGCTACAACGTGAAGTCCTTCTGCTACCAGGACTCCCCGCGCCGCGCGCACTCGATCGCGGCCCAGGGCGGCATCAACGCGGCCAAGAACTACAAGGAGGACGGCGACTCCGTCTTCCGCCTCTTCTACGACACCGTCAAGGGCGGCGACTACCGCAGCCGCGAGTCGAACGTTTACCGCCTGGCCGAGGTCAGCGCGAACATCATCGACCAGTGCGTCTCCCAGGGCGTGCCGTTCGCCCGCGACTACGGCGGTCTGCTCGACAACCGTTCGTTCGGCGGCGTGCAGGTCTCCCGCACGTTCTACGCGCGTGGCCAGACGGGTCAGCAGCTGCTCATCGGCGCCTACCAGGCCATGGAGCGCCAGGTCGCGGCCGGCACGGTCCAGCAGTTCACCCGTCACGAGATGCTCGAGCTGATCGTGGCCGACGGCAAGGCCCGCGGCATCATCGCCCGCGACCTGGTCACCGGCGAGATCGAGACCCACCTCGCGGACGCCGTCGTCCTCGCCTCGGGCGGTTACGGCAACGTCTTCTACCTCTCGACCAACGCGATGGGCTCCAACGTCACCGCCGCGTGGCGCGCGCACCGCAAGGGCGCCTACATGGCCAACCCCTGCTTCACCCAGATCCACCCGACCTGCATCCCGGTCTCCGGCGACCACCAGTCGAAGCTGACCCTGATGTCGGAGTCGCTGCGCAACGACGGCCGCATCTGGGTGCCCAAGCGGGCCGAGGACTGCGAGAAGGACCCCCGCGACATCCCCGAGGAGGACCGCGACTACTACCTGGAGCGGATCTACCCCTCCTTCGGCAACCTGGTCCCCCGCGACATCGCCTCGCGTCAGGCCAAGAACGTCTGCGACGAGGGTCGCGGGGTGGGCCCGATGGTCGGCGACTTCCGCCGCGGCGTGTACCTCGACTTCTCCGACGCCATCAAGCGTCTGGGCGAGGACGCCATCCGCGAGAAGTACGACAACCTCTTCGACATGTACGAGCGGATCACGGGTGAGAACCCCTACGAGGTGCCGATGCGCATCTACCCCGCCGTGCACTACGTGATGGGCGGCCTGTGGGTCGACTACCACCTGCAGTCGAACATCCCGGGCCTGTTCGTCACCGGCGAGGCCAACTTCTCCGACCACGGCGCGAACCGCCTCGGCGCCTCGGCCCTCATGCAGGGTCTGGCCGACGGCTACTTCGTGCTGCCGAACACCATCCGCGAGTACCTCGCCGACGGCCCGTTCCCGAAGGTCGAGGAGTCGCACCCGGCCGTGGTCGAGGCCCAGCAGGCCGTGAAGACCCGCGTCGAGCGCTTCCTCTCCATCAACGGCGACCGCACCCCGGACTCCTTCCACAAGGAGCTCGGCCACATCATGTGGGAATACTGCGGCATGGAGCGCACCGAGGAGGGTCTGCGCAAGGCGATCGACATGATCCGCCAGCTCAAGCACGAGTTCTGGAACAACCTGAAGGTCCTCGGCACCGCCGACAGCCTCAACCAGAGCCTGGAGAAGGCCGGCCGCGTGGCCGACTTCATCGAGCTGGGCGAGCTCATGTGCATCGACGCCCTCAACCGCCGCGAGTCCTGCGGCGGCCACTTCCGGGCCGAGTCCCAGACCGAGGACGGCGAGGCGCTGCGTCACGACGACGAGTTCGCCTACGTCGCCGCCTGGGAGTTCGGCGGCGAGGACGGCCAGCCCGTCCTGCACAAGGAAGACCTGATCTACACCGCGATCGAGATGAAGCAGAGGTCCTACAAGTGAGGACACCCCACGACGTTCTCGACCTCCCCCGCTCCGCTCCCCCGGCCGACAACGCCGCGGGGACCCCGGGGATCACGGGCGAATGTGCTTCATCCCAGGAAGGAATCCCCGCGTGAGCGACATGAACCTGACCCTCAAGATCTGGCGTCAGCCCAACGCCACGTCCGCCGGGGCCATGCACACCTACCAGGTCTCCGGCATCTCCGCCGACATGAGCTTCCTGGAGATGCTCGACATCCTCAACGAGCAGCTCTCGGCGCAGGGCGAGGAGCCCGTGGCCTTCGACCACGACTGCCGCGAGGGCATCTGCGGCTCGTGCTCGCTGATGATCAACGGCCAGGCGCACGGCCCGGAGGTCACCACGACCTGCCAGCTGCACATGCGCTCGTTCAAGGACGGCGACACCATCACCATCGAGCCGTGGCGCTCGGAGGCGTTCCCGGTCATCAAGGACCTCGTGGTCGACCGGTCGGCCTTCGACCGGATCATCCAGTCCGGCGGCTACATCTCGGCCAACACCGGCTCGGCCCCCGAGGCCAACTCGGTGCCGGCGCCCCGCGAGAAGGCCATGCGCGCCTTCAACGTGGCCACCTGCATCGGCTGCGGCGCCTGCGTGGCGGCGTGCCCGAACGGCTCGGCGTCGCTGTTCCTGGCGGCCAAGATCACCCACCTCGGTGAGCTGCCGCAGGGCCAGCCCGAGCGGTACTCGCGCGTGGTCGACATGGTCGGCCAGCACGACGCCGAGGGCTTCGGCGGCTGCACGAACATCGGCGAGTGCGCCTCGGCCTGCCCCAAGGAGATCCCGCTGGACGTCATCAGCCAGCTCAACAAGGACCTCCGCACGGCGATCAAGGCCGGTCGCTGACCGGTCCCCGTCGAACAGCCCCGTGATCGGCCCGTGCCGGTCCGCCGGGGCGGGCGACACCCCACCTAGTCTGGTGCCATGAGCGGCCAGCAGTCAGACGCCCTGCGCGTCAGGCTGCTGGCCGCTGCCGTTGCCGAACTGCAGACCCTCGAGCTGCCGGCGATGCTGCGCGGCATCGGCGTCCGCACCATCGCGAAGCGGGCCGGCAGCAGCCCGACGTCCTTCTTCCGCGAGTTCGGCGACGTCGAGTCCTTCGCCACCGCCCTGCTGGACTGGCTCTACGACACCTCGCGGTTCCAGCAGGCCTCCTTCGAGCAGAGCATCGGCTACGTCGCGCCGAGCCCGCTGCCGATGGACAACACCGCGACGTTCCACATCGCCGAGTTCCGGCGCCTGCGCGACGACGACGAGCAGCTGCTGCGCTCGACCCTGTGGGCCTACGCCGGGGAGGAGGGACGTCTCCGGTACCAGGAGTTCCTGCACATGGTCGACGACGCCTTCGTGCCGCACCTGGAGACCATGCTGGCGAGCTGGGGTCGCGAGACCCGCCCGCCGATCACCCCCCGCGACTACGTGGCGTTCAACACCGCCCTCGTCATGGGCTACGTCCTGCGTGATCGGGTCGACCCGGAGTCCGCCGACGTCGAGAAGTACTGGCGAGCCGCCTCGGCCATGGGCATGCTGCTGCTGCGGATCGTCGGCGACACCCAGGACCTCGACGACCGCCTCACCGAGGTGAACTACTACCCCACCGAGGCGCGCGCCCTGGCACGCCGCACCTCCGACCGCACCGGCACCCGGGGGGTCATCCTGCAGGTCGCCGCCGAGCTGTTCGGCGCCCAGGGCCTCGAGAAGGTCACGATGGCGCAGGTGGCCCGCTCGGCCGGCATCTCCGAGTCGACGCTCTACGGGCTCTTCCCGGGCAAGCAGCAGTTGGCGGCCGCGATCTTCCGCGATCAGGCCGCGCACCGCTTCGCGGGTCTCGACCCGGCCGGCGACCTCGTCGAGCACCTGGCGCGCGTCTGCGCCTTCACGGTGCCACGTCGGTTCACCGGCGCCCCCTACCTCGCCGACCTGAGCGTGCCGCAACCGCGCACCGACGACGACGTCCTGGTGCGACTGACCGCCGAGCAGCTCGGGATCGAGCCGGAGGACCCCCTCGCCGAGACCGTGGTCGCGCTCGTGGTGCGGCTCGTGCTCGCCGATCCCAGCGAGGATCCCACGCAGCTCGCCCGACGCGCGGCGCCCGCCGTCACCGCGCTCGCGGCCAGCATGTCGGGGTCGATGCATCGCCGGTGACGGCTGCGCTGAACGGGGGAGTCGTCGGCCGAGCGGCCCTCGAGCGGCCCTCTGCCGGCGCCGCGGCAGCCGCCACCGGACGGTCACGGTCGGCTCGGGCGCACGACCCCATGTTTCTCCCCATGCATGCGTGCGCACCGAGCCGACCGACGCATCCGGGCCGGGGGGATCCGGAGGCGACGAGACGATCCTGCCGCACCAGGCGGGCCTGACGGCCCCTCCGAGGACCGCGAACGCCCGGATCGGAGGATCTCCGACGCCGTCGCCACCCGGCCGACGGGGCGCGCGGCGCCGTCCGCGGATCGATCGATCCGCGAAAGGGGGCACTGGTCTGGACCGGTCAGGCCCGCCGGCGGCCGACGAGGGCGCCCGCCACCGCCCCCACCGCCGTGCCGACGGCGAAGGAGCGCCACGGCGGCACCTCCTCGGCGCTCGAGCGCGCCGCGTCGGGACCCGACGGCAGCGGCGGTCCGTGCACCGGAGCGACCACGGGCTCCGGTGCCGCTGCCCGGGCCTCGGCGGTGGTGGCCGCCCAGGCGGCCGCGTAGAGCACCAGGCGGCTGAAGTAGTTGATCCAGACGAGCAGGATCAGCGCGACGCCGAAGGCCTGGAAGGCCGGGGAGCCCGTGGTGGCGGCGAAGAGCAGCGTGGCGGCCTGCTTGAGCACCTCGAACAGCACCGCACCGAGCGCGGCCCCCGACCACAGCGACCGGGGCGGCACGGCCGCGGCGGCCAGCAGGCGGAACATCGCGAAGAACAGCACGGCGTTCGCGGCCAGGCCCAGCAGCACGGTGAGCAGGCGCACCACCCAGCCGAAGGTGGAGTCCAACCCGACGGCGTCCAGCAGGTCGCCGGAGAAGCCGCCGACGAAGCCGGCGACCGGCACGCTGACGAAGAGCACCAGGCCGAGCACGAGCAGGGTCGCCAGGTCGCGCAGCTTGCCGGCGAGGAAACCCGGACGCGCGGTCGGCGGAGTCTCGAAGACCGCCTCCAGAGCGCTGCGCAGCGCCGAGAGCCAGCCCAGGCCGCTGTAGAGGACGCCGAGCAGGCCGACCACGCCGGCGAGCCCGGAGAAGGTGCGGATGTCGTCGAGGGAGATGCCGTCGGAGCCGGAGAGCAGCCCGGGGAGCACGGAGTCGAGCGCGGAGGTCAGGGTGTCGTCGGCGTCGGGGTAGATGTGGGAGACCACCCCGACGGTGAAGAACGCCAGCGCGAGCACCGGGAAGAACGACAGGAATCCGAAGTAGGTGACCGCGCCCGCCTGCTGGGAGGCGCCGGTCGCGCCGTAGCGCTCCTGCATGCGGATCACGTGGTCGAGCACCGGATGGCGCTCGCGGAGCCGGGCGAGACGTTCCTTCACACGGGCGAGCCTGCCCGGTGCGGCATCGACCATGCCCGGGTCACCCCTGCGGTCGGAGCCGGAACCCGTGGGTGGGCTGCCACCCCTCCCCCGCGTCGTGTGCGTAGAGATGGAACTCCTCGACGGCGAAGCGGCACTCGAAGTCCGCGAGTTCGGCGAACGCGCGGTCGAGCGCGGCGTCGTCGAGGTGGTGGGCGACGGTGACGTGCGGGTGGTAGGGGAAGTCGAGGTCGACCTCCAGCGGGCCCCGGCGGACGGCGTCGGCCAGCTGCTCGCACTGGGAGATCCCCTCGGCGAGGGTCACGAAGACCACCGGCGAGACCGGGCGGAAGGTGCCGGTGCCGCGCAGGTGGACGGTGAAGCCGTCGGCCCCGGCTGCGACGTCCTCGAGGTGGCCGATGACCCGGGGCAGATCGTCGTCGGCGACCTCGATCGGCGGCACCAGGGTGATGTGGGTGGGGATCATCGCGGCGGTGGTGTCACCGACCGAGGCCCGGTAGGCCTGGAGCTGCGGACCCCACGGAGCGGGGATGGCGACAGCGACGCCGATGGTGACCACGCCCGCCACCCTACGAGGCGAGCCGGTCACGGCGCAGGCTCACGCGCCCGGGGCGACGAAACCCACGCGCTGGTAGACGTCGCGCAGCGTCGCTTCGGCAACCTCGTTGGCCCGGGCCGCGCCCTGCTTGAGCACGGTGGTGAGGTAGGTCTGGTCGTCGAGCAGCTCGAGGGTGCGGTCGCGGAAGGGCGTCACGAAGTTCACGACGATCTCGGCGAGGTCCTTCTTGAGGTCGCCGTAACCGCGGCCGGCGTACTGCTCCTCCAGCGCGCTGATCGCCTCGCCCGTGAGGGCGGAGTGGATGGTCAGCAGATTGCTGACGCCGGGCTTGGTCTCGGGGTCGAAGCGGATCTCGGCCTCGGAGTCGGTGACGGCCGAGCGGATCTTCTTGGCGCTCACCGATGGCTGGTCGAGCAGCTCGATGATGCCGCCCGGCGAGGACGCCGACTTCGACATCTTCGAGGTGGGGTCCTGGAGGTCGGCGATCTTCGCGGTGGCCTTGAGGATGTAGGGCTCGGGCAGCCGGAAGGTCTTCTTGTAGCGGTGGTTGAAGCGCTGCGCGAGGTCGCGGGTGAGCTCGAGATGCTGGCGCTGGTCCTCACCGACCGGCACGTAGTGCGGCCGGTAGAGCAGGATGTCCGCGGCCTGGAGGATCGGGTAGGTGAACAGGCCGACGCTGGCCGCCCCCTCCCCCTGCTTGGCCGACTTGTCCTTGAACTGGGTCATCCGGCGGGCCTCGCCGAAGCCGGTCAGGCAGTTGAGCACCCAGCCCAGCTGGGCGTGGGCGGGCACGTGGCTCTGGATGAAGATCGCCGAGCGCTCGGGGTCGATGCCCATCGCGATCAGCTGCGCCGCCGAGCGCAGGCACCGCTCGCGCAGCACCTTGGGGTCCTGCTCGACGGTGATCGCGTGCAGGTCGGCGATGAAGAAGAACGGCTGGTGGTCGCGCTGCAGGTCGACCCACTGGCGCAGCGCGCCGAGGTAGTTGCCGAAGTGGAAGGAGTCGGCGGTCGGCTGGATGCCGGAGAGCACCCGGGGTCGTGCGCCCGCAGGGGCGGCGGGGACGGCGAGGGCGGGCTCGACGTCGGGCGTGACGGACATGGGTGGCATTCTCCCCGATCGCTCCCCCACGCCGCGCCACCGGGTCCTGCCCGCCCGGGTGCGTCTGCGGGGTCAGCGGGGCGTGACCGTGACCCGCACCTCGCGGGCGCCGGGACGCTGCGCCACGACGAGCACCCGGGCACCGGGGCGCGAGACGACGCGGGCGCCGGTCGCCTCCACGCGGTAGCCGTCGCGGTAGACCGGCCGCGGGACGACGATGCGGGAGCGGGCCCCGGCGTCGAAGGTGCCGCCGCCGATGCGGGCGACGTCCCAGCCCGTGGTGAAGGTGCGGGTGCCGCGGTCGTAGGTCGAGCCGGACGGCGTCCCTGCGACGGCCTGGGCGTAGGGGATCACCAGGGCGCGCAGCTTCGCGCGGTCGATGTTGTCGCCGCGCAGGGGCGCGGCCGGATCGGTCACGAGCGCCTGCTCGGCGCCCGGCCCGGTCGTCGTCGGGTCGTCGCAGCCGCAATAGGCCCAGTACTGCCAGCCGACGTCGGCGGCCTGGGCGCGAGCCACCATGTCGCGCAGCACCGCGGTGTCGGAGGTCGCGCCGAACTCGGTCAGCAGGCCGGCATGGCCGGTGCCGGCGATGTGCGAGGCGGCGTTGCGCCATACGAGGTCGTCGAAGGTGCCGCACAGCGGGTCGTCCTCGCCCGTGGGCAGCCCCACGGCGTCCAGGCCGAGGTCGGCGGTGAGGCAGTAGTCGTGGAAGGAGAACCCCAGGTCGGTGCCCGTGGGCGTCACCAGCGTGGCGACGCCGTTGTTGAACAGCACGTTCGGCTCGTAGAACACCGGCGTGGCCGGGTCGACCGCGCGGACGGCGTCGACGACCCGCTGCGTGAAGGCCTCCAGGCGGCCGTCGAAGGTCGGGCAGCCGAGCGGGTTGATGCACAGCTGCCACCCCGTGCCCGGCCAGGGCTCGTTGAAGACGTCGATGCCCAGCACGCCGGGGGTGCCGCGGAAGAAGGTCGCCACGTGCGCCCATGCGGCGGCGTACCGGTCCTGGAGTCCGACGCCGCCCGGGCCGGCGGCGTTCGCCCAGAAGTTGTCGAAGGCCCGGTTGAGACCGAGGTTGACGAAGTAGTTGTTCGGGAAGCCGAGCTGGGGCTGCGAGGGCAGCCCGTCGTCGAGGACCGCCCAATCCGGGGCGCCCTCGCCCTGGAACCGCTCGTGGTAGAGGTCCTGGTGGAAATCGAGCAGCGTGCGGATGCCGTGGTCGGCCAACACCCGCGTCGTCCTGCGGATGCGGGCCAGGTAGGCGTCGTCGTACTGCCCCGGCTGGGGCTCGACGGCCTTCCAGATCAGCCCGAGGCGCACCGTCGTGAAGCCCTGCCGCGCGAGGAACCGGGCGTCGTCCCGGCCGAAGCCGAGCTCGTCGGGCGCGTAGGGGTCGAGCTTGGCGACCATGTTGACGCCGTGCAGCACGAGCACCCGGCCGAGGTCGTCGAGCACGCGGCCCTCGGCGATCTGGGGACGCGGGGCGGGCTCGGAGGCCTGCGCGGGTGCGGCGGGCGCAGCAGGCGCCACGAGCAGCAGCGGGGTGAGGAGCACGAGCGCCATGACGGCGCGACGGAGCGGGCGTGGGAGCACGCCCGCAACCTAGTGGGCGGCGGGCGCCGCCGTCTCGGCTCGACGGTGACTGGCCGCCGCGGCCAGCAGGATGCCGACCCCCAGCACGGCGAGGGCCGCACCGGCCAGCGCCGGTGCCCGGTAGCCGTAGCCGGCCGCGATGACCAGGCCGCCGATCCAGGCGCCGAGCGCGTTGGCGATGTTGAGGGCCGCGTGGTTCATCGCGGCGCCGAGGGTGACGGCGTCGCCGGCGACGTCCATCAGGCGCAACTGGAGGTTGACCACCAGCACCGAGCCGATGGCGGTGATGAGGAAGACGACGGGGAGCAGCGCCCAGCCGTACGGCGCGAGCAGCCAGAAGAGCACCATCACGACCGCCGAGCCGACGCCCGCGCCGATGAGGGAGCGGAAGACCGACCAGCCGGCCAGCTCGCCCGCGACCCAGGTGCCCGCGACCATGCCGAGGCCGAACGCCAGCAGGAAGACGGGCACGGTGCCCTCGCCGAGGCCGCCGATGTCGGTGACCGTGGTGGCGATGTAGGAGTAGACCGCGAACATGCCGCCGAAGCCGATCGCGCCTGCCGCCATGGTCCACCAGACCTGCCGGTTGGTGAAGAACGAGCGCGCCTCGCGGCGTCCGGTGGCCTCGGGGTCGCCGGGGCGGTCGGGCACGAAGAGCAGCGTCATCGCCACCGTGGCGAGCGCGATGCCGGCGGTGGACAGGTAGGCCGCCCGCCAGCCGACGTGCTGCCCCAGCCAGGTGGCGGCCGGGACGCCGACGACGTTGGCGACCGAGAGGCCGAGCATGACGCTGGCGACCGCGCGACCTTTGAGTTCGGGTGCCACGACGCTGGCGGCCACGAGGCTCGCCACGCCGAAGTAGGCCCCGTGCGGGAGGCCGTCGAGGAACCGGGCGGCGGTGAGGAGCCCGTAGCTGCCGGCGGCCGCGCTCACCACGTTGAAGAGCGCGTAGAACCCCATCAGCCCGACCAGCAGGGTGCGGCGCGGCAGGCCGGCGCCGAGGAAGCTGAGGATCGGGACGCCGACCACGACACCGAGGGCGTAGGCCGAGATCACGTGCCCGGCGGTGGGCTCGGAGACGCCCACGCCGTCCGCGATCTGGGGCAGCAGCCCCATGGTCACGAACTCCGTCGTCCCGATCGCGAACCCGCCGAGCGCCAGCGCCAGGATCGCGAAGGTGGCGCGGCGGGCGTCGAGCGGGGCGGGCGAGCGGTCGACTCGGGTCTCGGTGGACGAGGTGGCGGTCCGGGTCACGGTCACGATCCTCCAACCAGACCCGGTCTGGACCAATTCCCCGGCGCTCGCGAGGATGGCCACTCCCGGGAGGTGACATGACCCACGCCGTACGCCGTCACTACGACGATCGCGCCCCGACCTACGACGACAACCCCATGCACCGGGGCATCGCCGCCGAGGTCGCCGGCCTCGCCGCCGACGCGTCTCCCGGTGGCGTCGTGCTCGACGTCGGCACCGGCACGGCACTCGTGCTGCGCGCACTGCCCACCGGCGGACGCCGGGTCGGCATCGACCTCTCCCCCGGCATGCTCGCCCGGGCCCGGGCCGCCGATCCCACGCTGCTGCTCGCCCGGGCCGACGCCACGCGGCTGCCGTTGCCCGACGCCTCGGTCGACGTGGTCACCTGCGTGACGGTGCTGCACCTGCTGCCCGACCCGGCGGCCGCCCTGGCCGAGTGGCGACGCGTGCTGCGTCCTGGCGGGGTCGCGTTCACCGCCACGTTCGTCGCCGCCGGAGCACCCGGGCCGCGGCAGGACTTCCCCCGCGATCACGACTCCTTCCGCACCCCCGAGCTCCTCGGCGCCCGCGCCGAGGCGGCCGGCCTGCGGCTGACGGCGTCCCATCGCAGCGACCACGGCCTCGACACGCTGCTCGTGTGTCGGCTCGAGCGCTGAACGCCACGGAACGACCGGTCGAGGTGCGAGGAGCGCAGCCGCCGGTGGTCGAGGTGGTGCGAGGAGCGCCAGCCGCCGGTGGTCGAGGTGCGAGGAGCGCCAGCCGCCGGTGGTCGAGGTGCGAGGAGCGCCAGCGACGAGCCGCGAGACCCGGTGGGACGAACGCCGTGCGGTACCGGTGGGCGCTCGGGTGCGGGGGTCTCGCGGCTCGCTGGCGCTCGCACCTCGACCACCGGGACGGCTCGCTTGCGCTCGCACCTCGACCACCG
>NZ_BAAAZH010000010.1:10361-18406 GCF_039536805.1 Nocardioides fonticola | reverse complement strand
CGGCCCCGGCTCCACGAGGGAGCCGGGGCCGCGGTCGCGTCGGGATCAGAGCGAGGCGACGGCCTCGTTCAGGGTGGCCGAGGGACGCATCACGGCCGAGGCCTTCGCGTCATCGGGGCGGTAGTAGCCGCCGATGTCGGCCGGGCTGCCCTGGACGCCGTTGAGCTCGGCGACGATGGTCGCCTCCTCGGCGGCCAGCTTCTCGGCGAGCGGGGCGAAGGCGGCCGCGAGGGCGGCGTCCTCGGTCTGCGCGGCGAGCTCCTGGGCCCAGTAGAGGGCCAGGTAGAAGTGCGAGCCGCGGTTGTCGATGCCGCCGACGCGACGGGTGGGCGACTTGTCCTCGTTGAGGAAGGTCTCGGTGGCCTTGTCGAGGGTGGCCGCGAGCACCTTCGCGCCCGGGGCGCCGGCCTGCTCGGCGTAGAGCTCGAGGGAGGGCACGAGCGCGAAGAACTCCCCGAGGCTGTCCCAGCGCAGGTAGTTCTCCTTGACCAGCTGCTGCACGTGCTTGGGCGCCGAACCGCCGGCACCGGTCTCGAAGAGGCCGCCGCCGTTCATCAGCGGAACGACCGAGAGCATCTTCGCCGAGGTGCCGAGCTCGAGGATCGGGAAGAGGTCGGTGTTGTAGTCGCGCAGCACGTTGCCGGTGACCGAGATGGTGTCCTCGCCCTTGCGGATGCGCTCGACCGAGTAGGCGGTGGCCGCGGCCGGCGCCATGATCTCGATGGTCAGCCCGTCGGTGTCGTGCTCGGGCAGGTACTCCTTGACCTTCGCGATGAGGTTGGCGTCGTGGGCACGGTTCTCGTCGAGCCAGAACACCGCCGGCGCACCGGTGGCGCGGGCGCGGCTGACGGCCAGCTTCACCCAGTCGCGGATCGGGGCGTCCTTGGTCTGGCAGGCGCGCCAGATGTCGCCGGCCTTCACCTGGTGCTCGATGAGGACGGCGCCGGAGCCGTCGACGACCTGCACGGTGCCGTCGGCCGGGATCTCGAAGGTCTTGTCGTGGGAGCCGTACTCCTCGGCGGCCTTGGCCATGAGGCCGACGTTGGGCACCGAGCCCATGGTGGCCGGGTCGTAGGCGCCGTGGGCGCGGCAGTCGTCGATGACGGCCTGGTAGACGCCCGCGTAGCTGGAGTCGGGGATGACCGCGAGGGTGTCCTGCTCCTCGCCGGCGGCGTTCCACATGTGGCCCGAGGTGCGGATCATCGCGGGCATCGAGGCGTCGATGATGACGTCGGAGGGCACGTGCAGGTTGGTGATGCCCTTGTCGGAGTCGACCATCGCCAGGGCGGGGCCTGCGGCGAGGGCGGCGTCGAAGGCGGCCTTGATCTCCGCGCCGTTCGGCAGCTTGTCGAGGCCGGCGAGGATCGCGCCGAGGCCGTCGTTGGCCGAGAGGCCGGCGGCCTTCAGGTCGGCGCCGTACTGGGCGAAGACGTCGGCGAAGAACACCTCGACGACGTGACCGAAGATGATCGGGTCGGAGACCTTCATCATCGTGGCCTTGAGGTGGGCGGAGAACAGCACGCCCTCGGCCTTGGCCCGGGCGACCTGCTCGGCGAGGAAGGCGCGCAGCGCGGCGACGTCCATGAACGTGCCGTCGACGACCTCGCCGGCCAGCACCTTGACGGCGTCCTTGAGCACCGTGACGGTGCCGTCGGCGGCGACGTGCTTGATCTGGAGGGTGTCGTCGGCCGGGACGACGACCGACAACTCGTTGCTGAAGAAGTCGTTGACGCCCATGGTCGCGACGTTCGTCTTCGACTCGGGGCTCCAGGCACCCATGCGGTGCGGGTGGGCCTTGGCGTAGTTCTTGACCGAGGCGGGCGCGCGGCGGTCGGAGTTGCCCTCGCGCAGCACCGGGTTCACGGCCGAACCCTTGACCTTGTCGAACTTCGCCCGGATCTCCTGCTCCTCCGGCGTGGAGGGGTTCTCGGGGTAGTCGGGGATGTCGTAGCCCTGGCTCTGCAGCTCGGCGACCGCTGCCTTGAGCTGCGGGATCGAGGCGGAGATGTTCGGCAGCTTGATGATGTTGGCCTCGGGGCGCGTGGCCAGCTCGCCGAGCTCGGCGAGGTGGTCGGCGATGCGCTGCTCCTCGGTGAGGCGCTCGGGGAACTGGCTGATGATCCGGCCGGACAGCGAGATGTCGCGGGTCTCGATCTCGACACCCGCCTTCGCGGCGTACGCCTGGATGATCGGCAGGAACGAGTACGTCGCCAGCAGGGGCGCCTCGTCCGTGTGCGTGTAGATGATCGGGGCCATGAGGCTGTTCCTCCGGAGCAGTCGCGGAAAGTTTCTTGACGTCAAGATACCTGATGCCAGCGGGTGGGACGCCGTCGCCTCCGCCGCTGTCCGGACCAGCCTGTCAGGTCAGCCGTCGGCGGGCGAGACCAGGCCCCGGTCGACCTCGTAGATCTCCCGGCCGGCGACCGCCGGATCGAGCGGATCCGCGACGTCGAGGGTCAGGGTGCCGTCCCCGACGGCGGCGACCGTGGCGCTCTGGTCGACGAGCCCGGGTACCAGCGCGCGCTGGAACCCGTCGCCCCGGCGCGGGCGGGCCGGCACCAGCAGCCCGGGGCGGGCGCCGTCCTCGCCGGCGACCCACTCCCCCTCCCGGCCGAACCACCACAGGTCGCCCGCGGCGTCCTCGGCCACGAGATCGACGACGCCGCCGTGTTCCCAACGCGCCACCGCGATCCCCTCGACGTCCGCGAGACGCGCGTCGGGCAGCGGCAGGTACCGGTTGCCGTCGGGCCGGGTGACGTAGTCGGCGGGATCGAGGGGCAGGGACGCCGGGATCACCAGGCCGTCGACACCGCCGGGCCCGATGGTCGGCGGCTCGCCGGCCCCGCACCGCGCCGCGACCGCCAGCAGCAGCAGGCCGGTGCCCAGCAGCAGGAGCGGACGATCGGGCAACGGGAGGCGCACACCCCCATCGTCGCGCCCCGCATCTCGCCCCGACCACCCGGGGGAGCCGCCGACGTCCTGCGCTGCTAGCTTCGGAGCGGGTCCCGGTCGTGGGCCCCCACATTCGAATCAAGGAGATGTCGTGAGCCCCACCCCGTTGAAGGTGGCCGTCACCGGCGCGGCCGGCCAGATCGGCTACAGCCTGCTCTTCCGCCTCGCCAGTGGTGCCCTGACCGGCGGCGCGCCCATCGAGCTGCGCCTGCTCGAGATCACCCCCGCGCTCAAGGCCCTCGAGGGCGTCGTCATGGAGCTCGACGACTGCGCGTTCCCGAGCCTGGCCGGCGTCGAGATCGGCGACGACCCGGAGAAGATCTTCGACGGCGTCAACCTCGCCCTGCTCGTCGGCGCGCGTCCGCGCGGCCCGGGCATGGAGCGCGGCGACCTGCTCTCGGCCAACGGCGCGATCTTCACCGCCCAGGGCAAGGCCCTCAACAAGGTCGCCGCCGACGACGTCCGCATCGGCGTGACCGGCAACCCGGCCAACACCAACGCGCTCATCGCCGCCAGCAACGCCCCCGACATCCCGAAGGAGCGCTTCTCCGCGCTCACCCGCCTCGACCACAACCGCGCCATCTCCCAGCTCGCCGCGAAGACCGGCGCCGCGGTCACCGACATCACCCACATGACGATCTGGGGCAACCACTCGGCCACCCAGTACCCCGACCTGTTCCACGCCCAGGTCGGCGGCCGCAACGCCGCCGAGGTCGTGAACGACCAGGAGTGGGTGGAGAGCTACTTCATCCCGACCGTCGCCAAGCGCGGCGCGGCCATCATCGAGGCCCGCGGCTCCTCCTCGGCCGCCTCCGCCGCCTCGGCCACCATCGACGCCGCGCGCGACTGGCTCTACGGCAGCGCCGAGAACGACTGGGTCTCCATGGCGGTCGTCTCCGACGGTTCCTACGGCGTCCCCGAGGGTCTGGTCTCCTCCTTCCCGGTCACCACCAAGGACGGCGACTGGTCGATCGTCCAGGGTCTGGAGATCGACGAGTTCTCCCGCGGCCGCATCGACGCCTCGGTCGCCGAGCTCGAGGACGAGCGCAACGCGGTCCAGGAGCTCGGCCTCATCTGAGCCGTTCCGATCCGACACCACGAGGCCCCGAGCGCTGCTCGGGGCCTCGTGCGTTGCTCGGGGGCGTGCGGCCCGGGGTCGGTCCGGGGTCAGTCAGGGGTCAGTCCGGGATGCTGCCGACCAGCACGAACAGGATCGCCGCGACGGCGACCAGCAGGGCGACGTCGACCAGCTGGTGCCGCACCCGCAGCATGCCCGCCTGATGCGACGGCACGAGCAGGCGGGAGCCGGCGCCGAAGAGCAGCGAGAGCGAGAGCAGCCGGACGCCGGCGCGCCAGTCGCCGGCCCACGCCACCAGCACGCCGGTGGCCGCGCCGCCGAGCATGAAGAGGTAGAGCAGTCCGCCGAGGGTGGAGGGGTAGCGACGCTCCTCGGGCTCACCCGGGTGCTCGGGCTCGCCAGGCTCCTCGGGCTCGCCAGGCTCCTCGGGGTCCCCGCCGGCATCGGACGCCGGGAACGCCTCGGCGGCCGCGACGTCCTCGGGGGGCGCCTCGACGGGCTCGAGCGGTTCCGCGGCGTCGCTCACCGTCAGGCCAGCGATCGCTCGGCCATCGTGACGATGTTCGAGAGCAGCATCGCGCGGGTCATCGGACCGACGCCGCCGGGGTTCGGCGAGACCCAGCCGGCGACCTCCCACACGTCGTCCGCGACGTCGCCGGCGATCTTGCCGTCGACCCGCGAGACGCCGACGTCGAGCACCGCGGCGCCGGGCTTGACCATGTCGGCGGTGATGATGCCCGGGACGCCGGCGGCGGCGATGACGATGTCGGCGTTGCGCACGTGGGCGGCGAGGTCGCGGGTGCCGGTGTGGCACAGCGTGACGGTGGCGTTCTCCGAGCGGCGGGTCAGCAGCAGGCCCATCGGACGGCCGACGGTGACGCCGCGCCCGACGACGCAGACCTCGGCGCCGGCGATCTCGACGCCGTGGCGGCGCAGGATCTCCACGATGCCGTACGGCGTGCAGGGCAGCGGCGCCTCGGTGCCGAGCACGAGCCAGCCGAGGTTGGTGGGGTGCAGGCCGTCGGCGTCCTTGGCGGGGTCGATGAGCCCGAGGATGCGGTTCTCGTCGATGCCCTTCGGCAGCGGCAGCTGGACGATGTAGCCGGTGCACGCCGGGTCGGCGTTGAGGGCGGCGATGTGCTCCTCGATCTCGGCCTGGGTGGCGGTGGCCGGCAGGTCGACGCGGATCGACTCGATGCCGACCTCGGCGCAGTCCTTGTGCTTGCCGCCGACGTACCAGCGCGACCCGGGGTCGTCGCCGACGAGCACCGTGCCCAGGCCGGGGACGACGCCCCGCTCGCGCAGGGCCGCGATGCGGGCCGTGAGTTCGTCCTTGATCGCCGCCGCGGTGGCGGTGCCGTCGAGCTTCTGTGCCGTCACAGGGGGTGAGTCTAGGAGCTTCGGCGACTCACCCGACCATCAGCCGGTGATCAGGCGGTGATCAGGCCGCCGTGGGTGCGCCGATGCGCTCGAGGTGGCGCTGCGCGGCGCGGGCGGCCGGGTGCGCGAGCGCAGCGGCACCGACACCGATGGCGGCGATGACCGCCCATCCCGGCGTCCCCCAATGGAGGGCGAGGAAGGTGTAGAGCGCGGGGAAGATGATCGGCTCGACCTGGTAGCCCATCCCCCACACGCCCTGGTAGTCGCCCAGACGCCGGTGGTCGGAGAGCTCGGAGGTGAAGCCCCAGTCGGACGCCGACTGCCACAGCTCGGCGCCGGTGATGGTGACGTGTCCGGCCCAGATCAGCACGATCGAGACCCACCCGACGGTGTCGTGGGTGATGGCGATGACCAGGCAGGAGACCACGAACGCCCAGCCTGAGAGACGCACCGCCCGCAACGACCCCTCGACGGAGTCGGCCAGCCGGGAGGCCCGCACCTGGAGCAGCACGGCGAGCACGGTGTTGGTGCCGAACAGCCACGCCAGCAGCGTGTGGGGGGCATCGGTGCGCTCGACGAGCCACAGCGGGACGACGACGTTGAGCAGCACCTGGTTGGAGCTCAGGGCCCCGTTGCAGGCCGCGAGGACGACGAAGCCGCGGTTGCGCCAGGCCGCCGGCGCGGCGTGCAGCGCCTCCTCGACCGGCGACTCCCCCTGCGTGCCTCCGGTGCGCGCCAGCTCGGGCAGGGTGATGGCGACCATGAGGGCGTTGAGCACGAGCAGGGCACCGGTGAGCAGCGGGATGGCGAGGATCGCCCACCGGCTGCCGATGCCGAGCGCGACACCACCGGCGCCGGCGCCGAGGGTGTAGCCGACGTTGCGTGCCGCCCGCTGGTAGGCCATCGCGGCGACGCGGGTCTCGCGGGTGAAGACCGCGATGCGGTACACGTTGCGGCCGTTGCGGCCGGCCGTCTCGACGACCGCCAGCAGCGAGAGCATCAGGACGAAGGTGAGCAGACCGTCGATCGCGGGCCAGGCGAAGTAGAGCGCCGCCTCGCACGTGCTCGACCAGACCCACAGCGTCTTGGCTCCGAGGTGGTCGGCCACGCGGCCCATGGGGATCTGCAGCGCCAGTGCCACCGCCGCCGAGATCGACATGCCCAGACCGATCTGGGCGCCGGTCAGGCCGACGATCTGGGTGAAGAAGACCGCGGTGCCGGTGAGGAACGAACCCGTCGCGAAGGCCGAGAGCACGCTCTGCAGGGCCAGGTCGCGTTCGAGCTTCGTGGGCGGGAGGAGTCGTCCGAGAGTCGCGCGCACGGCGTCACCCTGCCACGGGCGCCCGCCGGCGTCCCATCGGATATCCGCGGTCCCATCTCCCCGCCGCCGGTCTAGCGCGATAGGCCGGAGGGTATCGCCGGCCGCTGCCTCCCACTAGCGTCGACCGATCGTCCGGCGTCCCCACCCTCCCCGGCCCGCGGGCGATCCGACGGCCGCTGCGCGGCCCGACCGAGAGGAACGACGATGTCCCGACACCCCCGACGCGCCCGCACCCGCTCCGTGGTGGCCGCGACCCTCCTCACGCTGTGCGGCGCGGGCCTCACCGGCATCACGGCGGTTCCTTCCGGCGCGACCACCGCCCTCCACGAGCAGCGCACGACCGCCTTCGAGGACGGCGAGACCGACTATGACAGCGACGGCGTCGGCGACTTCCACGACAACTGCATGTACGACGCCAACCCCGGCCAGGAGGACACCGACAACGACGGCATCGGCGACGTCTGCGATGCCCCTGACTACAACGGCAACGACAACGACGGTGATGGCTTCGAGGACTCGCTCGACAACTGCGTCTACACCTTCAACCCCGACCAGACCGACGTCGACACGGACGGGATCGGCGACGCCTGCGACGACTCCAACGGCAACGGAGGCGGCGGCGGGCCGGACTACACCGACAGTGATGGCGACGGCGTGCTCGACAACATCGACAACTGCCCGTCGGTCTCGAGCTACGACCAGACCGACACCGACGGGGACGGGGTGGGCGATGTCTGCGACGAGACCGGGAACCCGGTGGACGACGACGCCGACGACGACCTCGTGCCGGACGCTTCCGACAACTGCCCGAACCTCGCCAACCAGGATCAGCAGGACAGCGACGCCGACGGAATCGGCGACGTCTGCGACGACACGCCGCTGCCCGACCGCGACAACGACCTGGTGGCCGACGTCGCCGACAACTGCCCTGCGGTGACCAACCCCGACCAGGGCGACCGCGACCGCGACGGGATCGGCGACGTCTGCGACACCTACCCCGACGACCGCACCAACACCCCGCCGTCCACGAACCCGCTGCGCGCGCTGCTCTCCCCGGTCGCCGGGATCATCCGGTTCATCGGCGGACGCCTGCCCCGCGGACCGCGGTGAGGTTCGGGGCGGGTCGGACGTCTGAGTCACCGGGCGCCCGGTGACTCCTGCCATCGGTCAGGCAAGTCTTGCGTCACAAACCGACAGACTCAGCTGACCAATCGCCGGAACCGGATCACATCGGCCCCACTGGTCACATCGGACAGGCGGAACTGCCCGGAATCGGGCCGGCCGGGGCCGGAATCGGCAGGTTTCCCCGGCCGG